>JAABQW010000111.1 GCA_011391275.1 Betaproteobacteria bacterium
GGCATTCTCGAACAAGGAGCGCGACATCGCGGTGGCCTCGAAGCACCTCTGCCCCGACATGCTCGCGCGGGAGCTGGAAAAGATGCGGGCCCGGCCCGAGGTGTTCATCACGCACCTCAAGCCGGGCGAAGGAGCCCTCACCATGAAGGAGGTCTCCGCGGTGGCGGGGCGGTGGCAGCCGCGGATGCTCGAGAACAACCAGGAGTTCACGCTCTAGCGAAAGCGGGGCGTGAACCATGCCAACAGGCAGCATTCACAGGAACGGCAGGTGCACACATGAGCGCAGTCCTCGAACCCAAGGCGTCCCAGGGCACGGGCGGCGCGGCCGACGTCGCCGTCAAGCTCGCCTTCTCGAAGAAGATCCAGGCGGTCACCAACCGCATCCACTCCACGAACAACGTGGACGAGATCATCCTCGAGGTCTCGCGCGACATCTGCCAGCTGTTCGAGGCCGACCGGATGACCATCTACACGATGAGCGAGGACGCGCAGTCCATCGTGTCCAAGGTGAAGACGGGCCTCAACTCCTTCAAGGACATCAAGCTGCCGATCTCGGAGTCGTCGCTTGCCGGCTTCTGCGCGCTGCACAAGCGGCACATGAACATCAGGGACGTCTACGACGACGCGGAACTCAAGCAGTTCTCGCCGAACCTCGCCTTCCTGAAGGCCGTGGACCAGCGCACCGGCTACCGCTCCAAGCAGATGCTCATCGCGCCGATCCTGGGCGGCGACTCGGGAACCGAGCTCATGGGGGTGCTGCAGCTCATCAACAACCTGTCGGGGCAGCCCTTCAGCTCGCTGCACGACGAGGGCGTGATCGAGCTCGCGAAGACGCTCGCGATCGCCTTCCGCGTGCGCCAGCAGATGCCGGGGCAGATCGCCTCGAAGTTCGAGTACCTCGTCATCGACAGCATCATCCAGGCCGGCGAGCTGGACCTCGCCACCAAGGCCGCGCGCCGCAAGAACAAGACCGTCGAGGACATCCTCATCGACGAGTTCCAGGTGAAGAAGGAGGCCATCGGGGACGCGCTCGCCAAGTTCTTCGGCGTCGAGTACGAGCCGCACAAGGCCGACCGCATCAAGCCGATAGACCTGCTGAAGAACCTGAAGCGCGAGTACTGCGTGGCGAGCCAGTGGATTCCGCTGGAGGACACCAAGCAGGGCATCCTGGTGATGGCCACCGACCCGGAGCGCGTGCGCAACTCGCGCATGGTCGACAACGTCTTCCCGCGCGCCAAGATCGTCTACAAGGTGACCACGTCGAAGGATTTCGAGCAGGCGCTCACGCTCTTCTTCGGCGGGGCGGCCGAGATCGGCGGCGGGAGCGGGGAGTCGATCGGCGACCTCCTCTCCAGCCTGGACGACGAGGAGGAGCCCGGCTCCATCGGCGCGGACGACGTCTCCGCCGCGGCCGACAACGAGCTGGTGAAGCTGGTCAACAAGATCATCGTCGACGCCTACAACCAGGGCGCGTCCGACATCCACGTCGAGCCGCTGCCGGGCAAGGGCAAGACGGGCGTGCGCTTCCGCAAGGACGGGTCGCTCTCCAACTACATCGAGGTCCCGGCCTCCTACCGCCAGGCGCTCGTCACGCGCCTGAAGATCATGTGCGACCTGGACATCTCGGAGAAGAGGCGGCCCCAGGACGGCAAGATCAAGTTCAAGAAGTTCGGCCCGCTCGACATCGAACTGCGCGTGGCGACGATCCCGACCGCCGGCGGCGTCGAGGACGTGGTGATGCGCATCCTCGCCGCCGGCGAGCCCATCCCGCTCGACAAGCTGGGCGTGCTGCCGCAGAACCTCGAAACCCTCAAGAAGTGCGTCTCCAAGCCCTACGGCCTCTTCTTCGTGTGCGGCCCGACGGGCTCCGGCAAGACGACGACGCTGCACTCGGTGCTGGGCTTCCTCAACACCGTGGACACCAAGATCTGGACGGCGGAGGACCCGGTCGAAATCACGCAGAAGGGCCTGCGCCAGTGCCAGGTGAACCCCAAGGCGGGGTTCACCTTCGCCACGGCCATGAAGGCGTTCCTGCGGGCGGACCCCGACATCATCATGGTGGGGGAAATGCGCGACAAGGACACCACCGCGATCGGCATCGAGGCTTCCCTCACGGGCCACCTCGTGTTCGCGACCCTGCACACGAACAGCGCGCCGGAGTCGATCATCCGCCTGCTCGACATGGGCATGGACCCCTTCAACTTCGCCGACGCCCTGCTGGGCATCCTCGCGCAGCGCCTGGCCAAGCGGCTGTGCAAGTGCAAGGAGACCTACACGCCCACCCCCGACGAGCTCAAGCACTTCATCACGGAGTACTGCGAGGAGCTGCGCAACACCGAGGAGTTCAAGAAGGACCCGAACGCCGGCTTCAAGGGCGTCTTCGACCGCTTCCAGAAGGACTACGGCTTCGGCAAGCCCGACTTCGCGATGTACAAGGCCAAGGGCTGCGACATCTGCGGGGGTTCGGGCTACAAGGGCCGGGTCGGCCTGCACGAGCTCATGGTCGGCACCGACCCCGTGAAGAAGATGATCCAGGAGCACGCGCGGGTCGCGCAGCTCTTCTCGCAGGCGCTCTCCGACGGCATGCTCACCCTGAAGATGGACGGCATGGAAAAGGTCCTGCAGGGCGTCACCGACATGAAACAGGTGCGCGCGGTCTGCATCAAATGACCCAGGAGGCCCGGCTCGCGCGAGTGGACTCGCCGGCGCCGAGGCTGGCGGACCTGCAGCACTCGCTCGAGACGCACGTCCTCTCGAAGCTCGAGTACCTCAACGCGATCGGCATCGCCCTCTCCCAGGAGCGCGACACCGACCGCCTCCTGGAGACGATCCTCGTCGCCGCGAAGAACCTCACGCGCGCCGACGGCGGGACGCTCTACCGGCTGATGGACGACAAGCTGCACTTCGAGATCATGAAGAACGACAGCCTCGCGATCTCGATGGGGGGCACCTCGGGCAACGCGATCCCGTTCTACCCCATTCCGCTGCACGACCGGGACGGCAACCCCAACCTCACGATGATCGCGGCCTACGTCGCGATCAACGACCGGACAGTCAACATCGCCGACGCGTACACGGAGGAGGGCTTCGACTTCTCCGGCACGCGCAACTTCGACAAGCGCACCGGCTACCGCTCGACCTCGTTCCTCACCGTGCCGATGAAGAACCACGAGGGGGAGATCATCGGGGTGCTGCAGCTGCTCAACGCCGTCGACGCGTCGTCGGGCGGGGTCACGGTGTTCAGCGACGAGGACCGGCGCCTGGCCGAGTCGCTCGCCTCGCAGGCCGCGATCGCGCTCACCAACCGCCTCCTGATCCAGCAGCTCGAGGTCCTCTTCGAGTCCCTGATCGAACTCATCAACACCGCGATCGACGACAAGAGCCCCTATACCGGCGGGCACTGCAAGCGGGTGCCCACGCTCACGATGATGCTCGCCGAGGCGGCCAACGCCACGGGCGAGGGACCGCTCGCATCCTTCCGCATGACGGACAAGGACCGCTACGAGCTCAAGATCGCCGGCCTCCTGCACGACTGCGGCAAGATCACCACGCCCGTGCACGTGGTGGACAAGGCGACCAAGCTGCAGACGATCTACGACCGCATCAACCTCCTGGACACGCGCTTCGAGGCGCTCAAGCGCGAGGCCGAGATCGCGATGCTCAAGGGCGTGCTCGCGGCCCGCGGGGCGGGGGACGCCTCCTCCGAGCAGCGCGCGCGCGAGGACTTCGCGGCGAGGATCCGGCAGTACGACGACGACCGCGAGTTCCTGCGCCGCACCAACATCGGCGGCGAGCGCATGAGCCCGGAAGACCAGGCGAGGGTCACGCGCATCGCGCAGTACACCTGGACCGGGCCGGGGGGGGCGCCGGAGCGCTTCCTCACCCGCGACGAGGAGGCCAACCTCAACATCCCCTACGGGACCCTCACCGCCCAGGAGCGCGAGGTCATCAACCACCACATCGTGGCCACCATCAAGATGCTCGAGGCCCTGCCGTGGCCGAAGCACCTCCTCAACGTGCCGGAGTACGCCGGCGGCCACCACGAGCGCATGGACGGCAAGGGCTACCCGCGCGGCCTCACGCGCGCGCAGATGAGCGTGCAGGCCCGCATCATGGGCATCGCCGACATCTTCGAGGCCCTCACCGCCAAGGACCGCCCCTACAAGCCGGGCAAGACCCTCTCGGAGTCGCTGCACATCCTCGGCAAGTTCAAGGAGAACGGGCACATCGACCCGGATCTCTTCGACATCTTCGTCAGGGATCGGGTGTACCTGCGCTACGCGCGGGAGTTCCTCGACCCGGAGCAGATCGACGAGGTGGATCCTTCCCGGATTCCCGGATTCCCGAAATAGCGCCGGCACGGAACTTGCGTTCGCGCAGGCCTCCGGCCATTTCCAGCCTCGCTCCCCCATGACCACACGCGTCCCCGTAGGCGTCTTCTTCGCGCTGTTCACCGTTTCCGGATTCGCCGGGCTCATCTACGAGTCCATCTGGAGCCACTACCTCAAGCTCTTCCTCGGCCACGCGGCCTACGCGCAGACGCTGGTGCTGGCGATCTTCATGGGCGGCATGGCCCTGGGGTCGTGGCTCGTCTCGCGCTTCACCGGGCGGATCACGAACCTCCTGCTGGGTTACGCCGTGGCGGAGCTGGGCATCGGGCTCCTCGCGATTTCCTTCCACGCGATCTTCAGCGCGGTCACGGGCTGGGCGCTCGGCACGGTCTTCCCCTCGCTGGGCGGCACCGGGATGGTGGACGTGGTCAAGTGGACGATCGCCTCGGCGCTCATCCTCCCGGCCTCGGTGCTCCTCGGAACCACGTTCCCGCTGATGAGCGCGGGCGTCATCCGCCTCTTCCCCGACACCGGCGGCCGGTCGCTGTCGATGCTGTACTTCACCAACAGCCTGGGGGCCGCCATCGGCGTGCTCGCGAGCGGCTTCGTCCTGATCGCGCACGCGGGGCTGCCCGGCACGATCCTCGCGGCGGGGATCCTGAACATCCTCCTCGCCATCGTCGTCTGGTTCCTGGCCAAGGGCATCCCGGTCGCGAGCACCGCGCAGGACGCCGGCGAGGCCGGCGGGGCGGGGGGGCGGGGGGTCGCGCTCGGCCGCACGATCCTGGCGCTCGCCTTCGCCACCGGCGCCGCCTCGTTCGTCTACGAGATCACCTGGATCCGCATGCTCAGCACCGGGCTGGGCGCCTCCACGCACGCATTCGAGGTCATGCTCTCGGCCTTCATCCTCGGGATGTCGCTGGGCGCCTTCGCCCTGCGCCGCCGCATCGAGCGCATCGACAACGACATCGCCTGGATCGCCGGCGTGGTGCTCGCGAAGGCGGTCTTCGCCGTCTACGCGGTCTGGGTGTACGACGACGTGCTGGAGTTCGTGCGCTGGGTGATGGCGGCGACGGGGCGGACCGCCGAGGGCTACGTGGTCTACAACGTCGCCGGGATGGTGGCCTCGATGGTGGTGATGCTCCCGACGGCCTTCTGCGCGGGCATGACGCTGCCGCTCGCCACGCGCGCGCTCACGCGCCGCGGCTTCGGGGAGGCCTCCATCGGCCGCGTCTACTCCGCCAACACCGCGGGCTGCATCTTCGGCGCGGTCTTCGCGACCCACGTCGGGATGGAGCTGCTGGGCGTGAAGAACCTGACCGGCCTGGGCGCCGTGTTCGACGTGGCCGTCGCACTCGCGATCCTCGCGGTCGGGATCGGGGCCCCCCGGCGGCTTCGCGCGCTGGCCGCGGGCTCCGCGGTGGCGGTGCTCTGCGCCGCGGGGTTCGCCACCATCGAGCTCGACTTCCTGCGCATGGGCTCGGGCGTCTTCCGCTACGGGGCGTTCGCGGACCCCGGCAAGGAAAAGGTGATCTTCTACCGCGACGGCAAGACGGCCTCGATCGCCGTGATCGAGCACGGGGTCAGCAAGCGCAGCATCCGCACCAACGGCAAGACCGACGCGGCGCTCTCGATGCGGCAAGGGTCGCGCCCGGGGCCGGACGAGGAGACGATGCTGCTCGCCGGCGCGCTGCCGCTGGCGCTGCGCCCCGACGCGACGCTGGTCGCCAACATCGGGTTCGGCTCCGGCCTCACGACGCACGCGCTGCTGGGCAGCCCGCGCGTGCGCGAGGTCGACTCGATCGAGATCGAGCGCATGATGGTGGAGGGCGCGCGGCTCTTCGAGCACCGCAACCGCCGCGCCTACGAGGACCCGCGAAGCCGCATCCACATCGACGACGCGAAGACCTACTTCGCGGCCGCGGGCCGCCGCTACGACGTCATCGTCTCCGAGCCCTCCAACCCGTGGGTGAGCGGCGTCTCGACGCTCTTTTCCGAGGAGTTCTACGGCGAGGTCCGGCACCACCTCAAGGACGACGGCCTGCTCGTGCAGTGGATCCAGTCGTACGACATCAACGTGGACCTGCTCGCCTCCGTCTTCAAGGCGCTCGGCAGCCAGTTCGGCGACTACGCGATCTACCGCGTCGGCATGTCGGACCTCGTCGTGGTGGCCGGGAAGGGGCCGGCATTGCCGCCCATGTCCGCGCAGGTCTTCGAGCTGCCCGGCATCGCGGCCGACCTCGCCGCCCTGGGCTATCGCGAGCTGGGCGACCTGGAGGCGCTGCGCATCGCGGGGCGTCGCACCATCGAGCCGCTGTTCGCGAATAGCCCTTATCCCGCCAACTCGGACTACTTCCCCATCCTCGACCAGCAGGCGCCGCGGGCGCGGTTCAAGGGCGAGAGCGCCGCCGAGCTGCACGCGATGCGCGATGGCCTCGTGCCGATCCTGGCACTCCTGGACGGCGATTCGAGGACGCCGCTGGCGCGCCTGCACCGCCTGGATGCGGTCTCGCCCACGCGCCTGCAGCTGGCGGCCGCGGGCGCGGAGGCGGTCGGGATCTTCATGGGCGGCCCGGCGCAGGACGCGTTGCGCCTGGCGCCCCCGGGCAGGGCCGCGGCAATCCTCGCCCGGGAGCTTCTGGCGGGCTGCGCCGGCTCGCAGGTGGAGTTCGTGGACGCGATGACCGACGTGACAACGCGCTCCTCCCCGTTCCTCGCGCGCGGCGCGGTGAGCGTGTTGTTCGACAAGGCCCGCTCGTCGGCCTGCTGGGGGTCGCTCGGCGAGGCGGACCGGCTGCGGCTGCAACTCCTGGAAGCGATCAACGACCGCGACGCCGAGAAGATGCGCGCCCACGGCGTGGCGCTCCTCGCGATCGAGGACCCGCGGCTCGCGCTCACCCAGCGCGGCGCCCTCGTGGCGGCGGTCGCAGGCTGCCTCGCTACCGGGCGGCGCGACGAGGCACGCGCGCTCTGGATCCGTTACCGGTCGCTCTTTCCCTCGACCGCCTTCGAAAGCGCCACGATCCGGCTGCTGGTGGCCCACATGCTGGCGCGCTGACCGGGGCCCCTGACAATTTGCGTCACTATTGGAACCATTTGAGTCGGGGCCGGATTGGCGGGGCGCGAAGGCCCGGTTCCCGACCGGAACGAGCCCGCGTGTGACATCCGTAATGATCGTGCAACTTATTGATCGGAAAAGGAAATATGCCGGAAATATGCCGGTTACGGATGTCTTCACTCCCGGTAGGCATTGGGAGCGAATGGCACGGCAGTTGCATATAACCCTCCGCACACCGCGGTGTGGTCGAAGGTTCCTTCCAAAACATTCACAGGAGTACCCCATGAAAAAGATCCAACAGGGCTTCACCCTTATCGAACTGATGATCGTGGTCGCGATCATCGGTATCCTGGCCGCCATCGCCATTCCGGCGTACCAGGACTACATGATCCGCTCGAAAGTGACCGAACTGATCAACGCCGCCGGCGTCTGCAAGACCTCGGTTGCCGAGTTCTACCAGACCAAGGGCCTGATGCCCGCCACCGCCCTCGAAGCCGGCTGCTCCGACAAGGGCACGGCCAACTCGATCGCGCCGACCGTCGCCGCGACCGGCATCATCGGCGTTGATTCCGCCGGCACGCCGCTCGGCACGCAGCTGACTGGTGCCGGTTCCGGCACGCTGTTCGGCTACGCCCCGATGTCCGCGGGCGCGCTCGCCGCCGCCGGTGCCCCGATCGACGCTTGGGACTGCACCGCCGCCAAGGCTGGCACGACGATCCTGAACAAGTACCTCCCCGCCTCCTGCCGTTAATCCGGCTCAGGCTGGAACTCGCGGGCCGCCTTCTGGCGGCCCGTTTTTCATTGGGGGTCACCTCATGAACCGTTATCGCGCTGCCGCCTATTACCTGACGGGCACCTGCGTCGTGGCGACCACGGTGTTCCTGCCGATCTACTTCTTCTGGTATCCCGGCGCCCTCTTCGACCAGGCCGGCGGGCGTGAGCTCTTCCAGCTCATCGTCGGCGTCGACCTCGTGGCCGGGCCGCTGCTGATCCTCATCGTCTTCGTGCCGGGCAAGAAGGGGCTCGCGTTCGACCTGCTCGCGATCGCCATCATCCAGGCATCCGCGCTCGCCTACGGCGTGTACGTCCTCTTCGAGTCGCGCCCGGCCTACATCGTCTTCGTGAAGGACCGCTTCGAGATGGTTCGCGCCAACGACATCGCCGACGACGAGCTCGAAAAGGCGAAGCCGGGGCCGTACGCGACGCTGCCGTGGACGGGGCCGCGCATCGTGGGCGCTCCCATTCCGAAGGACCCGGACGAGCAGTTCCGGCTCATGATGTCCGCGATGAACGGCGCCGACATCCAGAGCTTCCCGCGCTACTACAGGGACTACGGGACGGTGACGGCGCAGGTGCTCGCGCGCGCCGCGCCGCTCGCAAGGCTGCGCGAGCTGAACCCGGGCCGGCAGGCGGACGTCGACCGCCTCGTCGCGAAGCTGGGGCGCCCCGAGGCGGCGCTCCGGTTCCTGCCCATGCGCGCCGGGAAGCACGCCGACGTGACGGTCGTCGTCGACGCCGGGAGCGCCGAGGTGCTGTCCATCGCCGCGTTCCGCCCGTGGGAATTCCAGTGACACGCCGCCCGCCCGAGAGCGCCGGAACCGCGCGATGAGGCGCTCCGACCCCATCCTGGTCCTCTTCTTCCTGTCGGGCTTCTCGGGGCTGGTCTACGAGTCGGTCTGGTCGCACTACGTGAAGCTCTTCCTGGGCCACGCGGCGTACGCGCAGACGCTGGTGCTTGTGGTCTTCGTCGGCGGCCTGGCGCTGGGCGCGTGGCTCTGCGCCCGCGTCGCGCAGCGGCTGCGCAACCCGCTGCGCCTCTACGCCCTCGTGGAGGGCGTGATCGGCTTGATCGCCCTGGGCTTCCATCCCCTCTTCAACGTAGCGGTCGAGTGGGGATACGGGTCGCTTCTGCCGGCCACCTGCGACCCGGGCTCCACCTTCTGTGCCTCCCAGTGGCTGCTTTCCGCGGCACTCCTCGCGCCGCAGTCGGTGCTGCTCGGGGCGACGTTCCCGCTCGTGTGCTCCGCGGCGCTGCGCCTCGCGCCGGACCAGCCGGGCCACGACATCGCCGCGCTCTACTTCGTCAACAGCTTTGGCGCCGTGCTGGGCGTGCTCGCCTCGGCCTTCGTGCTCATTCCCGCAACGGGCCTGCCCGGGACGCTCGCCACGGCCGGCGTCCTGAACCTCGTCATCGCCGCCGCGGCGATCGCCATGTCGCGCATCCCGCCTCCGGCGCTCGACGTCGCGCCGGCGCCGGGCGGCACGGGGGCCGCGGCCGCCACGCCGGCCAACCTGGCGGTCCTGCTCCTGGCCGTCTCGTTCTTCACCGGGCTCTCCTCGTTCATCTACGAGATCGTGTGGATCCGCATGCTGAGCCTGGTCCTGGGCGCCTCGACCCACGCCTTCGAGATCATGCTGGCGAGCTTCATCCTCGGCCTCGCCTTCGGGGGGCTGTGGATCCGCACGCGCGTCGACGCGGCCACCGACATCATCCGCACCCTCGCCATCGTGCAGCTCGCGATGGGAGTCGCGGCCATGGCGACCATCCCCGTGTACAACGGCGCGTTCGACCTCATGGCGTGGATCCTGCGCGCGGTGGCGCGCAACGAGGCGGGGTTCGTGCTCTTCAACGCCAGCTCGACCGCGATCGCCCTGCTGGTGATGCTGCCCGCGACTTTCTGCGCCGGCATGACGCTGCCGCTCATCACCTTCCGGCTGCTGCGCTCGCCCACCGGCGAGCGGGCGCTGGGCCTCGTCTACGCGGTGAACACGCTCGGGGCGATCGTCGGCGTGATCGTCGCCGTGCACCTGCTGCTCGAGTGGCTGGGCGTGCAGGGCGCGCTCCTCGTGGGCGCGGCCATCGACGTGGGGCTGGGCGTGGCACTCCTCGGCGCGACGGGCGGCGCGCGCCGCCGCTGGGTGCCGGGGCGCGAGGCCATCGCGGGCATGGTCGCCCTGGCGGTGCTGGCGTCGCTCTTCGACATCGATCCGCGCCGCTCGTCCTCCGGCGTGTTCCGGACGGGCACGGCAAAGCTCGCCCTCGACGAGACGGTGGTCTTCCACCGCGACGGCAAGACCGCGACCATCGACGTGATCGAGACGCAGGGGACGCTCTCGGTGCGGACCAACGGCAAGCCCGACGCGAGCATCGCCTGGAAGGCGGGCCGCGCGCCGACGCTGGACGAGACCACGATGGCGCTCCTGGGCGTCCTGCCGCTGGGCCACCGTCCCGACGCGAGGACGGCCGCCGTCATCGGCTTCGGCTCGGGCATGACGACGACGATGCTCCTTTCCTCGCCGGGCCTGGAGCGCGTCGACTCCGTCGAGATCGAGCCCGCCATGGTCGATGGCGCGAACCTCTTCCGCCCCGCGGTCGAGGCCGCCTTCGCCGACCCGCGCAGCCGCATCGTGATCGACGACGCGAAGTCCTACTTCGCCCGCGGCGGCGCCCGCTACGACATCATCGTCTCGGAGCCTTCCAACCCCTGGGTGAGCGGCGTGGCTTCCCTCTTCACCGAGGAGTTCTACGCGCGCCTGGCCACGCACCTGAACGACGGCGGGGTGCTGTCCCAGTGGCTGCACACATACGACATGGATGCCGCGACGCTCGCCTCCATCGTGCGCGCGGTCGCGAAGACCTTTCCCGACTTCAAGGTCTACAGTTCGATCGACACCGACATCATCCTCATCGCGAGGAAGGGGGGCGCTCCGGGCCGGTTCGACGCGCGCGTCCTCGAGTTCGAGCGCCTGCAGCCGGTGCTGGAGCGCCTCAAGCTTCGCGATGCGGAGGTCTTCCGGCGGCGCGCGGTGGCCGGCGCGGACCTCATGGTGCCGTTCCTCGCCACCTACGGGTCGCCCTCGAACTCGGACTTCCATCCCTACGTGGAACAGCGGGCGCCCAAGTCGCGTTTCACGCAGGCCCACGTGAACGAGCTGGTCGTCCTCCAGGGCGCCGCCGTGCCGATGCTCGAGATGCTGGGCGCCGGCGCGCGCCCGTCGCGCGAGCGCCATGACGCGAGGCTCACGGCGTACATCGAGGCGGCCGTCGGCGAGGCCTGGGCCGTGCACGACGGCGTGCTGGGCCGGGTGCCCGCGAGGGCGCAGGGCGCCGAGGCGTCGGTGCGCGAACAGGCGGCGCAGGTCGCGCGGTCGTGGGCCGTGGACTGCCGCAGTGACGCCACTTTCGAGCGCACCCTGCCGTCCCTGCTGGTCGTCGCCGAGACCGTGAACCCCTTTCTCCACCCCGCGGCCGCCGGCGACGTGTGGCGGCTGGTGGGGGACTCGCCGTGCGCGAAGGCGCTGCCCGAGGGCGCGCGCCGCTGGCTCGATCTCTTCGGCGCCGTCGCGCAGCGCGATGCCGCGCGCATGGCGTCGCTGGGCGGTACCCTGCTGGAATCCACGCGCGGCGCGCGATCGGCCCTGAGCGAGTACGCGTTCTTGGCCACGGCCACGGCGCTGGCGTGCCAGGGCGAATCAGCGCGCGCGCGCGACCTGCTGGGGAAGGCGGGAGAGCCGTGGGTTCGCGAGGGCGGGCGCGCAACCGAAATGCGCCTGCTCGCCGCCATGACCGATCCCCGGCTCGGGCCCGCGGGTACCAGGCCCGCCTGCCGGCCGGGAAATCACTCGTAGCGCAGGGCCTCCACCGGCCTCAGGCTCGCGGCGCGCCGCGCCGGCCAGAAGCCGAAGAAGATCCCCGTCGCCGCGGATACCGCGAAGGCGATGAGCATCACGGAGGCCGAGAAGGCCACCTCGATCTGCATCGCCTTGCCGACGGCGTACGCGCCGGCCACGCCGAAGGCGATGCCGATGAGGCCGCCCACGATGCAGATCATCAGCGCCTCGAGCAGGAACTGCAGCAGCACGTCGCGCTGGCGGGCGCCGATCGCCATGCGGATGCCGATCTCGCGCGTGCGCTCGGTGACCGACACCAGCATGATGTTCATGATGCCGATGCCGCCCACGACGAGGGAGATCGAGCCGATGGCCCCGAGCATGAGCGAGAGGATGCGCGCGGTCTGGGAGGCCGCCTCGGCCACCTGCGTGAGGTTGCGCACGGTGAAGTCGTCGTCCGCGTCGGGCTGGATGCGGTGGCGCTGGCGCAGGAGCAGCGTGATGTCGTGCTCCGCCGCGCTGGTGGCCGACTGGCTCACGGCCTGCACGAACATGAAGCGCACGGTGCCGGGGAAGCGGTTGCCGAAGAGCTTGCTCTGGGCCGTCGTGATGGGCACCAGGATCGAGTCGTCCTGGTCGCGCCCGTCGAGGCTCTGGCCCTTCTTCTTGAGGATGCCCAGCACCTGGAAGGGCTGGCCGCGGATGCGGATGGTCTTGCCGACGGGGTCCTCGGTGTCGAAGAGCTTTTCCACCACCGTCGCGCCGAGGAGGGCCACGCGGGTCGCGCTGCGGATGTCGGTCTCGCTGATCGCGTCGCCCGCCTCGACGGGCCAGTCGCGCACCGAGGTGTACTCGGGCGTGACGCCCAGGACCTGCGTGCCCCAGTTGTTGATGCCGTAGGCGACCTGCGCGCCGCCGGGGAAGGTCGGCGCAACCGCCTGCACCGTGGGCAGGCGCGCGATGGCCTCCGCGTCGCCGGTCGTGAGGGTGGGGGCGTTGCCCGAGCCCATGCGCAGCGTCCCCGCGCTCGTGCTGCCCGACAGGATCACGAGCAGGTTGCTGCCCATGGAGGAGACGGCGCGGTTCACCTGGTTCTGCGCGCCCGTGCCGACGGCGAGCATCAGCACCACGGCCGCCACGCCGATCACCATGCCCAGCATGGTGAGGCCGGTGCGCAGCTTGTTCGCGCCCAGCGAGCGGGCGGCCTCGCGCAGGATGGAGCCGACGTTCATGCCGCCCCCTCGTGGACCACCGCCCCGTCGTGCACCACGCGGCCGTCCTTGAAGCGGATGAGCCGGTTGGCGTACCGGGCGATGTCGTTCTCGTGCGTGACGAGGAGGATCGTGACGCCGGTCTCGCGGTTGAGCTCGGTGAAGAGCCCCATGATGTCCTCGCTCGTCTGCGTGTCGAGGTTGCCCGTGGGTTCGTCGGCGAGGATGAGCTGGGGGCGGTTGGCGAGAGCGCGCGCGATGGCCACGCGCTGCTGCTGGCCCCCGGACAGGCGGTTGGGCATGGCGCTCCCGTAGGCGCCCAGCCCCATCTTGTCGAGGAGCTCCTGCGCGCGCCGGCGCCGCTCCGCCCCCGCCGTGCCGGAATAGACCATGGGGAGCGCCACGTTCTCCGCGGCCGTGATCCGCTTGAGGAGGTTGAAGCCCTGGAAGACGAAGCCGAAGACGCGGTTCCTCACGTGCGCCAGCTCGTCGGTGGAGAAGCCCGCGACATCCTCGCCGTTCAGGCGATAGGCGCCGTCGGTCGGCGCGTCGAGGAGCCCGACTATGTTCATGAAGGTGGACTTGCCGGAGCCGGATGGCCCCATCACCGCCACGAACTCGCCCTGCTCGATGGCGAGCGTCACCGACTGCAGCGCCGGCGGCGTCCCGGGCACGGACGTCTCGTACTGCTTGCCCAGGTTCTCGACTTCGATGAAGCGGCCGGCCATGGCGCTAGAACATGCGCAGGCGGACCTGCGACCGCGGGCCGCCCTGGCCCGCCAGGTCGCGCGTGACGAGCTTGTCGCCTTCCTTCACGTCGCCGCCGGTGATTTCCGTCCACCCGGTGTCGGAAACGCCCACCTGGACGGGAACGGCGGCGAGCTTGCCGTCGACCACCTTGAAGACGCGCGAGCCGGCATCGCGGCGCCCGGCTCCGCCCCCCGCGCCGCCGCCTTTCGCGGCGCCGCCGCCGGACTTGGCCGCGGCCTGCCCCGGCTCGGCCGGCGGGCGGAAGCGCAGCGCGGCGTTGGGCACGCGCAGCACGCCCTCGCGCCGGTTGGCGGTGATCTGCACGAAGGCCGTCATGCCTGGCTTCAGCTTGCCCTCGGCGTTGTCCGCGCTGACGATGACCGTGTAGCTCACCACGTTCGACTGGATCGTGGGATTGAGCCGCACCTGGCGCACGGCGCCGCGGAAGAACTGGCCGGGAAAGGCGTCGACGCGGAAGCGGGCCGGGAGGCCCTCCCTGATGCCGCCGATGTCGGCCTCCGCGATGCTCGTGTCGATCTGCATCTGCGCGAGGTCGCGGGCGATCTGGAAGAGGGTGGGCGTGTTGAAGCTCGCCGCCACCGTCTGGCCGAGCTCGACGTTGCGCGCGACCACCACGCCGGAGATGGGCGAGCGGATGATCGTGTAGCGCAGGTTGGTCTTGTCGCGGGCCACCTGCGCCTGCACCAGCTCCACCTGCGCCTGGGCGGCCTCGAGCTCCTTCACGGCGATGTCGAGCTCCGCCTGCGAGATGAAGCCCTTGCCGACGAGCGAGCGGGTGCGCGCCTCCTTCGTCTGGGCCAGGCGAAGCGAGGCCATCGCGCCGTTGAGGTTCGCCTCGCTCTGCGCGAGTGCCGCGTTGAAGAGCGAGGGATCGAGCTCGGCGAGGAGCTGGCCGTCCTTCACCTCGCTGTTGAAGTCGGCGTGCAGCTTGATGATCGAGCCGGAGACCTGCGTGCCCACGTTCACCGAGGTGACCGGGTTCACCGTGCCGTTGGCCGAGACCACCTGCACGACGTCGCCGCGGTCGGCGACCTCGAGGCGCCAGCGCTCGGCGGGCGCGGAGTCGGATTGCGAACGCCACCAGGCAAAGCCTCCCGCGGCGGCGGCGATGACCAGGATGGGAACGATCAGGCGGGGGCGGAAGAGTGCGCGCGGCATGGCGGAGGGGAAGAAGTTGCTTTTCCTGATTCTAGGGGAGGGAAGCGGTTGCCGTGCCGGCGCCTTACCAATGGTTACAAGTGCGGGTCAGGTGGGCGGTCGCCATGAGTTCGCGCGGATGGGCAGTCCGTTCGAAAGGTAGGCGAGGAAGAATTCCAGGTGGGCGAGCTCGTCGGAGCCGGCCGGGAAGGGTGCTGCGCCCATGCGGTCCAGGCACTCGCGCACGCGCATCTGCAGCGTCAACGGGCGGCCGTCGCGCAGGTGCGGCCACTGCACGGCGGCGCCCACGGGGGAGGGGATGGCGGTGTCGCCGAAGTACTGCCCGGAGTGGTTCGCGTGGCAGGACGCGCACGCGTAGTTCTGCTGGCCCATGCGCGTGAAGTACAGGCGCCGCCCCTCCTCGAAGCGTTCCCTGGCCGGCGCCGTGGTCGCGCGCACGGCGATCTTGCGGCCGTCCGCGAGCGAGCGCAGGTAGGCGAGGACCACACCCATGGTCGCGGAGTCGCCGGCATCCATGAGGGGCTGGCCGTGGGTCTTCAGGCACTGGTTGATCGCGGTTTCGAGCGTGACGAGGCGCTTCACCCGCGGGTCGTACTGCGGATAGGCCGCGGCGATGCGCCGCCCGCCGTTGGGAAAGCACCCGGCCAGCGACCGGCCGTTGGTGAACTTGCGCGTCCAGATCCTGCCTCCGGCCTCGATCGCCTCCGCGGCGCCGGGCGCCGGCCGGTTGAGCTCGGCTTGCGCGCGGCGGCCGGCGTCGAAGGCCGCAGCGCCGGCGGCGAGATCCTGCGGCGAGAGCGCGGGATGCCGCTCGCGGGCCTGCGCGAGGATGCGGTTGCGAACCTCCTCGGGATCCGCCGCGACGGCCGGGGCGAGCGCGAGGGCGAGCAGGAGCGCGAAGGCCGCGCGGCGGTCAGGGAAGCGCATGGAGGAAGTCGATGAGGCGCTCGATCTCGCGATCGTCGAGCAGGCGGTGCCGGCCGTAGGGCGGCATCACGGTGTCGGGTTTTGCCCGCGAGGGGTCGTCCAGGAGGTCGCGCAGCCGCGCGCGGGCCGGGGCTTCGTCGTCGGCGATGAGGACGCGGGGAACGTGGGCCTGGGCTAGCGTCATCGGGGCGTGGTGATGTAGGGCAGGCGGATCGTCACTTCGTAGCTCCGCCCCTCCACTCGCGAGCGCATGCTCGCCTCGGCGTCGAAGTGCAGCTGCAGGCGCTCGCGGATGTTGGCGAGCGCCATCCGGTTGCCCGAGTGGCGGTCCCCGTCGGGATGGAAGGGGTTGGTGAGGCGGATGAGGATCTCCTCGCCCTCGCGGGAGACCTCGATCGCCACCTCGCCGCCCTGGGCGAGGGGCTCGACCCCGTGGTAGACGGCGTTCTCCACCAGGGGCTGCAGCAGGAACGCCGGAACGAGGGCGTCCTGGGGAACGCCCTCGGTCCGCCAGGCCACGCGCAGCCGCTCCCCCAGCCGCAGCTCCTCGATGGCGAGGTACTGGCGGGCGATCCCGATCTCCTTCGCGATCGGCGTGAGCGAGCTGTTGTCGGCCATGAACACGCGGAAGAGGTCCGCCAGGTCCTCGAGCGCCCGCTCGGCGCGCCGCGGATCGGTGCGGATGAGCGACAGGACGGCGTTGATGCTGTTGAAGAGGAAGTGCGGGCGGATGCGCGCCTGCAGCGCCTCGATGCGCGCCTGCGCGATGGCGGGCGACTGCGCGCGCGCGCGCAGGTCGAAGTAGGCGAGGATCACGCCGGCCACGAAGAGGACGAAGAATGCCTGGCGGCCGAAATGCCCCGGCGACTGGTCGGGAAAGATCGCCCCGAAGACCGCCCCCCAGCCCCAGGCGAGCGCCAGTTCCAGGGCCGCCACGGCGGCCAGCGCCACGGCGTAGGGCAACGCGTGCAGGAACCGGCGCCCCGCGCACAGCAGGATGAGGGAAACGATCAGGACCGGCTCGGCGATCGCGGCGCCGGCGAGGAACTGCCCGGCCACGTCCGCGGCCTGCCGCGAGCCCGCCACCGCCGCGGCCAGCACGAAGAGGTTGGCGATGACGAGCACGCGAAGCATCACCCCCAGGTTGCAGAAGTTCGGCAACCGGATGCCCGCACCCGTCTGATTTATACTCGGCACGCTGCCATTCTTCCCGACGCCGCCGACTCCATGCAACACGAAGATTCCGAAAACGGCGCGCAGGCGCCCGCCAAGGCCTGGTCCGGCCGCTTCGCCGAGCCCGCCGACCGGCTCATGCAGCGCTACACCGCCTCCGTCTCCTTCGACCAGCGCCTCGCCGAGTTCGACATCCGCGGGTCGCTGGCCCACGCGCGCATGCTGGCGCGCTGCGGCATCCTCCCGCCTGGCGACCTCGAGGCCATCGAGCGCGGGATGGCGCAGGTCGCCTCCGAGATCCGGGAGGGGCGCTTCGAGTGGTCGGTCGCGCGCGAGGACGTCCACCTGAACATCGAGCACCGGCTGACCGAGCTGGTGGGCGACGCCGGCAAGCGCCTGCACACCGCCCGGTCGCGCAACGACCAGGTGGCCACCGACATCCGCCTCTGGCTGCGCGAGGAGATCGACGGCCTCCTCGCCCGCCTGCGCGCGGTTCGCGAGCGCCTGCTCGACCTGGCCGAGCCCAACGCCGCCACCGTGATGCCCGGTTTCACGCACATGCAGGTCGCCCAGCCGGTGACCTTCGGGCACCACCTGATGGCCTACTTCGAGATGTTCACGCGCGACGCGGACCGCCTGGCGGACTGCCGCCGGCGGGTCAACCGCCTGCCGCTGGGGGCCGCGGCGCTGGCCGGGACGAGCTTCCCCATCGACCGCGAGTCGGTCGCGGCGGAGCTGGGTTTCGACGGCGTGTGCGAGAACTCGCTGGATGCCGTCTCGGACCGGGACTTCGCCATCGAATTCCTGGCCGCCGGGGCGCTCGCCATGGCCCACGTGTCGCGCCTGTCGGAGGAGCTGGTGCTGTGGATGAACCCGCGATTCGGGTTCGTGGACATCGCCGACCGCTTCTGCACGGGCTCGTCGATCATGCCGCAGAAGAAGAACCCGGACGTCCCCGAGCTCATGCGCGGGAAGTCGGGGCGCGTCTTCGGCGCCCTGGTCGCCCTCCTCACCCTGGTCAAGGGCCAGCCGCTCGCCTACAACAAGGACAACCAGGAGGACAAGGAGCCGCTCTTCGACGCCGCCGACACGCTCGCCGACACGTTCACGCTGCTGGCGGAGCTGCTGGGCGGCGTCACGGCGCGGCCGGACCGGATGCGCGCGGCGCTGGACGAGGGCTTCGCCACGGCGACCGACCTGGCCGACTACCTCGTCCGCAAGGGGGTGCCCTTCCGCGACGCCCACGAGATCGTCGCCCGCGCCGTGCGCGAGGCGGAACTTGCCGGCCGCGACCTGGCCGGGCTGCCCCTGGAGAGGCTCCAGGCGTTCTCGCCCCGCATCGAGGCCGACGTCTTCGGCGTGCTCACGCCGGAGGGATCGGTGGCCGCCCGCCGACACACCGGCGGAACGGCCCCGGAGGCCGTTCGCGCCGCGATCGCCCGGGCACGGGCGCGGCTCTAGGCGCCGCCCGCCCCTACTCGCTCTCCGGCTTCGCCTCGTACAGCCAGCACAGGCGCCGCGTCTCCGGCCCGGAGAGGCGGTCGCCCATCAGCCCGCACCGGGAGATGCGCTGCGAGAGCTTCTGGCAGTGCGTGCAGTCGGTGCACTCGCCGAACATGGCCCCCTCGTTGTCCTCCTGGAAGGTGGCGAGCGTCTCGCGCAGGGCGGACGTGGCGTTGCGGATGCGGTTGGGGCTGATGTTGCGCGTCGCGTTCTGCCAGGCGAGCGCCGGCTGGGCCTCGTAGAGCAGCTGCTCGCCGGCGGTGGACAGGCGAAGGCGCACGACGCGACGGTCCACGTCGTCCTGGTAGCGCTCGATGAGGCCCCGGCGATCCAGGATGAGGAGCGTCTGGGAGACCGTTCCCTTGGTGAGGCCGAGGTAGGCGGCCAGGGCCTGCGGCGTGTTGGAATAGCGGTTGGACTTGCTGAGATAGACGAGCGAGTGCAGGTGGACCGGCTGCAGGTTCTCGTCGGATCCCGCCTTGCGCAGCTCCGCCCGCATGAGGTTGGCCAGCCGCTCCACCAGCTCCAGAAGCACCAGCGGGTTCTTGTCCAAGATCTCCCTTCCCGCGCTCTCCGCGCACCCAATTAGTATCGGGTCGACACCTGAATGTCAAGGAAATGCGCGGGCGACTTTTCGTATCGAATCGATACCTTCCCCGGAAACGGGGTCCCGCGGGCGCTAAATCAGCCGAAGTGCAGGCTTTCGCCCGCCTGCTCGCCCGCGATTCTCGAGAGGGAAGCGAAGAGCTCGGCGCCCGAGCGCGTGTCGCGCCACGCGCCGTCCTTCCAGGCGAAGTGGAAGCCGCCCGAGCGCGCGGCCACCCAGATCTCGCGGTTGGGCGTCTGGCGGTTGACGATGATGCGGGTTCCGTCCGGGCACTCGACGGTGAGGATGCCGGCCTCGAGGTCCGCGTCGAGGCCCTCGGAGGCCTCGGCGGCGCGCTCGACGCGGGCGAGGATCTCGTCGACCGCGCGGTGGAATTCGCTCTCGTTCATGGGCGCTCGAAGGGCTGTGCTACGCTTTCGCGCATGATACGCGCACTCGCCTGGATCGCGCTCGCGGCGGCCCTCGCCGCCTGCGGCCAGAAGGGCCCGCTCAAGCTTCCCGAGCCGCCGAAAGCCCCTGCCCCGGACACCCGATGAGCGCGATCCGGCGCATCGACGGCGAGCTGTGGATGGAGGGCGTGCGCCTGGCGGAGGTGGCGGCGCGCTTCGGCACGCCCTGCTACGTCTACTCGCGGGCCGCGATCGAGACGGCCTGGCGCGCCTTCGACGACGCACTCGCGGGCACCGACCACCTCGTCTGCTACGCGGTCAAGGCGAACTCGAACCTGGCGGTGCTGGGCCTGCTCGCGCGCCTCGGCTCCGGGTTCGACATCGTCTCCGGCGGGGAGCTCGCGCGCGTGCTGGCCGCCGGCGGGCGCGCCGACCGGATCATCTTCTCGGGCGTGGGCAAGAGCGAGGAGGAGATGCGCGCCGCGCTCTCGGCCGGCATCCGCTGCTTCAACGTGGAGAGCGAGCCGGAGCTGGAGCGCCTCGACGCGGTGGCGCGCGCCATGGGGGTCCGCGCCCCCGTGTCCCTGCGCGTGAACCCCGACGTCGACGCGCGCACCCACCCCTACATCTCCACCGGCCTCAAGGGCAACAAGTTCGGCATCGCGCACGACCGGGCGCTCGCCGCCTACGAGCTGGCCGCGCGCCTGCCGAACCTGCGGGTGACGGGGATCGACTGCCACATCGGCTCGCAGATCCTCGACATGGCCCCCCTCGAGGAGGCGCTCGAGCGCGTGCTGGAGCTCGCCGCCGCGGTCGTCGCCCGCGGCATCCCCATCGCCCACGTCGACGTGGGCGGCGGGCTCGGCATCCGCTACCGCGAGGAGGAGACGGCCCTCGACATCGGGCGCTGGTGCGCCGCGGTGGCCGCGCGGCTGGCGGGGAGCGGCTACTCGCTGGTGCTGGAGCCGGGCCGCGCCATCGTCGGCAACGCCGGCGCCCTGCTGTCCCGCGTCGAGTACCTGAAGCTCGACAAGGACAAGCGCTTCGCCATCCTGGACGCCTCGATGAGCGAGCTCATCCGCCCGGCCCTCTACGACGCGTGGCACGAGATCGTGCCGCTTGCCGCGCTCGACCGGCCGGAGGCGCTCTACGACGTGGTCGGCCCGGTGTGCGAGTCCTCCGACGTGCTCGGCACCGACCGGCTCCTGGCCATCGCGCCCGGCGACGGCATCGCCATCCTCTCGGCCGGCGCGTACGGCATGGTGATGAGCTCCAACTACAACTCCCGCCCGCGGCCGGCGGAGGTGATGGTGGACGGCGCGCGCGCCGTGCAGGTGCGCGAGAGAGAGACGACCGGCTCCCTCTTCGCGGGCGAATCGACGCTCGACTGAGCGCGGCGGCGGAAAACGCCGGAATTCGACCCCTCGATGGTATCGAATCGATACCGTTCAGCGATCAGTTCGATCAAATAGTCGCGCTTGACACGGTCCCAAACCGCGGTTCGCGGATTTTTTCGCATATCATCCGCTCCACCAAGCCGGTGCAATGAAGCTGCGCAAGCGGCCCGCGGCACCGGAAAGAGCCACCAGGCTTCACCGTTCGATCGAGAAATCCGGGCGCTTGGTAGTGGCGGGGCCAACGGCGGAAACGCCGCCCGACACGCGAGAGACACTTCGGTCCAACAATCGAAAGGAGCAAGACGATGGCAACCGCGAAGAAGAAACCTGCTGCAAAGAAGAAGGCCGCCAAGAAACCGGCCGCGAAGAAGAAGGTCACCAAGAAGCCTGCGGCGAAGAAGAAGCCCGCTGCGAAGAAGAAGCCCGCCGCCAAGAAGAAGCCCGCCGCCAAGAAGAAGGCTGCGAAAAAGAAGGTAGCGAAGAAGAAGCCCGCGGCCAAGAAGAAGAAGGCTGCGAAGAAGCCGGCCAAGAAAGCCAAGAAGAAGCCAGCGAAAAAGAAGGCGGCGAAGAAGCCCGCGGCCCCCGCGAAGCCCATGGCTCCCGCGGTCACCCCGGTCATCACCCCGCTGATCAAGCCGATGAGCTGAACGCAAGCCCCAGGCTTGCGGGCCCTCGAGGCCTGAACCCGAATACGAGGCGCGACCCGACGGATCGGTTGCGCAAGCCGCCGGAGACGCCGTGCGGATCGCGCCTCGCAGACGGGTAGGTTTTCCCCAGAAGGCCTCACGCCGTCAGGCGCGGCCTTTTGTTTTTTCCGGCGCGAGCGCCCAGTCGGCCAGCGTCCGGTAGGTGCCCCCTCCCGGCACCGACTCCACCAGCGCGAAGGAAGCCACCCGCCAGGCCACCGGATCGATCCTATCCGGCGCCAGGGGCGCGCGCGCGTGCCGCACCAGCGTGAGGTGCGCGGCGTATGGGCGGTCGTCCGGCGCGAACCCCGCATCCCGGATGTGCCGCTCCAGCTGCGCCTGCATCGCCACGAGCCTTTCCGGCGCCCGCTCGCACCCTGCCCACGCCACGCGGGCCCGGGTGAAGGCGCCCACCCGGTCGAGCGACAGGTCGAACGCCTCCGCGGCCACACGCTGCGCGGCGCAGGCGAGCGCCGGGATCCGCCCGGGATCGACCTCGCCGAGGAACACGAGCGTGAGATGCAGCTTCGCCGCCGCCACGGGCCGCCCCCCCGTCCGCCGGTATACCTCCGCTGCCAGGCGCTCCAGCGAGACGCGAGCGGCGGCGTCGGGCCAGAGGGCGAAGAAGAGCCTTGCCACCCGCGCCCCTAGAGCAGGAAGACGGTGGCGAGGCCTAGGAAGATGAAGAACCCCATGCTGTCCGTCACGAAGGTGAGGAACACGCTCGAGCCGATCGCGGGGTCGCGCCCGAAGCGCTCCATCGCGAGCGGGATGAACAGCCCGGCCAACGCAGCGACCACGAGGTTGAGCATCATCGCGAGCGCCATCACGCCCCCGAGGGCGACGTTTCTGTAGAGAAGCCACGCCACGATCCCCAGGACGCTTCCCCAGATCGCGCCGTTGAGGGCGCTTATGCCGAGCTCCTTGGCGAGCAGGCGCCGGGCGTTGGCAGCGCTCACCTGGTCGAAGGCGAGCGCCCGGACGATGAGGGTGGCCGTCTGGTTCCCGGAGTTTCCGCCGATCCCGGCCACGATCGGCATCAGCGCCGCCAGCGCCGCCAGCTTCTCGATCGAGCCCTCGAAGGCGCCAACCACCCGGGAGGCGATCAGGGCGGTGCAGAGGTTGAGGGCAAGCCAGGGGCCGCGGTTCTTGGCCGACAGCCACACCGACGAGAAGAGGTCCTCCTCCTCCCGGAGGCCCACCTTGCCGAGCACCTGGGACTCCTGGCGCTCGCGCACGAAGTCGAGCACCGCGTCGACGGTGAGGCGCGCGATCACGCGGCCGTCGGCGGACACCACGGGCGCGCAGACCAGGTCGTAGCGCTCGAAGGCCTGCGCCGCCTCCTCCGCGTCGCTGTCGGGGGAGAACGACACCACGTTGCGTTCGATGAGGCTCGCGACCTCGTCGTCCGGGTCGCTCACCAGCAGGCGCTTCAGGGGCAGGATGCCGCGCAGGTGGTCGTCGCGGTCGACGACGAAGAGCGCGTCGGTCTGCCCGGGCAGCTCGTCGTAGCGGCGCAGGTAGCGCAGCGCCACCTCGCAAGTGACGTCCTCGCGGATGCTCACCACCTCGAAGTCCATGAGCGCGCCGACGCTGCCCTCGGGGTAGGACAGGGCGGACTGCAGCTGCGCACGCTCGTGGACGTCCTGCGCCTCGATGATGTCCTGCACGACCTCGTCCGGCAGGTCGGAGGCGAGGTCCGCGATCTCGTCGGCGTCGAGGTTCTGGGCGGCGGCGACGATCTCCGCCGAGTCCATGTCGGCGAGCAGGGTGTCCCGGACGGCGTCGGAGACCTCGAGCAGGATCTCGCCGTCGCGGTCGCTGCGCACCAGCCCCCAGACGACCACGCGGTCCTCGAGCGGCAGGCCCTCGAGGATGAACGCCACGTCGGCCGGGTGCAGCCCGTCCAGCCGCCTCTGCAATTCGACGAGGTTGTGCTTGTGGACGATCGACTCGACGACCTCGTTCCTCGCGGCGTCCCCCTTCAGCTGGCGATGGACGAGATCCTCCACGAGCCGCTGCTTGGCGAGCAGCTTCGTCACCGCGTCGAGGTGATCCTGCGGGGTGGCGGAAGGGGGCTTTTCGGCGGAGAGCGGCATCGGGGAGTCGGTCGCATGCCCGGGCCGGCGTGCCCGGAAGGGACGCCGGTATTCTAGGCTGGCGGCCCGCGCCCCGTCCCGCCGGCGCGCGGATTATTTTCCCGGGCGGCTCAGGGAACCTCGGCCGCTCCCATGCGCTCGAGGATGATCCGGGTCTTGCGCTCGAGCCACGGCGTGCCGCGGTTTCGGTCGTAGAAGCGCGGGTTGGGCACCATCGCCGCGAGGCGGGCGGCCTGCGCGGGCGAAAGCGCGGCAGCGCTCGTGCCGAAGTAGTGGCGCGCGGCGGCCTCCGCCCCGAACACGCCGTCGCCCCACTCGATCACGTTGAGGTAGATCTCGAGGATGCGGCGCTTGTCCATGACGCCCTCCATCATCACCGTGATCATCGCCTCCTGGGCCTTGCGCCAGGGCGTGCGGCTTCCCGAGAGGAAAAGGTTCTTCGCGAGCTGCTGCGAGATCGTCGAGCCGCCGGCCACCACCTTGCCGCGCTTCTGGTTCTTCTCCCAGGCCTTCTGCATCGCCTCCCAGTCGAAGCCCTCGTGGTCGGCGAACTTCGCGTCTTCCGCGGCCACGATCGCGCGCTTGAGGTTGCCGGAGATGCGCGCGTAGGGAACCCATTGGTGGCGCAGCTTCGCGCCGGGCTTCCTGTCGCGGATCCTCTCCAGGCGCTCGTCCATGAAGGCCGTCGACGCGGGGTCGTGCGAGCGCCACCACGCGAGGCGCGCGAGGATGGAGGCCTCGTAGGCGACGAAGGCCGCGGCCGCGACGATCGCGACCCAGCCCGCCCACCGCGCCAGCCGCCTCACGCCGCGCGCAGGGCGGCGATCACGGCCGCCGTCTCCGGCCGTTTGCCCCGCCAGAGGAGGAACGACTCGGCCGCCTGCTCGACGAGCATCCCCAGGCCGTCGCTCGCGCGCGCCCCCGCCGCGCGCGCCCCCTCCAGGAACGGGAGCGCCGAGTCGCCGTAGGCCATGTCGTAGGCCGTGGCGCCGCGTGCGAAGAGGCCGCCGGGAAGTTCCAGCGGCTCGCCGCGCGTCGAGGCGGAAGTGGCGTTCACGACGAGGTCGAACCCCTCGCCCGTCGCCTCGAGGCCGGCGCCCTCGACGCGCCCGGCCGCGGCGAACGCATGCGCGAGCTCGCGGGCGCGCTCGCGCGTGCGGTTCGCGATGACGAGCATCGCCGGCGAAAGCGCGAGGAGCGGCGCCACCACCCCGCGCGCGGCGCCGCCGGCCCCGAGGAGCAGGATGCGCTTTCCTGCAAGCGCGAGCCCCAGGTTCGCCGTGAGGTCACGCACGAGCCCGGCACCGTCGGTGTTGTCCCCGAGGATGTCGCCACCCCGCATAACGAGCGTGTTCACCGCGCCCGCCTGCCCGGCCCGGGCCGTGCGCTCCTGCGCAAGCGCGAAGGCATCGACCTTGAACGGCAGGGTCACGTTGGCGCCGCGGCCGCCGGAAGCGAAGAACTCCCGCGCGGCACGCGCGAAGTCGCCCGGCTCGACGAGCAGGCGCTCGTAGGTGATCGACTCGCCCGTCTGGCGCGCGAAGCGCGCGTGGATTTCGGGCGACCGGGAATGCGCAACGGGATTTCCGATGACGACGTAGCGATCCATGGGTCCGGGGCGGCTCGTGGAGTTTCCGGGGACGCTTCGCGAGGCCCCGACGCCATGATAGCCGCCGCCGGCTGGCCGCCGTGATCGTATATATAGTGGAGCGCGGGCGAGGCGGCCTTTGGGCCGATTGCACTTTCTTGGTGCGCGTGTAAGCTCGGCGCACCATGCGCGTGCATCGCAATGCGCCCTTGCGGTGCAGGTCATTTATATTCAATGACTTGCAGGCGCTTTTGCGTGGCATGCTTTCTGCTAACTATACGGCTCCAAGCATCCTTCCACCCGATCCATTCCCCATTCTGGGGCGTCATCCCTCAATCAGGAGAAAGAGTCATGGCAGCGGCCGATGTCTTCAAGATGATCAAGGAAAACGAGGTCAAGTTCGTGGACCTGCGTTTCACCGACACCAAGGGCAAGGAACAGCACGTCACCGTGCCGGTGAAGATGTTCGACGAGGAAAAGTTCTCGCACGGCCACGCCTTCGACGGCTCCTCGATCGCCGGCTGGAAGGGGATCGAGGCCTCCGACATGCTGCTCATGCCGGACCCGGGCTCCGCCCGCATGGACCCGTTCATGGACGAGCCGACGCTCGCCCTTTCCTGCGACGTGCACGAGCCTTCCACCGGCATGGGCTACGACCGCGACCCGCGCTCGCTCGCGCACCGCGCCGAGGCCTACCTCAAGTCGACCGGCCTGGGCGACGTGGCCTACTTCGGCCCCGAGCCCGAGTTCTTCGTCTTCGACGCCGTCGAGTGGAAGGTGGACATGTCGGGCGCCTACTGCAAGATCTTCTCGGAAGAGGCCTCCTGGTCTTCCGACGAGAAGTTCGAAGGCGGCAACCTCGGGCACCGTCCCTCCGTGAAGGGCGGCTACTTCCCCGTGCCCCCGGTCGACGCGCTGCAGGACATCCGCTCGGCGATGTGCCTCGCGCTCGAGGAGCAGGGCGTGGAGGTCGAGGTGCACCACCACGAGGTGGCGGGCCCCGGCCAGTGCGAGATCGGCACCAAGTTCGAGTCCCTGGTGAAGCGCGCCGACTGGCTGCAGATCCTCAAGTACACGGTCTGGAACGTCGCCCGCAGCTACGGCAAGACGGCGACCTTCATGCCCAAGCCCGTCGTGGGCGACAACGGCTCGGGCATGCACGTGCACATGTCCATCTGGAAGAACGGCCAGAACCTCTTCGCTGGCGACGGCTACTCCGGGCTGTCGGAATTCGCGCTGTACTACATCGGCGGCGTGATCAAGCACGCGCGGGCGCTGAACGCCATCACGAACCCCGGCACCAACTCCTACAAGCGCCTGGTGCCCGGCTTCGAGGCCCCGGTGAAGCTCGCCTACTCCGCGCGCAACCGCTCGGCCTCGATCCGCGTGCCGTTCGTGACCAGCCCCAAGGGGCGCCGCATCGAGGTGCGATTCCCCGATCCCACGGCGAACCCCTACCTCGCCTTCGCGGCGCTGATGATGGCGGGGCTCGACGGCGTGCAGAACAAGATCCACCCCGGCGACCCGGCCGACAAGAACCTCTACGACCTGCCGCCGGAAGAGGACGCGAAGATCCCGACCGTGTGCCACTCGCTGGACCAGGCGCTCGCGGCGCTGGACAAGGACCGCGAGTTCCTCACGCGCGGCGGCGTGTTCTCCAACGACCTGATCGACGCCTACATCGCGCTCAAGCAGGAGGAGGTCACGCGCTTCCGCATGACCACGCACCCGGTCGAGTACGACATGTACTACTCGGCCTGACGCCCCGCGGGTTTCCGCACCGGCGAAGGGGCGGCGGCGTCCGCCCCTTTTTCTTTGACATCGCCCCGCCCTGCTTGTGGTCGGCGCGCCCGCCGACCACAAGGTATGGGGCATTTTCGGCCTAGGCCATTGATCTCGTTGACTTTTCGAATGACCCCTCCCTATCCTGATCGTCCCCTGTCGCGCGTAGGAGTGCGGGATGAAGACGCTCTGGTTGGGTGTTGCGGTGAGCCTTGCCTCGCCGCTGGCGTTCGCGCAGACGACGATCTACAAGCACGTGGACGAGTCGGGGCGGATCACGTACACGAATCGCCCGATGAAGGGCGCGATCGTCCTCGATCTGGAGCCGCTGAGCACGATCCCGGGCAGCGCCCAGCCGGTGGTCGCGATGGAGAAGGCGCCCGCGGCCAGGGCGCCGGAAAAGGTCGCCGTGAAGCCCGCCGTCGCCGTGGTGACGCCGAGGGGCCTTCCGAACGCGGTCGCCTCGGTGGACCGCGGGACGCAGAAGAACCGCGACGACGTCCGCCGCAGGATCCTCCAGGACGAGCTCGCCCAGGAGGAGAAGACGCTTGCGGATGCCCGCAAGTCCCTCCTCCAGGAGCAGCAGAACCCGACGCTCATCGCCGCGGTGCGCGTCGCGCAGCAAGCCACCGATCCCACGCCGTCCCAGCAGGCCGAGATGCGCGCGGCGATCGACAAGGCCTCCGGGCGCATCCGGGGGCTGCAGGCCACCGTCGCCGAGCACGAAAAGAACATCGAGGCGCTCAAGAAAGAGCTCGGCGCGCTGAAGCCCTAGCCTCGCGCAGTCTCCCCTTCCGGCACTCCCTTCCGGCCGACGCGCCAGCATCCTTCGCTGGCGCGGCTCTTGCTGCGCGCCGCGCGCGCGCGTGACCATGGCGCTGCAGGGACTCGAGCTCCTCGCGACCGCCGTGCTCCTGCTCGACGAGCGCCTGCACGTCACCTACGCGAACCCCGCCGCGGAGACGCTGCTCGCCCACGGACGCAAGCACCTCGTGGGCGCGCCGCTCGCGAAGGCGCTGCCGGGCAACGAAGCCTTCCTCGCCCGCCTCGCGCAGGCCGTGGCGAGCGACACCGGGTTCAACGACAACGAGTTCGCCCTGGAGCTGGGCGGGCAGTCCACGATGCTCCACTGCGTGGCCGTCCCCGTCGAGGAGGAGGACGCGCGCCTCCTCATCGAGCTGCGCGAGCTGGACCAGCAGATCCGCATCGCGCGCGAGGCGAAGCTCCTCGAGCAGCAGCAGGCCAACCGGGAGCTGATCCGCAACCTCGCCCACGAGATCAAGAACCCGCTGGGCGGCATCCGCGGCGCGGCGCAGCTCCTCGAGCGCGAGCTCCCGGACCCGGACCTGCGCGAGTTCACCCAGGTGATCGTGAAGGAGACCGACCGCCTGCAGTCGCTCATGAACCGGATGCTCACGCCGCACCGCCTGCCGCAGATCGAGATGCTCAACGTGCACGAGATGATCGAGCGCGTGCGCTCGCTGCTGCTGGCCGAGTACCCCGAGGGGCTCGCCGTCCGGCGCGACTACGACGTGAGCCTGCCGGACTTCCCCGGCGACAAGGAGAGCCTCCTGCAGGCGATCCTCAACGTCGCCAGGAACGCCGCGCAGGCGATGGCGGGCCACGGCGAGATCGTCCTGCGAACCCGGATCGCGCGCCAGGTCACGATCGCGCGCACCCGCTACCGGCACGCCGTGTCCGTGGAGATCGAGGACAACGGGCCGGGCATTCCCGACGACCTCGCGGGCAAGGTGTTCTTCCCGCTGGTGAGCGGGCGCGAGGGCGGCACCGGCCTGGGCCTGTCGCTCGCGCAGAACTACGTGCACCAGCACCACGGCCTCATCGAATTCGAAAGCACCCCGGGACGCACCCGGTTCACGATCCTCCTGCCCGTGCGCAGCCCCGGCGAAGCCGGGCTCGCCCGGCACTGAACGCGGAGGACGCCCCCATGGTCGAGAAGCGAGCGCAACGGACATGATCGAGGAAAGAGGCGACAGGAACGCAGCCGCGGAACGGGCCGGCGGGGGAACTCATCCCGTGTGGGTCATCGACGACGACCGCTCGATCCGCTGGGTCTTCGAGAAGGCGCTCGCCCGCGAGGGCATCGGGCACCGCACCTTCGCCACCGCGCGGGAGGCGCTGGACCGGCTCGACGAGGAGTCCCCGGAAGTGGTGGTGAGCGACATCCGCATGCCGGGACTGTCCGGCCTGGAATTCATGCAGGCGCTCAAGGAGCGGCTTCCGGCCACGCCGGTGATCGTGATGACCGCCTACTCGGACCTGGAAAGCGCCGTCGCCGCCTTCCAGGGCGGCGCGTTCGAGTACCTGCCCAAGCCCTTCGACGTCGACCATGCGGTCGAGCTGGTGCGCCGCGCGCTCGAGGAGAGCCGGCGCCGCGTGGAGGCCCCGCCCGAGGGCGGCGAGACCCCGGAGATCCTCGGGCAGGCGCCCGCGATGCAGGAGGTCTTCCGCGCGATCGGGCGCCTGTCGCAGTCGCACGCGACCGTGCTCATCACCGGGGAGTCGGGCACCGGCAAGGAGCTCGTGGCGCGCGCGCTTCACCGCCACAGCCCGCGCGGGGCCCGGGCGTTCATCGCGATCAACACGGCCGCGATCCCCAAGGACCTCCTCGAGAGCGAGCTCTTCGGCCACGAGCGCGGGGCCTTCACGGGGGCCCAGGCGATGCGCCGCGGCCGCTTCGAGCAGGCCGAGGGCGGCACCCTCTTCCTCGACGAGATCGGCGACATGCCGCCGGACCTGCAGACGCGGTTGCTGCGCGTGCTCTCCGACGGCCAGTTCTACCGCGTGGGCGGCCACACGCCGATCACCGCGAACGTGCGCGTGATCGCAGCCACCCACCAGGACCTCGAGGCGCGCGTGCGGCAGGGCCTCTTCCGCGAGGACCTCTTCCACCGGCTGAACGTGATCCGGCTGCGCCTGCCGAGCCTGCGCGAGCGCCGCGAGGACATCCCGGCGCTCGCGCGCCACTTCCTCGCGCGCAGCGCCCGGGAGCTGGGCGTGGAGGGCAAGCGCCTCACCGAGGCCGCCGTCCAGTTCCTCGCCACGCGCGACTTCCCCGGCAACGTGCGCCAGCTCGAGAACCTCTGCCACTGGATCACCGTGATGGCCCCCGGCCAGGCGGTCGACGTGGCGGACCTGCCTCCCGAGATCCGCGGCGAGGCGCCGGGCGCCGCGGCCGGCGAGGGGGGGAGCTGGCGCGAGGCGCTCGAGCGCGAGGTCACCGCCCGCCTGGCGCGCGGGGAAACGGGCATCGCCGATGCGCTCACGCGCGACTTCGAGACCGCCCTCATCGCGCGGGCGCTGGCCCACACCGGCGGCCGGCGCATCGAGGCGGCGAGCCTCCTGGGCATCGGCCGCAACACCCTCACCCGCAAGGTGCAGGAACTGAGGATCGACGCGAAGGACTAGGGCGCGAAGCGGCTCGCGAACTCCGCCGGCGGCAGCGCCGGGCTCGCGTGGAAGCCCTGGTATTCGTCGCAGCCAAGGGCCTTGAGCGCGTCGTGCTGCGCCGCCGTCTCGACGCCTTCGGCGACCACCGAGAGCCTGAGGGAATGCGCCATCGCGATGATGGCGCGCACGATCGCCTCGTCGTTCGGGTCGACGCCGATGTCGCGCACGAACGAGCTGTCGATCTTGATCGTGTCCACCGGCAGCGACTTGAGGTAGGAAAGCGACGAGTAGCCGGTGCCGAAGTCGTCGATCGCGAGCCCCACCCCGAGCTCTCCCAGCCGGTTGAGGAGTGCCGCCTTCTCGCCGAGGTTCTGCATGAGCATGCTCTCGGTGAGCTCCAGCTCCAGCGTGGAGGGCTCGATGCCCGCCCCGCGGATGGCGCCCTCGACCGCGCGGTAGAGGCGCCCGGCGTCCACCACCTGCCCCACCGACAGGTTCACGGACAGCCGCAGCCGCCCGCCGAAGGCGCGCTGCCACTCGCGCACCTGCAGGCAGGCGCGCTCGAGCACCCATTCCCCGATCGGGACGATGAGCCCGGAGTCCTCGGCCACGTCGATGAACCGGCCGGGCGCGAGGAGCCCCCGGCGCGGGTGCGACCAGCGCACCAGCGCCTCCACGCCGGTGATGGCGCCGTCGGCCATGCGCACGCGCGGCTGGTAGTGCAGGACCAGCTCGTTCCGGCGCAGGGCCAGGCGCAGGTAGTTCTCGATGGACAGCCGCTCCTGCGCGCGCTGGTTCATCTCCGCGGAGAAGAAGCGGTAGTTGTTGCGGCCCCGCTCCTTGGCGTAGTACATGGCCACGTCGGCGTGCTTCATGAGCGTGGCGCCGTCCCTGCCGTCGGCGGGGTAGAGGCTGATGCCGATGGAGCACGAGGTGTTGAGGTGCTGGTTGCCGATGAGCATCGGCTCCGCCATCGCGGCGATCATCTTGTCGGCCACCTGCCGCGCGCCCTCTTCGTCGACGCCGCGCAGGTTCTCGAGGATCACCGCGAATTCGTCGCCGCCCAGCCGCGCCACGGTGTCGGAGGCGCGCACGCAGGCCGTGAGCCGCGACGCGACGCCCTTGAGCAGCTCGTCGCCCACGTCGTGGCCGAGGGAGTCGTTGATCGTCTTGAAGCGGTCCAGGTCGATGAACATGAACGCGAAGCCCGCGCGGTGCCGGGCGGCGTTCACGATCCCCTGCTCGAGGCGGTCGTGCAGCAGCACCCGGTTGGGCAGCCCCGTGAGGCCGTCTCGCGTGGCGAGGTACTCGGCGCGCTCCTCGGCCTCCTTGCGCTTGGTGACGTTCGTGGAAGTGCCCGTCATGCGCAGCGCGCGGCCCGCCCCGTCGCGCTGGGCGACCTTGCCTCGCGAGTGGATCCAGATCCAGTCCCCCGAGGCGCGGCGCACCCGGTATTCGCACTCGAACTCCTCGCTCACGCCCCGGACGGCGTTGGCGACCGCGGCGGCATGCAGGTTCGCGTCGTCGGGATGGACCGCGGCGCGCGCCGCTTCCCAGGCGACCGTGGACTCGCGCGGCTCGCCTCCGAGCATCGCGGCCCAGCCCTCGCTGAAGTAGACGCGGTCGGCCGCCAGGTCCCAGTCCCAGAGGGCCAGGCGCGAGCCGGTGAGCGCGAGGTCGAGGCGCTCCTTGGCGAGGAGCGTCTGGTCCTCGGCGCGCCGGCCCCGGGAGGCATCGCGTCCGAAGCCCATCACGCAGGACTCGCCGGCCAGGCGAAGCGGCCTCGCCGTGAAGGCGAACGGGGGGTGCGCGCCCGCCCTGTCGTTGATCCGCGCCTCGAGACAGGCCTCGCGGCTCCCGTCGAGGACTTCGCGCAGGACCGCCTGCGCCGCGTCGCGGTCCGGGGGTACGAAGAGGTCGGGCAGGCGCAGCGCGGCGATCTCGGCAGCGGCGCGTCCCGTGGCCGCCTCGAGCTTCGCGTTCCAGCGCAACATCCCGCCGTCGCGCGAGCACAGGAAGAACGCGTCGGGCAGGCTGTCGACGACGGCATCGAGGAGTTCGTGCTCGCGGGCGGGCTGCTCCCGTGCCCGCCTCGCCGCCGGCGCCGCGGCGGACGAAGGCCCGGCGGCGGATCCCGCCCGCGCCTCGAGTCGCGCGATGGCGATCGCGGCGAGGTTCTCGAGCGCGGTGCGCTCGGCGGGCGCAAGCCGGCGCGGCACGCGGTCGGCCACCGCAAGCGCGCCCACGGCGTGGCCGTCCGGCGTCACCAGGGGCACCGCGCACAGGAAGCGCACGCGCGCCTCGCCAGCGACCAGCGGATGGGTGCGCATCTCGGTCGCCGCGGCATCCTCGACTTCGATCCCGCGGGCGCCGTCGGCGCCGCGGGAGTAGAGGCGCCGCTCCCCGGACAGTTCCGCGAAGGCGATCCCGGCGCCCGCCTTGACCCATTCGCGCGCGCCGTCGTGGAACGCGAGCCACGCCATGGGCGCGCGTGCCGCCTCCTGCGCGCGGCGCGCGAGGTCGTCGAACGCCTGCTCGGGCGGCGTATCGAGGATGCCGTAGCCCGCCAGGCGCGCGAGCCGCTCCTCTTCCCTTGCCGGGGGCTGCGTCGCCAAGCGCTGTCTCAGCTCCCGATCTCGCAGAGGACAGGCGCGTGGTCCGAGGGACGCTCGAGCTTCCTCGGCTCGACGTCGATGGCGCAGGACCGGCAGCGCGAGGCGAGCGCGGGCGACAGCAGGACATGGTCGATCCTGAGCCCCATGTTGCGGCGGAAGGCCGCCATGCGGTAATCCCACCAGCTGAAGGACTTCTCGGGCTGCTCGAAGAGGCGGAAGGCATCGGCGAAGCCGAGCGCGAGGAGCGCGCCCAGGGCCTGTCGCTCCGCATCGCTCACCAGGACCTGCCCGCGCCACGCCTCGGGGTCGTGCACGTCGCGGTCCTCCGGCGCCACGTTGTAGTCGCCCAGCACCGCCACCGGCCGCCCCTCGGCCAGCTCGCGCGCGAGCCACTGCGCCAGGGCCGCGAACCAGCGCAGCTTGTATTCGTATTTCTCGGAGCCGACGCTCTGCCCGTTCGGGCAGTAGACGCTCACCACGCGCACGCCCCCCACGTCCGCGGCGATGACGCGCTTCTGCAGGTCGGCGAAGCCCGGGATGCCGCGCGAGACGCCGGCCGGCTCGTCCTTCGACAGGATGGCCACGCCGTTGTAGGTCTTCTGCCCGTCGTGCACCCAGCGGTAGCCGGCGGCCTCGATGGCGGCGCCGGGGAAAGCGGCGTCCTCGCACTTCGTTTCCTGGAGGCACACCGCGTCGGGCGAATGGCGCGCCAGGAACTCGAGCAGGTGCGGCAGGCGCACCTTGAGCGAGTTGACGTTCCAGGTGGCGAGCTTCACGGGTGCGGACAGGCGGGCCGGGGGGAAAGGCATCCGGCCTTCTTGCCGGTTACCGGGTCGCCGGAGCGGCCGCCGGCACAGGCGGCGCGGCGGCCTTGTCGGCCTGACCGGGCGGGCGGGCGGGCACCTGCCCGGGCAGCAGGGTGCGCGGGTAGCCCGCCTCGTCGAGGGCCGAACTCCACATGCCCTCCTCGAACCCCTTGAGCGTGGCCGACCCCACCGTCATGACGGGCACCACGAGCGAGCCGACCAGGCTCTTCACCGCTTCGGCATCCTGCGGGTTGCCCTGCGCGTCGCGCTCCGTGAACGGGACGCCGCGCTTGCCGAGAAGGTCGCGCCCCTGCTGGCATGGCTCCCCGCACGCCGCGCCGGTGAAGAGCGTCACCGGCGACTTGCGCACGGCGACCTGCATCGCATAGGGCAGCTGCGTCGATTCCACGTAGCCCCCTCCCATGCGCTTCTGCTGGAGTTCCTTCTGGGACTGCGTCGGCGGCGTGTCCGAGTACTGAACCTTGCCGTCCTTGTCGACCCAGCGGTAGACGTTGGCCTGCGCTGAAGCGAGCGCCGGCAGCAGCAGGGCTGCCGCGACGAGTGCGGGCAGCCGGTATCGGACAGGCATCGGTTCCTCCGTCAGGCAGTGGCGGTCATCCCATTATGCCGCAGGAGGGGGTCGATCCGCGGCTTGCGCCCGCGGAAGGCCACGAACGACTCGAGCGCGGGGCGGCTGCCGCCCACGCCGAGGACCTCGTCGCGGAACCGCGCCCCCGTGGCGGGGTTGAGCACGCCCTCCTCCTCGAACGCGCCGAAGGCGTCCGCGGACAGCACCTCCGCCCACTTGTAGCTGTAGTAGCCGGCCGCGTAGCCGCCCCCGAAGATGTGCGAGAACTGGTTGGGGAAGCGGTGCCACGCCGGCGGGTGCACGACGGCGACCTGGCGCCGCACGCGCTCGAGGAGCGCCAGCGGCGTGTCGGCGGCGCGGTCGAAGTCGTGGTGCAGGCGCATGTCGAAGAGCGCGAACTCGAGCTGGCGCACGAACTGCATGCCGCTCTGGAAGTTCTTGGCCGCCACCATCTTGTCGAAGAGCGCCCGCGGGAGCGCCTCCCCGGTGTCGGCGTGCCGCGTCATGTGCGAAACGACGTCCCATTCCCAGCAGAAGTTCTCCATGAACTGCGAGGGCAGCTCGACCGCGTCCCACTCGACGCCGGCGATCCCCGAGACGCCGAGCTCGTCCACGCGGGTGAGAAGCTGGTGAAGGCCGTGCCCGAACTCGTGGAAGAGCGTGATCACCTCGTTGTGGGTGAAGAGCGCCCGGCGCCCCCCGACGGGGGCCGAGAAGTTGCAGGTGAGGAAGGCGACGGGGGTCTGCACGCCGCCGGCCACGCGGCGCCGGTTCCTCGCGTCCGCCATCCACGCGCCGCCCCGCTTGGCTTCCCGGGCGTAGAGGTCCAGGTAGAACTGGCCCACCAGCGCCCCCTCGGCGTCCTCGATCGCGAAGAACTTCGCGTCCGCGTGCCAGGTCGGCGCCTGCGCCGGCCGCACGCGCACGCCGTAGAGCGTCTCGACGACCCGGAAGAGGCCCGCGAGCACGGCGTCCTCGGGAAAGTAGCGCTTCACTTCCTCTTCGGAGAAGGCATAGCGCTTCTGGCGCAGCTTCTCGCTCACCCAGGCAACGTCCCAGGCCCGGACCTCGGCGAGCCCCAGCTCGGCGCGCGCGATGGCCTCCACTTCCGCCATGTCGCGCTCGGCAAAGGGCTTCGCGCGCGCCGCGAGGTCCTCCAGGAAGGCGACCACCTCCTCGGCCGAGCCGGCCATCTTCGCCGCGAGCGAGACCCCGGCGAAGGTGCCGTAGCCGAGCAGGGAGGCGACCTCGGCCCGCTTCTCGAGGATCCTCGCGACCAGCGGCGCGTTGTCCCATTCGGGCTTGCCGAACTCGGAGGCACGCGTCGCGTTGGCGCGGTACATCTGCTCGCGCAGCGCCCGGTGGTCGGCGTACTGCATCACGGGCAGGTAGCACGGCATGTGCAGCGTGAGCTTCCACCCCTCGCGGCCATCCTTCGCAGCGGCCGCCTTCGCGGTCTCGAGGACGTCGGCGGGGATGCCGGCGAGCTGCGCGGCATCGGTCACGAAGAGCGCGAAGTCGTTGGTGGCGTCGAGGACGTTGTCCTGGAAGCGCGAGGAGAGCGCGGCGAGCTCCTCCTGCAGCTGGCGGAAGCGCCCCTTGGCGGCCTCGGGGAGCTCCGCGCCGCCGAGGCGGAAGTCGCGCAGCTCGTTCTCCACGAGGCGGCGCCGGGCCGCGCCCAGCCGGGCGAAGCCGGGTGAAGCCGCCAGCGCCTTGAAGCGGCCGAAGAGGCGCAGGTCCTGGCCCTGCTCGGTGGCGAACTGCGTGACCAGCGGCTGCGCGGCGTTGTAGGCCTCGCGAAGCGCCGGCGAGTTCATGACCGCGTTGAGGTGGGACACCTGCGCCCACGCGCGCGACAGGCTCTCGTTGGCGCTCGCCAGTGGCTCGACGAAGTCCTCCCAGGCGGGCTCCCCGCCGGCCGAGGCCAGGGCCTCGATCGTGGCGCGACCCTCGGCGACGAGCGCCTCCACGGCGGGCACCACGTGCTCCGGTCGGATGTCGCCGAAGCGCGGAAGGGACGAAAAGTCGGTCAGCGGGTTCTTCATGGGAATCCGTTCGCGGGGGAGAAGGAGGGGGTCAGCCGGGGTGGACGATCCGGCCGTCGACGATCGTGGTGACCACGCGTCCGGTGAGTTCCAGGCCCAGGAAGGGCGAGTTGCGGCCCTGGCTCGCCAGCGCCTCGCGCGTGACGATCCAGGGGCGTTGCGGGTCGAACAGGCAGACGTCGGCGGCACTTCCCGGGGCGAGCGTGCCGCCCTCGACGCCCAGGACGGCCGCGGCGCGCGAGGTCGCCGCGGCCAGCGTGGCGGCGAGCGGCAGCTTCATCTCCTCGCCCCACTTGAGCAGCAACGGCAGGAAGACCTCGAGGCCGGTCGCGCCCGGCTCGGCCTCGCCGAAGGGCACGAGCTTCGCATCGTCGTCCACCGGCGTGTGGTCCGAGCAGACGGCGTCGATCGTCCCGTTGGCCACCGCGCGACGCAGCGCATCGCGGTCGGACGGGCTGCGCAGCGGCGGCACGAGGAACATGTGCGTGTTGAAGTCGGCCACGTCGCGGTCGCAGAGGTGCAGGTGGTGCACGCCCACGTCGCAGGTGACGGCGAGCCCGCGGGCCTTGGCCGCGGCCACGAGCGCAACCCCGCGGGCCGTGGAGAGGCGGGCCAGGTGCACGCGCGCGCCGGTGGACTCGGCGAGCTCGAGGATCGTGTGCAGGGCCACGGTCTCCGCCACTTCCGGGATCGGGGGCAGCCCCAGCCGGGTGGCCACTTCGCCGTCGTGGGCGACGCCGCCGTTCGCGAGGTGCACGTCCTGGGGGCGCAGCCACACCGCGTGGCCGAACGTGGCGGCGTAGCTCATGGCCTGCAGCAGCACGTTCAGGTCCGTCACCGGGGCGTCGGCCTGGAAGAAGGCCACGCAGCCCGCCTCGGCAAGCTCGCCCATCTCGGCGATCTTCTCGCCCTTCAGCCCGAGCGTGAGAGCGCCCAGAGGGTAGACGCGCGATCCGCTGAGGCTGCCGGCGCGGCGCTTGAGCATCTCGACCAGCCCCGGCTCGTCGAGCGGCGGGTCGGTGTCGGGCGGGCAGGCGAGCGAGGTCACGCCGCCGGCGACCGCGGCGCGCATCTCGGATTCCAGCGTGGCACGGTACTCGAAGCCCGGCTCGCGAAGCCGCGCGGAGAGGTCCACGAGCCCGGGACAGGCGACGAGCCCGGCGGCGTCGATCGTGCGGTCGGGGCGGAAGCCGTCGGGGGCGGCGCCCAGCGCGGCGATACGTCCGTCGGCGATGAAGAGGGAGGTGGGCTCGTCGCGGCCGGTGGCCGGGTCGACGACGCGGGCGTTGCGGATGTCGATTCTCATTTTTCCTTCTCCGGCTCGTTCCTCGACCACGTCATGCGTTCCCGGCGAGGATGGCCATCACCGCCATGCGCACGGCGATGCCGAAGGTGACCTGCGGCATGATCACGGAGTGGCTGCCGTCGGCCACGCCCGAGTCGATCTCCACGCCGCGGTTGATCGGCCCCGGGTGCATCACGATCGCGTCGGGCTTCGCGAACGCGAGCTTCTCGGGGGAAAGCCCGTAGGTCTTGTTGAACTCGCCCGCCGAGGGGATCAGCGGCCCGCTCATGCGCTCGTTCTGCAGGCGCAGCGTGATCACCACGTCGCAGCCGCGCAGGCCCTCGGTCACGTCGTGGAAGACGCGCACCCCGAGGCGCTCGATGTCCTTCGGCAGCAGCGTCCTGGGGCCGACCACGCGCAGGTCCGGCACGCCCAGCGTCTTCAGGGCGTGGATCTGCGAGCGCGCCACCCGCGAGTGCAGGACGTCGCCGACGATGGCGACCGTGAGCCCCGTGAAGTCCTTCTTGTAGTGGCGGATCGTGTACATGTCGAGCAGCCCCTGCGTGGGGTGCGCGTGCCGGCCGTCGCCCGCGTTCACCACGTGCACACCGGGCTTCACGTGGCGCGCGATGAGGTGCGGCGCCCCGGCCTCGGCGTGCCGGACCACGAACATGTCCGCGTCCATCGCCTGCAGGTTCCAGACGGTGTCGAGGAGCGTTTCCCCCTTCGCGGTCGAGGAGGCGCCGATGTTCAGGTTGATCACGTCCGCGGAGAGGCGCTTGGCGGCGATCTCGAAGGTGGTGCGCGTGCGCGTGGAGTTCTCGAAGAAGACGTTGAAGATCGACTTGCCGCGCAGCAGCGGGACCTTCTTCACCTCGCGCTCGTTCACGCTCACGAACTGCGCCGCGGTGTCGAGGATGTGCCGGATCATCTCCACCGGCAGCCCCTCGGTGGTGAGGAGGTGGACCAGGCGCCCCTGGGAGTCGACCTGGAGGCTCGGGCTCATGCGGGCCTCCTCACGGCGGCGAGCCGCAGCCGCTCGTTCTCGTTGGTGAGCACCAGTTCCTCCCCGGCTTCGACCTCGACGAAGGCGCCGGTGAAGTCCGGCGCCACGGGAAGCTCCCGGCCGCCGCGGTCGGCGAGCACCGCCAGGCGCACGCGGGCCGGCCGCCCGTAGTCCCACAACTCGTTCAGGGCCGCGCGGATGGTGCGGCCGGTGTGCAGCACGTCGTCCACGAGCACGATGTCGCGACCCTCGACCGCGCAGGGCAGATGGGTGCGCCGCGCCTCGCGGTGCAGGCCTATGCGGCCGTAGTCGTCGCGGTGCAGCGTCACCGCGAGCTGGCCCAGGGGGGTCTTCACGCCGAGGGCGCGGTGCAGGCGCTCGGCGACCCAGGCGCCGCCGGTGTAGATGCCGACGATGCCCGTCTCCGGGCCCGTCACGGGCTTCATCTGGGTCACGAGCGCCTCCAGCAGGCGCTCCGTATCAGGCAGGGGTGCGGCCATGGGGGGCTTTCTTCCGGTTGGTTTCGTCCAGGTAGCTCTGCAGGATCAGCGTGGCCGCGTGGGCGTCCACGTCGCCCTTGGATCTCGCGCGGGCGCCCGCCTCGCGCAGCCGCGACTCGGCCTCCGCCGAGGTGAGGGTCTCGTCCACGAAGGCCACGGGCAGCCCGAAACGTGCCTCGAGCCGCCGCGCGAACTTGCCCGCGAGCCGCGCCACCTCGTGCGGGCCGCCGTCGGCGTGGCGCGGCAGGCCGACCACGAAGCCGGCGGGGTGCCATTCGGCCACCAGCCGCTCGATGGCGGCCAGGCGCGCCTGCGTGGCCTCCTCGGCGATGGCGGTGACGGGATGGGCCATCCGCGTGGCGGTCTCGCCCACGGCCACGCCCAGGCGCTTTTCCCCGAAGTCGAAGCCGATGAGGGTCCCCGTGAGCGGCGGCGCCTCCGCGGACCCGGCGCTCACGCGTGCCCCGCCTCTTCCGAGAGGTTCAGGGTGGAAACGCCCAGCGCGCCCAGCGCCGCGTCGTAGCGGCCCTCCGGGGGCACGCGGAAGATCACGTCGAGGTCCGCGCTCACCGTGAGCCACCCGTTGCGCCTGATCTCGTCCTCGAGCTGGCCCGCCGCCCAGCCGGCGTAGCCCAGCGCCACGAGCCGGTCTCCGGGTCCCTCGCCGCGCGCCATCGCCTCGAGGATGTCGCGGGACGTGGTGAGGCCGATTTCTCCCACCGGCAGCGTGGAGCGCCAATCGCCCAGCGGGCGGTGCAGGACGAAGCCGTGCTCGAGCTGGACCGGCCCGCCGAAAAAGACGGGCTGGGCGGCGAGCGGCTCGTCGTCCAGTTCGATCTCCACCTGCCGGAAGAGGGTGCCCAGGGTGACGTCCGTGGGGCGGTTCACCACCAGCCCCAGCGCCCCCCGCTCGTTGTGCTCGCAGACGAAGGTGAGGCTCCGGGAAAAGTTCGGGTCGACCATGCCGGGCATGGCGATGAGGAAGTGGCTCGTGAGATTGATCGTTTGCATTTGCCACCGACCCCATATTCTAATTCGTTCGCCCCCCGGCCGCCATCGGACGGGAAGCGAAGTCCCCCGCCCAGGAAGCCCCGTGACCGCCTACGACCGATCCCTGTTCTGGTTCCGCCGCGACCTGCGCGACCACGACAACGCCGGCCTCTACTACGCCCTGGCCTCGTCCAGCCAGGTCTTCTGCGCCTTCGTCTTCGACCGCGAGATCCTGGATGCGTTGCCGGTTGGCCCCGACCGGCGCGTGGCGTTCATCCGGGAAAGCGTGGCCGAGCTGCGCGAGTCGCTCCGGCGGCGGGGCGGCGAGCTCGTCGTCCTGCACGGCCGGGCGACCGGGGAGATCCCGGCCCTGGCCCGCCGGCTGTCGGCCGGCGCCGTCTTCGCCAACGAGGACTACGAGCCGGCGGCGATCCGGCGCGACGCGGCCGTGGAGAAGGCGCTCGCGGCCGACGGCCGCATCCTGCACCTCGCCAAGGACCACGCCGTCTTCGCCAAGGACGAGGTCCTCACGCAATCGGGCGGCAGTTTCTCGGTGTTCACGCCCTACAAGCGCGCCTGGCTCGCCAAGGCCGACGACTTCTACCTCTCGTCCTACCCCGTGGAACGCCATGCAGGCCGGCTCGCGAAGGCGGGGGAGGACACACCCGTCCCGTCGCTCGAGTCCCTGGGCTTCGCGGCGCCGCCCCGCGAGCCCGCGCCGGTGCCGGCGGGAATGTCCGGCGCGCGGCGGCTCTTCGAGGATTTCACCGGGCGCATGGCCGCCTACAGGGAGGCGCGCGACTTCCCGGCCGTGAAGGGCGTCTCCTACCTCTCCGTCCACAACCGCTTCGGCACGATCTCCATCCGCGAGATCGCCCGCGCCGCCTGGCAGGCGCGCAGCGAGGGGGCGGCGACGTGGCTCTCGGAGCTCGTCTGGCGCGACTTCTACTTCCAGATCCTGTGGCACCACCCGCACGCGGCGACGGGCTCCTTCCGCCGGGAGTACGACGCCATCGCGTGGCCGGGCACGGACGGGCACTTCGCCGCCTGGTGCGAGGCGCGCACCGGCTTCCCCATCGTCGACGCGGCGATGCGCCAGATCAACGCCACGGGCTACATGCACAACCGGCTGCGCATGATCGTCGCCTCCTTCCTCGTGAAGGACCTGCTCCTCGACTGGCGGCGCGGCGAGCGGTACTTCGCCGACCACCTCGTCGACTTCGACCTCGCCGCCAACAACGGCGGCTGGCAGTGGGCCGCCTCGACGGGGTGCGACGCGCAGCCCTGGTTCCGCATCTTCAACCCCGTGACGCAGTCGGAGCGCTTCGATCCGCAGGGGAAGTTCATCCGGCGCTACCTGCCGGAGCTCGCGCGGGTCCCGGACGGCTACGTGCACGCTCCGTGGACGATGCCGCCCCTCGAGCAGCAGGCCGCCGGCTGCGTGATCGGCCGGGACTATCCCGCGCCCGTCGTCGACCACGCGGCGCAGCGCCCGAAGGCGCTCGCCCTCTTCAAGGCGGCGCGCGCCTAGTAGCGCGCCGCAGCGAAGCGCCCGTACTGGTTGTTCGCCGCGCTGAAGGTGCGCAGGTAACCCGAGAAGCCGTGCCGGGTGACCTCGAAGTCCGTGAGCCGGAAGGTGCCCGCCTCGCCCCCGTCGCAGTCGTACCGGCCATCGACCCGCCCGAACTTGCCCTCCTGGACGAGGGGCCCGCGGTAGTTGCAGCGCCCCTGGGGCTCGTCCACGCGCAGGAAGACCCGGCCCTCGTCGATGTGCAGCAGGACGTCCGCCTCGTACTGGCGCGTTCCCCACGGCGCCTGCCCGGGAACGAACTGGCGCAGCCGGATGGAGGCGTGATAGTTGGCCCCGAAGGCGGGAAGCTCGAAGGTCTGGCGCACCAGCCGCTTCGTGACGGCGAGGCCCTCGGCGTCGTAGGCGAGCACGATCGCGCCGTCGGCCGCCGGCTCGACGATCATCTGCCCCACGGGCGTGTTCGTCACCCTGGACGGGTCGAATGCCCCGCCCTGCCAGGGCCCTCGCGTGCGGTAGAGGGTGCCGCGGAAGGCGGGGCGCCCGGCTCCGTCGTAGGCGAACGTGTGCGCGGCGGGCGCCACGTACCAGGAAGGCTCGCCGTCGGGCCCGTACACGAAGAGCGTGACGAAGGCGGTCTCGCCCTGCTGGACGATGTTGGCGCCCCAGCCGGATTCCTGCGGGTTCCACCACAGGTCGGTGTACTCGCCGGCGGCGGCGTCCAGCGATGCGGCCGCGACCAGGGCGGCGAGGATGTTCCTGGGTGACATGGCGTTTTCCTGTTCCTGTCCGAACGGCACCTTGCCATCATGCCCGCCGGGTCACCACGGCCGTGCGACGAAATGCGCGCGGCGCGTGACGAAACGCGACGGCCGGGGCCCTATTCGGCGGAAAGCTGGTCGGACCGCGTGAAGGTCCAGGTGCGGGTGATGTAGAGGATGTCCGTGTCGGCGCGGATCGCGTCCGGGAAGCGGTCGAAGGGGGCGGCGAGCCGCACGATGCGCAGCGCCGCCTGGTCCAGCACCTTGTGTCCCGAGGAGCGGTTGACCTCGATCGACTCCACCTCGCCGTCGGGCTTGAGCCCGACCGTGAGCTGCAGCGACCCGTAGAGCTTGCGGCGCCGCGCCTCGTCGGGGTAGTTGAGGTTGCCCACGCGCTCGATCTTGAGCCGCCAGTTGTCCACGTACATCGCGAAGCGGTACTCGGAGGCGCGCGCGCCCACGAACTTCTTGCGCGGCCGCTCCTGGTAGGCCTGGTACTCGCGGCGGATCTGCGCCTCCAGGCGCTGGATCTCGAGGCTCTTCTCGATCAGGTCCTGCGCCGTCTTGTCGGACTTCTCGTTCTTCTCCGCGACGGGATCGGCGGGGGTCACGGCGGCCTGCGACTTCAGGCGCGTCATCAGCTCGGCCGCCTCGCGCTCGAGCTGGTGGACGCGGCTCTGCGCCTGCTTGAGCTCGGGGGCGCTCTCGCGGCTCTCCACGACCGGGAAGGGGCTCGAGGCGCGCCGCTTCTGGTCGGTGTTGCCGCCGCCGTCCAGGTTCGCCTGCGCCAGCGCGTCGGCCTTGTCGGGCTTCGCGGCCGTCTTCGCGTTCACCAGCACCACGTCGAGGACGTTGTGCGGCGCGTCGAAGCCGCGCGGGTCCGGCACCTTGAAGCCGAGGCCGACGATGGCGAAGGCGTGGAATGCGACGGAGGCGACGAGCGCCACCTGCATCGTGGCGACGAGGCCGAACCGCTCCAGCAGGTAGTCGGAAAAGTGGACCAGCGCGTCGGGGGGAGTCTGCCTCAGTTGCATCGGCAGGCGCGGGCTCGCTCGGGCAGGCGGGACATGAGCGGGAATGATAGCAGCGCCTACACGGCGCCGGGCTTGCCCGCGTAGCGGCAGGGTAGGTTCACCTCCCAGGGGTCCGGCTCGCCGAAGGCCACGCGCACGCGCTCGCCGGGCGCGCAGGGAGGCAGCCCGATGGTCCGGCAGACGAGCGGGATGCCCTCCAGGCGAACCAGCTCGTCCCGGATGACCGTCGCGTCCGCGCCCTCGAGGCCTTCCTGCACGATCCAGCGCAGGCACCAGTAGCGCTCGAGGTGGCGCTGGTGCTCCGCGTAGGCCTCGTAGGCGGTCTCGAAGTCGCGCGCGGCGGAGCCGAGCTCGTCGCGCGAGTAGGGCGCGGGCTCGCCTCGCAGGAGTGCGGCGAGCTGGCGCTGGTTGGCGAGGTCGCTGAAGCGCCTGAGCGGCGAGCTCGACCACGCATAATGCGTGACACCCAGCCATTCGTGGGCACCCGGCTCCGTCTCCATGCGCGTCTTGATTCCGCGCTGGTTGCGGTAGATGGCCGGGTAGCCCGCCTCGGCGAGCGCGCGGCCCCAGGTGGAGTTCACGTGGATCATGAGCTCGGAGACCAGCACGTCGATGGGGGTGCCGCGGCGGCGCGGCTCGATCGCCACGCGCCCGCCCTCGACGCGGAAATTGTAGTCGAGCCGCTCGCCTTTCTCCTCGCCGGCGCCGCGCGCCGCGCGCAGCTTCCTCGCCACGCGCCACAGCAACACGAGGTCCTCGCCGTGCGAGCCCTCGACGCGCCCGGCCGCGAGCGACTCCTCGTTGAGGCGCGTCTCCAGCTCCGCGATGCGCAGGTTCGTGGCGATGGCGACCCGCTCCAGCCGCGAGTCGGTGGCGAGTATGTCGAGGGTATCGGGATCCAGCTCCAGGTAGAGCGAAGCCGCGGCCACTTCGCGGCCCTCGCCGAGGGTCGCCTCCGCGATGGCCGCCTCGGGCAGCATCGTGATCTTGCCGCCCGGGAAGTAGACCGTGGAGAGCCGCTCGCGCGCGATGGCCTCCAGCGCGTGCTCGCGCCCGAAGAACAGGGCCGGCGCGGCGATGTGCACCCCGACGCGCAGCCGGCCGCCGGGCAGGCGCTCGACCGAGAAGGCGTCGTCGATCTCGGTGGTCTCGTGGTCGTCTATGGAAAACGCCGGGGCCGCGGCGGCGGGAAGGCCCTGGGGTGCCGCCACCGGCGCGACCTCCGGGAAGCCCAGCCCCTCCGGGAACAGCTCGAAGGCGAACCGCCGCAGGAAGTAGTCCTCGGGGCCCGCGAGCGCGCCGACGCGCGCCAGGAGCCGCGGCGGCGCGAGGCCGGCCTGCGTGGCTGCCTGGTCCATCGCCCGCCACTCCAGCGACATCTTGTCCGGCTTGAAGAGCAGGGCATCGAGCTTCGCGGCGAGCTCCGGCGGCACCGTGCCGGCCACGATCGCGGCGGCCCACGCGTCGACCTGCTCCTGCTGCCGGCGCTTCCTCTCGAGCCCGGCGAGCGCCGCGCGAAGGTTCTCCTCGGGCGCGGCCTGGTAACGGCCCTTCCCGCGCCGGTAGAAGTACATCGGGCTCGCGTGCAGGGCGAGGGCCACCGCGGTGGCCTCCAGCGGCGCGGGCGCGTGGCCGTAGTAGTCCGCCGCGAGGTCGGCGAAGCCGAACTCGCCCGGGCCGCACACCTCCCACAGGAACTGCGGGTCGAGCGCGTCGGCGAGCGCCTGGGCCTCGGGCATGAAGTGGGAGAGCGACTGCCCGTCGAAGCGCAGCAGCACGGCGTTCGCCTTCACCTTCGAGCGCTTGCCGTGCGCGGCCTCCACCTGGAACGCCGCGCCGGCTTCCGCGAGGATCGTGCCGACCCGGAACGCGCCATCCTCCTCGAACAGGAGCTGCTTCATGGCGCGACCCTCCCGGCGGCGGGCGGGCCGTCCTCGAGCGCCCACGCGACGATGTCCGGCACGAACTCCGGGAAGCTCGCGAGCGAGTGATCGCCGCCCTGCACCACCGACTGGAATGCGCCGGCGTAGTACGCCACCGCCTCGCGGTAGTCGAGCACCTCGTCGCCCGTCTCCACGACGAGCCAGTAGCGCCCGGGCCGCGTGATCGCGGTCGGGTCCATGGCGGCCAGCTCCTCGACGTGCTCGCGGGTGAGGTCGAAGCGCTCGCCCGTGTAGAGGTTCGCCTGCGGCCCCAGGTAGCGCCCGAAGTGGCTCTGCGGATGCACGGCGGGATTGAGCGCCACGGCCCGGCAACCCGCCCGCTCGGCGGCCACGGTGGCGTAGAAGCCGCCCAGCGAGCTGCCCACGACGACGAGGTCCGCAGGGTTCCTCTGCGCGCAAAGGCGCCCGACCTGCGCCATGGCCTGCGCGGGGCGGTGGTGCAGCTCGGGCACGAGGTATTCGATGCCGTTCGCCTGGCCGCGCAGGTAGTCGCCGAGCATCACGGCCTTCCTCGAAGCGGGAGAGCTGATGAATCCGTGCAGGTAGAGGAGGGTCTTCAAGGGGTTCCTAGAGGTCGACCGCGCCGCGGGCGAGTTCGGTCACGTCGCCGCCGACGGTCACGGTGCCCGCCTTCACCGCGAGAAAGAGCGTCGAGGGCCGCTGCACCTCGTCGCCCTGGGAGACGGTGCGCGCGATGTCGTCGCCGGGACGCGTGGCGCAGTACCACCCGCCGAGGTTCGCGCAGGCGGAGCCCGTGGCGGGATCCTCGAGCACGGCGGCGCCCACCGGGAAGAAGAAGCGCGAGACGACGGTGCCGCGCGCGTCGCCCTCGTCCGCGAACACGTAGGCCATGCCGTGGCCATCCTCGCTCGACAGGCGCGAGAACGCGTCGGCGCGCGGCTTCGCCCGCCGCACGGCGTCGGCCGTGGCCACGGGCACGAGCAGCTGTTCCTTGCCGGCGTTCACCCAGAGGGGCCGCCCGGCGATGTCGCCCTCCGCGAGCCCGAGGAGAGCGGCGATTTCGGCCCGCGGCTCGGCCACCTCGCGCCAGCACGGCGCGTTGGCCCTGAGCGTCCAGCGCCCGCCCTCGGCCGACACGGGGATGATGCCGGCCTGCATTTCCAGGGTGATCGCGTCCCCGGCGCCGCGCAGCGCGCGCACCACGTGCGCCGTGCCGAGCGTCGGGTGCCCCGCGAAGGGCATCTCGTAGGCCGGCGTGAAGATGCGCACCCGCGCCGTGGCCCGATCCGAGGGCAGCACGAAGGTGGTCTCGGACAGGTTGAACTGGCGCGCGAGCGCCTGCATGGCCTCCTCGTCCAGCCCGGCGGCGTCCTCGAAGACGCAAAGGGGGTTGCCTGTGAGCGGGCCGCCGCGGGTGAACACGTTGACGATCCGGAAGGCGAGCGAGGGCATCACGAACTCCCATTCGTGGACAGCCGGTCGAGGAGCTTCGCGTGGACGCCGCCGAAGCCGCCGTTGGACATCACCAGGACGTGGTCGCCGGGCCGCAGCACCAGGCCGAGCGCTTCCACCATCGGGTCGAGCTCCGAGTAGATGGCCGCCCGCGACGACAGCGGCGCGAGGGCCTTCTCCGGGTCCCAGCCGAGGTGGCTCGCGTAGCAGTACACGAGGTCGGCTCCCCCGAGGCTCGCCGCCAGGCGCGACTGCATGGTGCCCAGCTTCATGGTGTTGGAGCGCGGCTCGAACACCGCCACGATCCGCTCGCGGCCGACGCGCTTCCTCAGGCCCGCGATGGTGGTCTCGAAGGCGGTCGGGTGGTGCGCGAAGTCGTCGTAGACGGTGACGCCGTTGACGGTGCCGCGCACTTCCATGCGCCGCTTCACGCCCAGGAAGCGGGAGAGCGCGTCGATGCCCACGGCGACGGGAACGCCGGCATGGCGCGCCGCGGCAAGCGCGGCCAGCGCGTTCATGCGGTTGTGCTCCCCGGTCGCCTCCCACTTCACCACCCCCTGCGGCGCCCCGTGCAGGCACACCTCGAAGGAGTCGTCGGGGTTCACCGTGCCGGCGCTCCAGGGGTGCCCCGTCCCGAAACGCTCCACGCTCGTCCAGCAGCCGCGCTCGAGCACGCGCCCGATCGCGGCCTCGCCCCCGTTGGCGACCACCAGCCCGTTGGCCGGCACGATGCGCACCAGGTGGTGGAACTGCGTCTCGATGGCGGCGAGGTCGGGGAAGATGTCGGCGTGGTCGAACTCGAGGTTGTTGAGCACGGCGGTGCGCGGCCGGTACCAGACGAACTTCGAGCGCTTGTCGAAGAACGCCGTGTCGTACTCGTCGGCCTCGATCACGAAGAACGGCGAATCGGTGAGCAGCGCCGAGACGTGGAAGTTCCTCGGCACCCCGCCGATGAGGAAGCCGGGGTTCAGGCCCGCGTCGGCGAGGATCCAGGCGAGCATCGCCGAGGTCGTGGTCTTGCCGTGGGTGCCCGCCACGGCGAGCACCCACTTGCCCGCGAGCACGTGCTCGGCGAGCCACTGCGGTCCGGAGACGTAGGCGAGCCCCCGGTTGAGGATCTCCTCCACCACGGGCTTGCCGCGCGTCATCGCGTTGCCCACCACGTAGAGGTCGGCGGGGTAGCGCTCGAGCTGCCCGGCGTCGTATCCCTCGTGCAGGGCGATGCCGAGGCTGCGCAGCTGGTCGCTCATGGGCGGATAGACCTGCGCGTCGCAGCCGGTGACCTCGTGGCCGGCCTCGCGCGCGATTTTCGCGAGGCCGCCCATGAAGGTGCCGCAGATGCCGAGGATGTGGAGGCGCATGTCGTCGGTCCCGGGAAGGGGGAAACCCCGTCAGCCCCGGAAGATGAAGTAGACCGCGCCGACGAGGCAGAGGCCCGCCCAGAGGTAGTTCCACTTGAGCCCCTCGCCCATGTAGAGCATCGCGAAGGGCACGAAAATGGCGAGCGTGATGACCTCCTGCAGGATCTTCAGCTGCGCGAGCGAGATGCCGCCTGCGAAGCCGATGCGGTTGGCCGGCACCTGCAGGAGGTACTCGAAGAGGGCGATGCACCAGCTCACGAGCGCGGCGATCCACCACGGGCTCGCCTGGAGGTGCTTCAGGTGCCCGTACCACGCGAACGTCATGAAGAGGTTCGAGGCCGCGAGCATCGTGGCCGTGAGCGCGAGCGTCTGCAGGGAGGTCATGGGAGGGGGCCGGCCGGCCTGGCGGCCCGGGGGAGAGGCAGGGCGCGAATTTTATCACCCGGGCGGGTTAAACTAGCCTCCCGCACTTCCGCCGAGGGGCGAACGCCTCCGCCCCGCGAGCGAGGCGAACGCCCCCCCGTCCATGGTCCCCCACCTCACCACGTCCCTCACCGGTCCCCTGCACGAACTCGAGCGCCTCGTGCTCGACCGTCGCCCCGGGATCGAGCGCTGGTTCCGGGCGCGCTTCGCGGAGCACGAGGTTCCCTTCTATTCCTCGGTCGACCTTAGGAACAGCGGCTTCAAGCTGGCGCCCGTGGACACCAACCTGTTCCCGGGCGGGTTCAACAACCTGAACCCCGACTTCCTGCCGCTTTGCATCCACGCGGCGATGTCGGCCATCCAGAAGCTCTGCCCGGACGCGCAGAAGCTCGTGCTGGTCCCCGAGAACCACACGCGCAACCTCTTCTACCTGCAGAACGTCGCCACCCTCAAGCGCATCCTCGAGGGCGCCGGACTCGCGGTGCGCATCGGCAGCCTCATCCCGGACCTCGCGGGACCCACGGAAGTCGAGGCCGCCGGCGGCGAGAGGCTGCTGCTGGAGCCCCTGAAGCGCAGGGGCAACCGGGTCGTCCTCGACGGCTTCGACCCCTGCGCGGTGCTGGTGAACAACGACCTCTCGGGCGGCGTGCCCGCCGTCCTGCAGGGCCTCGAGCAGCGCGTCGTGCCGCCGCTCATCGCCGGCTGGTCCACGCGCCGCAAGACGCAGCACTTCACCGCCTACGAGGGCGTGGCGGAGGACTTCGCCGAGCTCCTGGGCATCGACCCCTGGTTCCTGAACCCGGTCTTCAGCCAGTGCGGGCAGGTGAACTTCGCCGAGAAGGCGGGCGAGGATTGCCTCGCAGCCGGCGTGGAGGAGGTGCTGGCCGAGGTGCGCGCGAAGTACGACGAGCACGGCATCACGGCAGCCCCCTTCGCCATCGTGAAGGCCGACGCCGGCACCTACGGCATGGGCATCATGACGGTGAAGAGCGTCGACGACGTGCGCAACCTCAACCGCAAGGCCCGCAACAAGATGTCGGTGATCAAGGAAGGCCAGCCGGTGACCGAGGTCATCATCCAGGAGGGCGTCTACACCTTCGAGGACGTCGATGGCGCCGTGGCGGAGCCCGTGATCTACATGATCGACCAGTTCGTCGTGGGCGGCTTCTACCGCGTGCACGACGCGCGCGGCAAGGACGAGAACCTCAATTCCCCGGGCATGAAATTCAGGCCGCTCGCCTTCGAGACGGACTGCCATTCGCCCGACTGCGCCGGCGCCCCGGGCGACCCGCCCAACCGCTTCTACACCTACGGCGTGGTGGCCCGCCTGGCCAACCTCGCCGCCGCGGTCGAGATCGAGGAGATGGCGATGCGAATCGACGAGACGGCGGGCGTCGCCGCGCGCGCATGAAGATCGCCTTCCTCCTGGACCCGCTGGCGTCCCTCAAGCCGAGGAAGGATTCCTCCATCGCCATGATGCGCGAGGCCTCGCGGCGCGGCCACGAGGTGTACGCGCTGGGCATGTCCGACCTCTACGTGCAGGACGGGTCGGTCGGCGCGCGCGCCGTTCCGCTCGCGGTCGCCGACGACGATTCGGCCTGGTGCCGCGAGGGCGGCGCCGAGGAGGTGCCGCTCGCGTTCTTCGACCTGGTGGCGATGCGCAAGGACCCGCCCTTCGACGCCGAGTACTACTACGCCACCCTGCTGCTGGAGCGCGCCGAGGCCGAGGGCGCGCGCGTGGTGAACTCGCCGCAGGCGCTGCGCGACTGGAACGAGAAGCTCGCGATCCTGCGCTTCCCGCAGTTCACCCCCGCCACGATGGTCTCCCGCGACCCTGGCCGCATCCAGGGCTTCGTCGACCGGCACGCCGACGTGATCCTGAAGAAGCTCGACGGCATGGGCGGCACGATGATCTTCCGCGTGCGCGCCGACGACCCGAACCGCAACGTGATCGTGGAGACCATGGTCGGCGAGGCCGAGCGCACGATCATGGCGCAGAAGTTCGTGCCGGAGATCGCCAAGGGGGACAAGCGCGTGCTCGTGATCGGGGGCGTGCCCTTCCCGTTCTGCCTGGCGCGCATCCCGAAGAGCGGCGAGACGCGCGGCAACCTGGCCGCGGGCGGCACCGGCGTGGCACAGCCGCTCTCGCCCCGCGACCGCGAGATCGCCGTGACGGTGGGCGCCGAGCTCGTGAAGGCGGGCATCGTCTTCGCGGGCCTCGACGTGATCGGCGACTGCCTCACGGAGGTGAACGTGACCAGCCCCACCTGCATCGTCGAGATCGCGCAGCAGACGGGCGAGGACGCGGCAAAGCCGCTGCTGGACGCCTTCGAGCGCGCCGCCGCCCCGCGTCCCGGCCGGCCCTAGCGGGCGGGCACGTCCCGGAGCAGTCGCTCGAGCTCGCCGGGCGACTTCCAGTGGTCTCCGCACACGAACCTGGGGATCAGCCAGCGGTTGGTCGCCTCGGTGGCCAGGGCCCCGTCGGTGGTGAAGGCGGCGACCGTGTGCTCCCTGCCCGGAGGCTGCCCGGGAAAGTACTCGTCGGCGAGAAACCGGTTCCAGTGCCCGTAGGGATAGGCGAACAGCCGGCTGCCGGGATTGGGCGCCTTCCGGTCGACGAACTCGTGGGCGGCCCGGATCTGGGCGTCGGCGTCCTCGAGCGAGCACACCTTCCGGAAGTCGCCCTTCTCCTGGCTGCTGTGGGCGACCGTCGGGAGGCTGGCATGGAGATGGTCCCAGCTGTGGTTGGCGACGTGGAAGAGGCCCGAGGCGACGGCCTCGGGCCACCAGCCGTCCTCCCAGTCGCCGCGCCCGGCAAAGCAGGTCCGGTCGAGGACTGCGCGTGCCTCGGGCGAGGCGATGACGAAAGACGTGGCGATGGCATGGCGACGGCCGGCGACCGCCCGCCACAGGGCGTGCGCGCCCCACGACTCCGCGAGGATCGTCCTGAAGGACTTGATCAACCCCAGCTCGGAATGGCGCACGTCGAAGAAGTCGGTGTTCGGCCCGTCGTCGAAGGTCAGCGCCACGCACCTGCCTGCAAGGGACCGGTCGTCGCCGGTGGCGAGCGCGTCGGCCACGGCCCGTGCGGAAACGAAGCGGAATCCGAGGCGCCTGATCGTCCGCAGGTCCTCCTCGAGCGCGAGGTGGTCGTTGGTCGCGTAGGTGCTACCCGGCGCGTGCAGGGAGTGGTAGGCGAGGATGGGCAGTGCGAACCGTGCGCTCATGGATGGCTTTCGCGGGCGCCGGACCTCAGAAGGGCCCCAGGGCCTCCACCATGCCGACCAGGCGATCCTTTTCGGCCTCCGGCAGGGGGCGGCGCCACACGACCATGAGGTGCGGCCGGTCGGTGTCGACGAATCCCGCGCGCAGGTCCGCGGCGCGCGCCCTCGGCTCGCCGACGTGGCCGAACGCGGCGGGACTGTCGCCCAGCATCGCGATGCTTTCGCGCGCGATGATCGTGGCGAGGCCGCCCTCGGCCCGGACCTGCTCGAAGAGCCACTTCGGCATGGCCCGGTAGGCCGCGGCCTCCACGCACATCCCTCCCGACAGGTGCACCCCTTCGAAAGGCGTGTGGTGCATGTAGGCGATCACGCGCGGCGCCCCGTCCGCTTCGCCGGGCGCGGGCGAATGCACGAGCACGAAATGCCGGGGATAGTCCGGCGTGTCGTGGCCGCCGAAGCTGCGGCGGAAGAGCTCGCCCGCGAGCGCGCGGGCATCGTTCACTTCCCACACGCGCAGGCACTCGCGCCATGGCAGCGGCGCGATGGGTCCGGCGGCGCGCGGCGCGACCGCCTTTCCGCCCCGCCCCAGGAGGCTCGCGAACAGGCCCGGCCGGCGACGGCGCACGCCGAACCTTGCGAGGAGCCCTTCCAGCTCGCCCGTCGACTTCCAGTGCCAGCCGAACACGAACCGCGGAAGCCGCCAGCGCGAGACCCCCGGCGTGACGGGGGCCGCGTCGGTCGTGAAGGCCGCGTAGACGCCGTGCCCGGCGGCCGGATCCGGAAAGTAGTCCTCGGCCAGGAAGTCGTTCGCCGGCCCGTAGGGATAGGCGAACAGGACGTCGCCGCCGCGTCCCCGGCGGCTGCGCAGGTAGCGCGTGGCCTGCGCGATCTCGGCGTCGGCGTCCTCGCGCGTGGCGAGCGCGAACGCGCCCCGCGGCACGCTGGCCACCGTCGACTCGAGGGTGGCCTGGTTGTGGTCCCAGGAATGGCTCTCGACGGCCATGAGGCCGCTCGCCTCCGCCTCGCGCCACCAGCCGTCGTTCCACCAGCCGCAGCCGACCATGTGGTGACGGTCCAGGCTCGCGCGCGCCTGCGGCGAGACGATCGCGAAGCTGGTCGCGTGCAGCCCGGGCTGGGCTGCCGCGCCGTGGCGCGCGCGGAAGTCGCGCAGGATCCCCAGCATGCCGCGCTGCGGGCCCCAGGCGGGGTGCGGAAGGTCGTACGCGTCGAAGTCCGCGCCGTCGTCAAGCGACAGTGCCACGCAACCGGACAGGGCCTCGAGCCTGCCCTCGACGGCCGCCCGCGCCACCTCGGCGAGCGGCACGATGCGCGCGCCCAGCGCCTGCAGGAGCTCCAGATCGGCGGCGAACGCCACATGGTCGTTGGCGGCGTAGTCCGCGCCCGCGACGTTCATCGCATGGTAGGTGAGGACGGGGACCGCGACGCGAGGCACCGCGGGCGGCGTGTCTAGAAGACCGTGACGCGGTCGAAGTCGGAGCCGCGCTCGAGGAACTCGTAGACCGTCGCCTCGCGGGGGCCGCCGGCCCAGATCTCGATGCCGCGCCCGCGCGAGGCCAGGCCGCCGGGCAGCACGACCGACTCGGGGATGCCGAGGCGTTCCAGGGAGGGCAGGCGGAACGCCTGCACCCAGACCGACGACTGCTTGCTGCGCGAGTCCACCGCGCGCGCCGCGACGGGCTCGGGCTTGCCGGGGAAGAGCGCGACGGTGATCACGATGCGCCCGTCCGTTTCCTGCACCAGCGCCTTCACCATGCCCAGGAAGAAGGGCGCCGTGTCGCCGAGCCGCATCGCGAGGATGCGCCCGATCGCGACCCCCTTGGCCGCGGTGGACGGGCGCAGCAGCCGCCACGCCCCCAGCATCTCGTCGATCACGCCCCAGTTCTC
>JAABQW010000011.1 GCA_011391275.1 Betaproteobacteria bacterium
GACCCAGGCGGGCGGTCCGCGCCTGGCCGGCGTGGCGCTCGTCGTCTTCTCCGCGATCGCCTTCTCCGCGAAGGCGATCATGATCAAGCTCGCATACCGCCACGGCACCGACGCCGTCACGCTGCTCGCGCTGCGCATGGCCATGGCCGCCCCGTTCTTCGCCGCGATCGCCTGGTGGACGGGCCGGGGCGGGGTGACGGCGGGCCTCGCGGCGGCCGACTGGCGGGCCATCGCGTTCCTGGGCGTCGTGGGCTATTACCTCGCCAGCCTCTTCGACTTCCTGGGACTGCAGTACATCACCGCGGCCCTCGAGCGGCTGGTGCTGTTCCTGTACCCCACGTTCGTGGTGCTGATCTCCGCCGCGCTGTACGGGCGCGTCATCACCGGCCGCGACGTGGCGGCGCTGGCCCTGTCGTATACGGGCATCGCCCTGGTCTTCGCCAACGACCTCGCCACGCGCCAGGAGAACGTCCTGCTGGGCGCCTTCTGGGTCGCGCTCTCGGCGCTCGCCTACGCGGTCTACCTCATCGGCAACGGGCGCATGGTGCGCAAGATGGGCAGCGTCCTGTTCGCGAGCCTGGCCTCCATCGTCTCGTGCGCCGCGGTGCTGGCGCACTTCTTCGTGGTTCGCGACGCGGCGCTCCTCCTGTCGCAGCCGGCGCCCGTCTACGGCCTCGTGCTCCTCATGGCCATCGTCTCGACCGTGCTGCCTGTCATCCTCATGTCCGTGGGCATCCGGCTCATCGGCTCGAGCCACGCGTCGATGCTCGGCACGGTGGGACCGGTGGCCACCATCTTCCTGGGCTTCGCCTTCCTCGACGAGCCGATCACCGCCATCCAGCTGGCCGGCGCGGCGCTCGTCATGACCGGCGTCGTCGCCATCTCCCTTTCCAGGGCGCCGGGCAGGGCGGATTAGCGGCTGTTTCCCGTCGGGAGGCCGCTGCCGGGCGGCGCGCGCCACCGGAAGTTGACTTGGCTCAAACCCGGCCGGATTCCGCATTGCTGCGCTGCGATATACTTTCGCGGGGCCGTTGGACTTTCGTCGTATCGTCGATGGACTCCGCGGCTGCCCCCGATTTCCCAACGAGAAGACCCCAGGAGACCCCATGAAGAAGCCCATGCGAGTTGCCGTCACCGGCGCTGCCGGCCAGATCGGCTACGCCCTGCTGTTCCGGATCGCCAGCGGCGAAATGCTCGGCAAGGACCAGCCGGTGATCCTGCAACTGCTCGAGATCCCCGACGAGAAGGCGCAGAAGGCGCTCAAGGGCGTGATGATGGAAGTGGACGACTGCGCCTTCCCGCTCCTGCAGGGAATGACCGCGGCATCCGACGCCAGGGTCGCGTTCAAGGATGCCGACGTGGCGATCCTCGTGGGTGCCCGCCCGCGCGGCCCGGGCATGGAGCGCAAGGACCTCCTCGAGGCCAACGGCGCCATCTTCACGGTGCAGGGCAGGGCGCTGGACGAGGGCGCCTCCCGCTCCGTCAAGGTGCTGGTGGTGGGCAACCCCGCCAACACGAACGCCTACATCGCCCAGCAGAGCGCGAAGAGCCTCTCGCCCGCCTGCTTCACCTCGATGATGCGCCTGGACCACAACCGGGCCGCCTCGCAGCTCGCGGCGAGGATCGCCAAGCCCGTCGATTCCCTGGAGAAGATCGTCGTGTGGGGCAACCACTCGCCCACGATGTACCCCGACTACCGCTTCGCCACCTCCGGCGGCCAGTCCGTGAAGGCGCTGGTGAACGACGAGTCCTGGTACAAGGACACCTTCATCCCCCTGGTGGGCAAGCGGGGCGCGGCCATCATCGAGGCGCGCGGGCTTTCCTCCGCCGCCTCCGCCGCCAACGCCGCCATCGACCACGTCCGCGACTGGGCGCTGGGCTCCAACGGCAAGTGGGTCACGATGGGCGTGGTCTCCGACGGCTCCTACGGTATCCCGGAAGGCGTCATGTACGGCTTCCCCTGCACGACGGCCGACGGCCGGTACCAGATCGTGAAGGGGCTCGAGGTCGACGAGTTCTCGCGGCAGCGTATGGACAAGACGCTCGCCGAGCTGGAAGAGGAGCGCGCCGGCGTGAAGCACCTGCTGGGCTGAAGCGCGGCCGGGCCCTCGCGGCCCGGGGCACCAAAGAAAACGGGGCGGCCACGGCCGCCCCGTTTTCTTGCGCGCAACCGCGCGCGCAAAGGGCGCTCAGCAGCCGCCCTTCTTCTTCTTGGCTTCGGTCTTGGCGGGAGCGGCGGCCTTGTCTTCGGCCTTCTTCACTTCGGCCGCGGCGGGGGCGGCGGCCTTGTCGCCGGCCTTCTTCACTTCGGCCTTGGCGGGGGCGGCGGCCTTGTCGCCAGCCTTCTTCATTTCGGTCTTGGCGGGGGCGGCGGCCTTGTCGCCGGCCTTCTTCATTTCGGTCTTGGCGGGGGCGGCGGCCTTGCCTTCGGCCTTCTTCATTTCGGCCTTGGCGGGGGCGGCGGCCTTGTCTTCGGCCTTCTTCACTTCGGCCTTGGCGGGGGCGGCCTTGTCCTGCGCGAGAACGGCGGGGGCCTGGGACATCACGAAAGCCCCGGCGATCAGGGCGGAAAGCAGCTTCTTCATTTTTTAATTCTCCGGATTCATGGATAGTGGGGTTGGGCGCGACAAGGTTTTCGCGCGGCGCGTATTCTAAACGAAAGGGGGCCCCCGATACAGGGGCCCCCTTTGCCGCGTGCGGCAGCCTAGAACCGGCTGGTGTAGCCGATCCCGACGGTGTACTCCTTGAGCTGGATCTTCTCGGTCGTGGTGGGCGGGGCCCCGAACGGCACGAAGAGGCTCGTGCCGGTAACCTCGTTGTTGGCCGCATAGAGGCCGTAGAGGGTGACCTCCGCGGTCGCGTCGAGACGCCAGGTGGCGCCGACCGTGTAGTGGTCCGTGACGACGCCGGGCGCCAGGATGTTGAAGGTCACGTCGGCCGACTGGACGGGATTCTCGCTGCGGTTGTAGCCCGCCCGCAGCGTGAGCTTCGGGTCGACGGCGTACTCGACGCCGAATTTCCAGACGTCGATGTCCTTCCAGCCGAAGCCGGGCCCGTTGGCGCCGCCCATGCACGAGGAAGGGTCGCCGCCCATGCAGTTGAGGAGGAGGGCGCTCGGGTTGGAAACCGACCGGGCGTCCGTGTAGTTGATGCGCTCCCAGTCGAACGCCACCAGCCACTTGTCGGTCGGCCGGAAGGCCACGCCCGCCGTGAAGTTCGAGGGGATGTCGAATGCTCCCTGCTCCGCGTAGAGGCCCTTGTAGTAGTCGAACTCGTCCATCGACATACGGCTCGCCCACGCCAGGCCGACCGAGAACCGGTCGAAGGTGCCGTGGTAGCCCACGCGCACGCCGTAGCCCGTGGAGCTCGCATAACCGCGGTTGGTCACGTCGCCCGGGCTGCTGGAGAGCATCGGGTTGTCGAAGGCCTGCAGGCCCTGGGCGCGGAAGCGCTGGTAGGCCAGGGTCGGCGCCACGCCCACGGAGTGCGAAGGCGCGAACTTCCAGGCGGCGTAGGGCGCCACCAGCAGCTGCATCAGGTCCACGCCGAGGCGGCCGTTGCCGCACAGAAGGTTGTACGGGCCTGGGGTCGGGTTGAACGCGGCGCAGGCGCTCATTGCCGGGATCTGCTCGCCCGTGAAGTCGGTGTTCATTCCGCCGTTGCCGACGACGGACAAGCCCACGGCCAGGTCGGGGCGCGCCATGTAGTTGATGCCGAACTCCGGGATCGCGAAGCTGAGGCTGTCGCTCGACACGGCGCCGTCGATCCCCGCCGGTCCCGAACCCGTGCGCTCCGCCTCGCGCCGCGGCATGAAGATCTGCACGCCCGCCTGCCACGCGTTGCCGACCGAGGTCATGGCCGCGGGGTTGCCGGCGCCTCCGAACGGCTCGTTGGCGACGGCGACGGTCGCGCCCCCCATGCCCAGGGACTTGAGCCCGTAGGCGTGGGAGAAGTAGCCGTCGGTCGCGAGGGCGGCCGTCGGAACGGCCAACCCTGCCAGAGCGAGGGCCCGGAACAGGCGGGTGGTCTGCATTTTCTTGTTGTCCTTTGCGTGGAGTGGGGGGTGAGTCAGGGGCGAAGCCCCGCGAACTTCTTCTCGGCGAGCGACATGCCCCAGCCGGCGAGCGCGAGGAAGCCGATGAAGAGGAGCACGAACCAGCCCATCGGGATTCCCGTGAGGCTGGAGAGCGTCACGTCCGGCGTGGCGGAGGCGGCGAGCCACGTGTCGAAACCGGAGAGGAACTCGGCGTAGGCGTAGGAGCCGATGAAGATGCCCGCGATGAACACCCACCCGTCGATCTTCCCGGTCGCGGCCGCGGCCAGCGACGTGCCGGGGCAGTAGCCGCCGACGATGAAGCCGACGCCGAAGACGATGCCGCCGATGATCGCGGCGGGGTAGTTGGACGGCTCGATGTAGAGCTCCGCGAGATCCAGCGCCCCGGCGGAGGACAGGATGAAGATCCCGACCATCGCGGTGACGATCGCGGTGAACATCACCTTCACCACCGCCATGTCGTAGAAGTAGAAGACGGCCGCGAGCTTGCGCGTGCTGCCGAAGCCGGCCTTCTCCAGGAAGAAGCCGAATCCCAGGCCGATCACGAGCGCCAGGCCGAGGGTCGTGGCCTGGGTGAGTTCCATCGTCGAGGACAGGGGAAACATCAGAGCCACTCCTTTCTGGCGAAGAGCCACGCCACGGCGTAACCCGCGACGAAGACGGCGCCCATGAACACGAGGCTGCCCGCGTTGAGGACCGCGGCCCCGGTGAGGGCCTGGCCGCTGGTGCAGCCGCGGGCGATCTTGGCGCCCACGCCGGCGATGATGCCGCCGACGAGCGCGAGCACGAGGCGCTGGTTGTCGGTGATGCTCGGCCCGCGCTCGATGGTGAGCGAGGTGCGCCCGGCCATGTAGCCCGAGACCGCGGCGCCGATGAAGGAGCCGATGAGGAGCCAGACGAGCCACGCGGTGGCGGGCGACCCGCTCTCGAGGTAACGCGCATGGACGGCGCTCGCCTGCGCGTTCTCCGGGGAGACGAGGTTCGCGAGCCAGGCGGCGACCGACGAGAAGGCGCCGGTGGCTCCGAGCCCTCGCCCGGCGATGAGATAGGCGGCGAGGAGCACCAGGCCCAGGCCGAAGCCGGCCAGGTACGGGTTCCAGTAGGGCGCGGGGACGCGTTTCGTCGCGGTCCCGGCCGGTGCGCTTGTTGCGGTGATCGAGCTCATGGGTTCTCCTTTCCTACATGCCGGTTGCGGCGATCATGTGGCTGGCCTGGCCCGCGCCCACCATCACCCAGCGCAGCGCGAAGCCGCCGGCGAGGACGAGGAGGGCGGGAATGACGGTGTGCGGGATGCGGTGCCCCAGTTCGAGCGCCTGCAGGACGAGCGGCACGAGGATGCCGGCCACGATCACGCCCCACCAGAAGACCGTCGCGTACTTGCCCGAGGTGAGCAGGTCGATCGCGGCCACGTGCGAGGCGGAGCTCGAGGCGAGGCCGATGAAGAGCAGCCCGATCAGCACGAGCTCGATCGCCAGGAAGGCGAGGTCGGCCCTGACGAGCGACACCGCGGTCCTCGGCTCGGGGGGAGTGGCGCCCAGCGGCTGGACGAGCATCGCGAGCGCGCCGCCGAGGAAGCTGCGGGGTGCGGGATGGCCGGGCACCAGGCTCGAGACGAGGTGCACCATCGCCGCCGCCGCCGACAGCCCGGAGACGAGGAACAGGGGGCCGAGGATGGCGCTGTTCCAGAGCGGGCGCGCCACCATCGTCGACAGGAGTATCCCCGTGTAGATCCCGAGGCCGATGCCGAGCAGGACGTTGAGCCAGGCGAGCGCCCTGACGAGGCCGGGACGCGCGAGGATCGCTTCCGACCAGCCGCGCAGCGCGGGCACGCGATCGCCCAGCCATGGCCACGCTTCCGGCAGGCGGATGAGCGCCGACAGGATGAGGACGGGGAACACGAGGATCAGCACCCACGAGCCCCACGACATCGGCGACGTCGGCTCGAACGCCATGTACACGCGGTACACGTAGAGCTTGTGCGCGAGGTCGAGGAAGAGCGCGCCCATGCCGAGGTTGAGCATGACGAAGCCCAGGACGGGCGTCTGCACGCTGAAGAATCCCTCGGGGCGCTCGCCCTTGAGGATGCGCAGCATGTTCAGGCCGCCGAGCACCATCATGCCGGCGATCATGCCGCCGAGGAAAAGGTAGACCGGGATCTCCCAGCTCCAGACCGAGAGCACCGGGTCCACGAGGGGATTGTGGCGGGTGGTGGTGATTTCGAACATGGTGGCGGGCCTCAGGACAGGTAGAACACGCGGGGCTTCGTGCCGGCTTCCGGCAGCAGCGTGCGGTGCTTGCGGGAGTTGAGGAGCTGGCTCACGGCGCTCTTCGGGTCGTCGAGGTCGCCGAAGACCATGCAGTGCGTCGGGCATACCGAGACGCAGGCCGGGTCCTTGCCCTCCTTCACGCGGTGCAGGCAGAAGGTGCACTTGTCGGTGTAGCCCTTCGGGTGCACGAAGCGCGCGCCGTACGGGCAGGCCGAGATGCACGCCTTGCAGCCGATGCACGCGTTCGCCGTCACCTGGACGGTCTTGCCGAAGTCCTCCACGTGGCTGGCACCTGTCGGGCAGCAGGTCACGCAGGGCGGGTTGTCGCAGTGGTTGCAGCGCTCGGAGCGGATCTCGAGCGACAGGGTGGGGAACTCCCCGCGCGTCTCGGTCACGATCCAGTCGCGGCAGAAGCCCTGCGGAACGTCGTTCTCCGTCTGGCAGGCGACCACGCAATCCATGCACCCCACGCACTTCAGGGTGTCGATGACCATTCCGAAGCGTGGCATCTCACGCCTCCTTTTCGAAAGTGACGAAGTTCTGGTGGATGCTCGTGCCGCCCATCAGCGGGTCGACCTTGTAGCGCGTGTTGAGCTGCGCCGCGCTCGCGCCCTTCAGGTAGGCGCTCTTGAGCATCTTGCTGGTGTGGCCGAAGCCGTAGACCATGTAGAGGGTGTCGGGCCGGATCCGCTGCGTGGCCTTCACCTTCACGCGGTTGGTGACGACGCCGTCCTGGTTCCTGAGCTTCACGTACTGCCCGCTCTTCAGGCCCGCCTTCGCTGCGGTCACGGCGTTCACCCAGACCTCGTTCTCCGGCATGAGGTCCTTGAGCAGCAGGTTGGTCTGCGTGCGGCTGAACGTGTGCACGGGGGCGCGCCCGGTCACCAGGCGGAAGTAGCCTGCGGGCGGCGTCTCGGGCGCGGTGTACTTCGGCACCGGGTCGAACCCCGCCTTGGCGAGCTGGTCGGACCAGAACTCCACCTTCTTCGACGGCGTCTCGAATTCGAGCGTGGCGCCTTCCTCGACGGTGATGGGCTTCTTCTCGCCCATCACGATCCCTTCCTTCCGGAACTTCGCGTAGTCGATGCCGCTCTTCTCGCAGCGCTTCGCGAGGTATTCGTCCATGTCCTTGAAGGGCATGTACTCGCCCACGCCCAGCCGGTCGGCGAGCTGCTTGGCCATCCACCAGGCGGGCTTCTGCTCTCCCGGCGGCGGGACGACGGGCTGGCGCAGCGCCGCCCAGCCCTGCCGGCCCCACGCGACGTAGAGGTCGTCGTGGCGCTCGAGGAACATGGTGTCGGGAAGGACCACGTCGGCGTAGCCGGTGATCTCGCTGGGGTGCGTGTCGACCACGACGAGGAGGTCGAGCTTCGAGATCGCCTCGATCGTCTCCTTCTCGTTGGGCAGAGTCTGCAGCAGGTTGGCGGCATACACGACCCAGCCCTTGATCGGGTAGGGCTTGCCGCTGATCGTGGCCTGGCGGAGCCCCGTCGTCACTTCCTCGTCGGCGAACGGCCACTTGCCGTCCGGGTTGTCGACCTTGGGCTTCGTCGCCTCGGGAAACTTCGGGAAGCCGTAGCCGGCCACGCTCATCCCGGCCTGCAGGAAGAGCCCGCCCTGGCGGCCCCAGTTGCCGAGCAGCGCGTTCAGCAGCGCCGTGGAGCGGGAGCGCTGCGCGTCGTCGCCGTACCAGTTCACGCGGCGGCCGGGGTGCACGAGGGTGGCGGGGCGCGTCCTGGCCATCTCGCGCGCGGTGATGCGGATGGTGGCGGCCGGGATGCCCGTCTCGCCCTCGGCCCACTCGGGGGTGTTGTCCTTGATGGCGGCGGCGAACTTGTCGAAGCCGTGGCCGTATTTGGCGACGAACTCCTTGTCGTAGAGGCCTTCGGCGACCAGCACGTTCATCCACGCGAGGACGAGCGCCATGTCGGTGCCGGGCTTGATCGGCAGCCAGTACTTGGCCTTGCTCGCGGCCACCGAGTAGCGCGGGTCGACCACGATGATGGTCGCCTTGTTGCCGATGGCCTGCGCGAACTCCTGCACCTGTGTGTTGTGCATGTTCTCGCCGAGGTGCGTGCCGATGAGGACCAGGCACTTCGTGTTCGCGATATCCGTGGGTTCCGGCGAACCGAGCCCGGTGCCGTAGGTGAGGAGGTAGCCGATGTCGCGCGGGCCGCGGCACTGCGCGAACGAAGGCGCGCCCTTGTTGATGCAGCCGTAGGCGCGCATGACGTGCTCGAAGAAGCGCGAGCCCGTGCCGTGCTTCCACAGCGCGATCGACTCGGGCCCGTGCTCGGCCGCGATCTTCTTCATGCGGTCGGCGACGTAGTTGAGCGCCTCGTCCCAGGTGACGGCCTTGAACTCCTCCTTGCCGCGCTCGCCCGTGCGGATGAGGGGCTTGGAGATGCGGTCCGGGTCGTAGTGCGTGCCGACGGCGGCGGTGCCGCGCGGGCACAGGCGTCCGCGGCTCATCGGGTCGAGCGGGTTGCCCTCGAACTTCCAGAGCTTTCCGTCGCGGACGTGGGCGATGCCGCCGCACTTCCAGAAGCACATCTCGCAGTAGGTCGCGATCGTCTCGACCTTGCCTGCCGGGGGCGCGGAGCCCATGGCGAGCGAGGAGACGACCGGGATCTGCGAGCCCACCGCGCCGGCCCCGAAAGTGGCGGCGCTGATCTTGAGAAATCGCCTGCGGGAGAGCTGTTCCATCACGGCCTCGATTCGAAGAGGGGACAGCGACATTTCAAACCTTCTTCCATTAGCGGAGGCTGATATAGATCAAGTCCGGCGCCTGTTCCAGAGTTAGATTTGGCACACGGCGCCCCGCCCCGCTGGGCCTTTTGGCCCACAACATCCTTGAAATGAGGACGGGCGTACGGATCCGGCAAAGGCCGGGAAGGAGACGCGAATGGACCGATCGTCGGCTTTGAAGGTTTTCGAGTCGCTGGGCTCCAGCCTGCGGCTCGACCTCTTCTGCATGCTGGTCCAGGCGGGGGAGACCGGGCTCGTGGCCGGCGAGATCGCCGACGCGCTCGAGATCCCCGCGACGAACCTGTCCTTCCACCTGAAGGGCATGCTGGCGGCGAGTCTCGTCACGGTGCGCCAGGAGGGGCGTTTCCTGCGCTACCGGGCGAACGTGCCGCACATGCTGCGCGTGCTCGCGTTCGTCATGGAGAACTGCGCCCGGGCCGAGGCCGGCGAGGGCGCCTGCGCGCGGTTGCGCGGCCACGCCTTGGGGGCGGAAACGGCTCCTGCCGGGACCACTCCTCCCGGCTAGCCCGGGAGCCGGCTCAGTTTTCTTCGGCCACCAGTACCGCGGCCGTGACGGCCATGGCGAGCGCCAGTGCGATGGCGGCCAGCGCCGACGGCGTCTGCGACTGGAATCGCGCCAGGTCCACGAAGCCCTGCGCCAGCGAGGTGCCCGCGGGCGCGAGGAGCCAGGCGGCCGCGCTGCCTATTGCGGCCGACCCGAGGACGAGCGCAGGCCGAAGCCAGGGGGAAGGGCGCCTCGCAGGCGGCAGGGCGAGTGCCACGCGCAGGCTGAAGCCGTCGTCGGGCAGCGGCCGGCGCGCGTCGTCCAGGAGAAGCCTGTCCAGCGGGTCGTTCGCGGGGTCTTTCATCGGGGTTCCTCCTTGCCGAGCTTCGCGCGCAGCCGGACCTTGGCGCGCAGGATGTGGGTCTTGACGGTGCCGAGCGGGATGCCCAGCGCCTCGGCCGCCTCCTCGTGGGTGAGGTCGGCGTAGTAGCAGGCCGCGATCGCCGCGCGCTCGCCATCGGGGAGGCCGGCGAGGGCGCGTTCCAGGTCGATGCGGTCGGCGGCGGGAATCCCCTCGTCGGGCGGCGGAGCCTCGGGCGCGTCGTCGGGGTCGTCCAGCAGGACCTCGCGGCGCTTGCGCGCGTGCGAAAGCCAGGCGTTCAGCGCGATCCGGTACAGCCAGGTCGAGAAGCGCGCGTCGTAGCGGAAGGAGCGGATGTTGCGCCATGCGAGGAGGAAGGTCTCCTGAGCGAGGTCGTCGGCCAGTCCGTGGTCGCCGCGGGCCAGCCGGCGCAGCACGGAGCGCACCATCGACTGGTGGCGCTGGACGAGGCGCGCGAAGGCGTGGCGGTCGTCGCGGACGACGACGGCGAGGACGAGCTCCGCATCGGCCGGTTCCGGCCGCCCGGTCATCGGCGCTAGCGCGGCGGGTCGCGGCGGGCGGCCGACGAGCGCGAGTCGATCCGCCATGCCACGAGGAGTGCCACCCCCATGAGGCCCGGGATGAGCCCGATCGACCACGGCTGGCCCCGTTCCCAGAAAAAGACGGAAAGCGCGATTCCCAGCGCCACGAGCACCAGGCCGCCCTTGGGGCTGGGCGAGCGCTCGGTGGGCTGCAGCAGCTCCGGGGGCACCGGCAGGCCCTTTTCCGCGAGCTTGAGGATGGTCTCCTGGTGCAGGCGGTTTCGCTGGTGCTTGTAGGCGAGCACGATCGCGATGACGAGAAGCGGCAGGCCGAAGCTCGCCAGCATCCCCGTCATGGCGACCAGGACTTCCGAGGTCTCCATGGCGTTCTCCGAGGGCCGTTGCGGCCCGCATTATCGGCGTGGGCCCGGACGCCGGGCAAACCGGGTTCCGGGCAGGGCACGGGTTTTCATGACCGTTGGACGCGGCGGGCGTGCCCCGCGGATTCGCCCGGGGCCGCGCCGTCAGCCGGACATTTCCTCGGCCACGCTGTCGGGCGTCGAGACCTCCTGCGGCCCCGGCAGCGCCATCATGCGCGCCAGCGGCGATGTCCAGGCGACGATCGGGATCATCAGGAGCGCCCCGACGCCCGCGAGCAGGATCGGGGCACGCAGCCCCCAGTGCTCCGCGATCCAGCCGCCGGCGAGCCCGCCCAGCGGCGCGGTGGCGACGGTGAGGCAGATCATCGTCGCCGTGACGCGCCCGAGCAGCCGGTCCGGCGTCACCGTCTGGCGCAGCGTCAGGTAGTTGATGAAGAACGTCATGGCCGCGAAGTCGAGCAGGAAGAGGCCCACCCCGAAGACCACCGACGCGACGACGTGGCCGCCCGATGCCGCGCCGAGGACGATCCAGGCCACCCCCGTGCCGCCCAGCGCCGCCAGCATCGTCGGCCCGAAGCCGAAGCGGGCGTTGAGCGGGGTGACCGCGCCCGCCGCCGTGAGCGAGCCCACGCCGGCCAGCATGAAGAGCACGCCGACGTGGCCGGCGGAAAAGCCCAGCTCGCGGGCCGCGAAGAGGATCACGACGGCGACGTACGCATGGCGGAAGAGCTGCCAGGCGGCGAGCGACCACGCCAGCGCGCGCAGCGTCCGGTTGTGCCAGACGGCGGCGAGCCCTTCGCCGATCTCGCGCCAGACGCTGGCGCCGGAAACCTTCGGCGCGTCCGTGGGCGCGGGCGGGATGCCGCGCAGCATCCACGCCGAGACCATGAACGAGCAGGCGTCGAGGAGGATGGCGATGGGCGCGGTGAGCCAGTGGATCAGCGCGCCGGCGAGCCCCGGCCCGACCAGCTGCGCGGCCGAGTCCGAGATGCCGATCTTGGCGTTGGCCTCGACGAGGTTGGCGCGGCCCACCCGCTCGGTCATGAACACCTGGTAGGCCGGCCAGCCGATGACGCTGCCCAGCCCCACCAGGAAGCCGGCCACGTAGAGGACGGGCATCGACAGGACGCCCAGCCAGGCGCAAACCGGCACCGCAAGGAGCGCGAGTCCCCGGCCCACGTCGGCCCAGATGATCACGGGGAGCTTGCGCGCGCGGTCCACCAGCACGCCGGCGAAGAGGCCGAAGAGGGGGTAGGGCAGCGCCTCGAGGGCCGTGAGCACGCCCACCTCGAACGGCGTGGCGTTCAGCATCAGCGCGGCCGTGAGCGGCAACGCGAGGAAGGTCACCTGCCCGCCGAAGTGGGTGATGGTGAGCGAGCCCCACAGCTTCACGAAGTCGGGGTTTCGCCACAGGCCGGTGAGCCAGCGGCGCGGGTGGAGCCGGGAAAGCAGCGTGTTCATTCTTGTTCTCGGCCGGCCTCGTGGGCCGGCTTTCCTGTTCTTGCTGCGCGCGAGCTTACGCGTCGCGCAACGCGCGAGGCGGACAGGGGAGCGGGGGTAGGCCGCCTCGGGTTCCGCCTCGACTCTCGCCGGGGCGGTCGGGCCCGGGCGTCAGTCTTCGCCGCCGGCGAGCGGCGCGGTCCCGATTCGCGGCACCAGCCCGCCACGGGACGCCCCGCGCAGCGCGCGGCGGGAATCGGTCGTGTGATGGCGGCGGGTCATGGTCGGAGGGCTCGAAGGAGGGGGAACGAGGCGCGATTATATCGACGGCGGGACGAGGCGGCAAACCGCGGGCGAGCGCGGCTGCCTCTGAGCCCCTAGGACCCCGGGCGGGGGCCGTCCGGCGGCCGCAGGTAGCGCGCGTCGTCGAAGGTCGCCATCCACCGCGGCTCGTAGACCACGAAGATCGCGGTGAGGAGCCCGGAGAGGAACGCCTCGCCCCAGCCGAGGAGCAGGCCGAACGGGATGAACCCTTCGGCGAGCCTGTCCCAGGGCGCGGTTCCCGCCGCCGCGTGGACGAGTGCCGCGACGAGGACGGTGGCCACGAAGGTGGCACCCGGCGCGAAGAAGCCGGCCAGGAAGATGAAGGTGAAGGGGTTGCGCGGCGCCCAGCGGTCGGCGGCGCGGCGCAGCGCATCCAGGAGCGTGGCCGGAAGCCACGCCGCGAGGAGCCACGTGGCGGCCATGCCCGACCAGTCGCCGCCGCGCCAGGCCAGCGCCGCCGCGACGGCGGGCAGCGCCGCCAGCACGGCCAGGTCGCGACCGAACATGAGGGCCACGAGGGGCGTGGCCAGCAGGTGCAGCGACAGCCCGTCGGCCAGGCGCGCCGACAGGATCCAGGCGAGCGCGATCGCGAAGACCGCGCCCAGCCAGCCGTGCAGCCGGAACCCGTCGGCGAGCAGCCGCCACGGCGCGCGGCGCGCCGCCCGCACCAGCAGGACGGCCGCCACGAGGAAGCTCGCGACGGCCCAGCCTGCCGGGAGCGGTGTGCCCAGGAAGTCGATGGGTCGCTCAGGCGGCCACGAGTTCCCGCAGCACGAACGGCAGGATCCCGCCATGCAGGTAGTAATCCACCTCGATCGGGGTGTCGATGCGCAGCAGCACCGGCACTTCCTTCGCAGTGCCGTCCTTGCGCCGGATCACGAGCGTCACGTCCATCTGCGGCTTGATGCCCTGCTCGAGGCCGATCACGTCGATCGTCTCGTCGCCCCCGATGCCCAGCGACTCGGCGGAGTCGGTGCCCTTGAACTGGCAGGGCAGTACTCCCATGCCCACGAGGTTGGAGCGGTGGATGCGCTCGAAGCTCCTCGCGACGACCGCCTTCACGCCCAGGAGCTGCGTGCCCTTGGCCGCCCAGTCGCGCGACGACCCCGTGCCGTACTCCTCGCCGCCGAAGACCACGGTGGGCGTGCCCCCCGCGATGTACTTCATGGCCGCGTCGTAGATGGGCATCTGCTCGCCCGAGGGCTGGAAGAGGGTGACGCCGCCTTCCACCCGCGTGCCGTCCGCCCTCGGCGGCAGCATCAGGTTCTTCACGCGCACGTTGGCGAAGGTGCCGCGCATCATCACCTCATGATTGCCGCGGCGTGCGCCGTAGCTGTTGAAGTCCGGCTTCATCACCTTGTTCTCGATGAGGTACTTGCCGGCGGGCGAGGTGTCCTTGATGGCGCCGGCCGGCGAGATGTGGTCGGTCGTCACCGAGTCGCCGAAGATGCCCAGCACGGCTGCGCCCAGGACGTTCTTCGCCGTGCCCGCGCTCATCCCGAAGCCCTGGAAGAACGGCGGCTCGGCGATGTAGGTGGACTTCGGCCAGTCGTAGACCTGGCCCGTGGAGGAGGCGATCGCCTTCCAGAGGGGATTGGTCTCCGCGAGGTTCGCGTACATGCGCCCGAAGACCGCGGGGTCGGTGGCGTACTTCATCAGGGCCTGCACCTCGTCGGAGGTGGGCCAGATGTCCTTCAGGTACACCGGGCCGTCCCTGCCCTGGCCGACGGGGTCGTTCTCGAGGTCCCTGAGCACCGTGCCGGCGATGGCGAACGCGACGACGAGCGGCGGCGAGGCGAGGAAGTTGGCGCGGATGTTGGCGTGGATGCGCGCCTCGAAGTTGCGGTTGCCCGAGAGCACCGCCGCGCAGACGAGGTCGTTGTCGACGACGGCCTTCTCGATGGGCTCGGCCAGCGGGCCGGCGTTGCCGATGCAGGTCGTGCAGCCGTAGGCCGCCACGCTGAAGCCCAGTTTCTCGAGGGAGCCGAGGAGCCCGGCCGCCTTGAGGTACTCCGTCACCACGCGCGAGCCGGGGGCCAGCGACGTCTTGATGTGCGGCTTGACCGTCAGGCCCTTCGCGACGGCCTTCTGCGCGAGGAGTCCCGCGGCGATGAGCACGCTCGGGTTCGAGGTGTTGGTGCACGAGGTGATGGCCGCGATGAGCACGTCGCCCGAGCCGAGGTCAGTGCCGTCGGAGGTCTTCACGCGCTTGCCGAGATCCTCGGCCTTCTTCGAGAAGCCGTTCTCCGCGACGGGCTTCGAGAAGAGCTCGGTGAACTGCGCCTTGAGGTTGCCCAGGTCGATGCGGTCCTGCGGGCGCTTCGGCCCCGCGACGGACGGCCTGATCGACGACAGGTCCAGCTCCAGCACCGTCGTGTAGTCCAGGTCGCCCTTCTTCGGCATGCCGAACATCCCCTGCGCCTTGAAGTAGGCCTCGAGGGCGGAGACTTCCTCGGCCGTGCGGCCGGTGTTGCGGAAGAACTCGATGGTGCGCGCGTCGACCGGGAAGAAGCCCATGGTCGCGCCGTACTCGGGCGCCATGTTGGCGATGGTGGCGCGGTCGGTGACGGCGAGGGTCTCGGCGCCGGAGCCGAAGAACTCGACGAACTTGCCCACGACCTTCGCCTTGCGCAGCATCTCGGTGACCGTCAGGGCGAAGTCGGTGGCGGTGACGCCCTCGCGCAGCTTCCCCGTGAGGTTCACGCCGACCACGTCCGGGGTGAGGAAGTACACCGGCTGGCCGAGCATGCCGGCCTCGGCCTCGATGCCGCCCACGCCCCAGCCCACCACGCCGATGCCGTTGATCATCGTGGTGTGGCTGTCGGTGCCCACCAGCGTGTCGGGGTAGTACATCCCGTTCTTCTGGAACACGCCGCGCGCGAGATACTCGAGGTTCACCTGGTGCACGATGCCGATGCCCGGGGGCACCACCTTGAACGTGTCGAAGGCCTGCATGCCCCACTTCATGAACTCGTAGCGCTCGCGGTTGCGGTCGAACTCGAGCTTCATGTTCAGGTCGAGGGCTTCGGGCCCGCCGTAGTGATCGATCTGCACCGAGTGGTCGACGACGAGGTCCACCGGCACCAGCGGCTCGATCACCTTGGGGTTCCTGCCCATCTTCGCCGCCACCCCGCGCATCGCGGCCAGGTCGGCGAGCAGCGGCACGCCCGTGAAGTCCTGCAACACGATGCGCGCCAGCACGAACGGGATCTCCGCGGTGCGCGGCGACGTGGCGCCCCAGCCGGCGAGCTCCCTCACGTGCTCCTCGGAGACCTTCTTGCCGTCGACGTTGCGCAGCACCGACTCGAGCACGATGCGGATCGAGACGGGCAGGCGCTTCACGTTGGGGAACTTCTCCGCGAGCGCCGGCAGGGAGTAGAACTGGCCGGTCTTGCCGGGGGCGGGCTGGAAGGTCTTGAGGGTGTCGAAGGCGTTGTGGGGCATGGTCGTCTCGGGGTCGTTGTTCGGGTTGTCGGGCGATCGGTCGTTCGGGGGCTACGGGCGCGGGGCGGCGCGGAACTGCACGTCGTACTCCAGGCCCTTGTCGTCGCGGCAGACGCCGCCGCCGGCTCGCCCGGCGCCGCCGCGCAGGTCGCAGCGAAGGCCGGCGCCCTCGGGCGAGCGCAGGAGCGCCTTGGCCTCGCCGCCGCCGGGATTTTCCATCGAAATCGACCCGCCGAGGCCCCAGCCGTGGCCGCGCCCGCCCCAGCCGCCGGTCACGTAGCCGGTGGAGCGGTCTGGAACGACCTCCACCCAGGTGCCGGTGTAGGTGCGGCCCTCGATGGTGATGGCGATCGGGCCCTCCGTGCCGCCGGTGCCTTCCAGCGTCCCGTAGTAGAGCTTGCCGCTGTCGCGCGGCATGAGGGTCATCTGCAGGGTCGAGGCGCAGCCGCCCAGGATGAGGGCGGCCGCGATCGTCGCGAGTCTCTTCGTCATGTTGCCTCCTTGCGGCGTCCGGGGCTCGTGGCCCTCTCGCGCCGCGTTTCTCCTCCCCCTTCCGGGGTTACCGCCATGCGCGCCGTCAGGAGGACATCAGGTCCACGAACTCGTTGACGGGCGTGGCGTCCAGCCGCTTCGCGTCGAGGCAGAGCTCCAGGATCGCCTTGCGCTGCTTCTCCGGGAAGCGCCGCGCGAGGTTGGTGCGGAACTTCTCGACCAGCACGGGCATGCCTTCCTTGCGCCGGCGCTTGTGGCCGATAGGGTACTCGACCACGATCTCCTTGAGCTTCCTGCCGTCGGCGAATTCCACCGTGAGCGCGTTGGCGATCGAGCGCTTGTCGGGGTCGTGGTAGTCCTTCGTGAACTTCGCGTCCTCGACGCACACGATCCGGTCGCGAAGGGCGTCGATGCGCGGGTCCTTCGCCACCTCGTCCTCGTAGTCGCCCGCGGTGAGGCGGCCGAAGAGGATGGGCACGGCGACCATGTACTGGATGCAGTGGTCGCGGTCGGCCGGGTTGTCGAGCGGGCCCTTCTTGTCGATGATGCGGATGCACGCCTCGTGCGTGCGGATGGTGATCCGCTTGATGTCGCCGGGCATGCGGCCCGCCTTCGCGAGCTCCTTGTGGATGGTCATGGCCGCCTCCACCGCCGTCTGCGAGTGGAACTCGGCAGGGAAGGCGATCTTGAAGAGCACGTTCTCCATCACGTAGCTGCCGTAGGGGCGCTGGAACCTGAAGGCGTTGCCCTTGAAGAGCACGTCGTAGAAGCCCCAGGTCTTGGCGGTGAGGACGGAGGGATAGCCCATCTCGCCCGACTTCGCGATGAGGGCCAGGCGCACGGCGCGGCTCGTCGCGTCGCCGGCCGCCCAGCTCTTGCGCGAGCCCGTGTTGGGGGAGTGGCGGTAGGTGCGCAGCGACTGGCCGTCCACCCACGCGAGCGAGACCGCGTTGATGATCTCGTCTCTCGTGAGGCCGAGCATCCCGGCCACCACCGCGGTCGAGGCCACCTTCACCAGCACCACGTGGTCCAGGCCCACCTTGTTGAAGCTGTTCTCTAGCGCGATGCAGCCCTGGATCTCGTGCGCCTTGATCATCGCGACGAGGACGTCCTTCACCGTGAGGGGCTTCTTCCCGGCGGCAACGGCGTTGCGCGAGAGCCAGTCGGCCGTGGCGAGGATGCCGCCCAGGTTGTCGGAAGGGTGGCCCCATTCGGCGGCGAGCCAGGTGTCGTTGAAGTCGAGCCAGCGGATCATCGCCCCGATGTCGAAGGCGGCCTTCACCGGGTCCATCTGGTAGGGCGTTCCCGGGACCTTCGCGCCGTTGGGCACGACGGTGCCCGGCACGATCGGTCCGAGCATCTTGGTGCAGGCGGGGTACTCGAGCGCCTCGAAGCCGCAGCCGAGGGTGTCCATGAGGCAGTAGCGGGCCGTCTCGTAGGCCTCCTTCGAGGAGACCTTGTACTCGAGGACGTAGTCGGCGATGTCGACGAGGACCTTGTCGGGCTTGGGGCGGACGTTGCTGATGTGTGCGGACACGGGACGATTTCCTGTTCAGTGGGTCATTCTGGCGGTGAAGAGTGATTCGATCCAAAAGCGGGGACACGGATGAACACGGATGAACACGGATTTTTCTTGAACTGGAACCTGCCTGCCAGTAGGGGCGCAGTCGTTCCTGCTGGCAAGGCGTCTCCCGTTCAAGAAATATCCGTGTTCATCCGTGTTCATCCGTGTCCGAGACTTTGGATGGCTACTACGCGCCTACTTCCTCTTCTCGATCGGGACGAAGGCGAGGTCCTCGGGGCCGGTGTAGTTGGCGCTCGGGCGGATGATCTTGCCGTCGATGCGCTGCTCGATCACGTGCGCGCACCAGCCGGAGGTGCGCGAGATGACGAAGAGCGGCGTGAACATCGCCGTGGGCACGCCCATCATGTGGTAGCTCGTGGCGCTGTACCAGTCGAGGTTCGGGAACATCTTCTTCTCGCGCCACATCACCTCCTCGACGCGCGCCGAGATGTCGAAGAGCTTCATGTTGCCCGCGTCCTTCGAGAGGGTGCGGGCCACTTCCTTGATCACCTGGTTCCTCGGGTCGGAGATCGTGTAGACGGGGTGGCCGAAGCCGATGATCACCTGCTTCTCGGTCACGCGCTTGACGATGTCGGCCTCGGCCTCGTCCGGGTTGTCGTAGCGGCCGATGGTGTCGAAGGCGAACTCGTTGGCGCCGCCGTGCTTCGGGCCCTTGAGCGCCCCGATGGCCGCGGTGATGGCCGAGTACATGTCGGAGCCGGTTCCGGCCACGACGCGCGCGGTGAAGGTCGAGGCGTTGAACTCGTGCTCGGCATAGAGGATGAGCGAGGTGTGCATGGCGCGCACCCACGGCTCCGAGGGCTTCTTGCCGTGCAGCAGGTGCAGGATGTGCCCGCCGATGGAGTCGTCGTCGGTCTCGACCTCCATGCGCCGGCCCGAGTGCGAGAAGTGGTACCAGTACAGGAGCATCGAGCCGAAGGAGGCCATCAGCCGGTCGGCGATGTCGCGCGACGGGGCGAGCTTGTGCTCGTCGCCCTCCGGCAGGACGGCACCGAGCACGGAGCAGGCGGTGCGCAGCACGTCCATCGGGTGCGTGGAGGCCGGGATGCACTCGAGCACGTCCTGGACGGCGGCCGGGATGCTGCGCATCGACCTGAGCTTCGTCTTGTAGGCCTTGAGCTCGGAGGCGTTGGGGAGCTTGCCGTGCACCAGCAGGTGCGCGACCTCCTCGAATTCGCACTTGTCGGCGAGGTCGAGGATGTCGTATCCGCAGTAGTGGAGGTCGTTGCCGGTGCGGCCGACCGTGCAGAGGGCGGTATTGCCGGCGGTGACACCCGACAGGGCGACGGACTTCTTGGGCTTGGGGGCTGCGGGGGCGGCGGCGTCGGTCATGGCGGTTTCCTGTGGTTGGGTGTTCGTCGGCCGAAGCGGCCCTACCTGGACTTCGCGAACAGGGCGTCCAGCTTCTTCTCGAACTCGTGGTATCCCAGGTAATGGTAGAGCTCCTCGCGCGTCTGCATCGTGTCGACGACCGACTCCTGCGTGCCCTCGCGGCGCAGCGCCTGGTAGACGGCGAGCGCCGCCTTGTTCATGGCGCGGAAGGCGGACAGCGGGTAGAGCGCGATCGACACGTCGGCCGAGGCGAGTTCCTCGACCTTGAAGAGCGGGGTCTTGCCGAACTCGGTGAGGTTCGCGAGCACCGGCACCTTCACTGCGGCGGCGAACCTGCGGTACATGTCGAGGTCGGTCATCGCCTCGGGAAAGATGGCGTCGGCGCCGGCCTCGGCGCACGCGCAGGCCCGGTCGATGGCGGCCTGCAGGCCCTCGACGGCCAGCGCGTCGGTGCGCGCCATGATGAAGAAGCCGGGGTCCGTGCGCGCGTCGACCGCGCTCTTCACGCGGTCCACCATCTCCTGCCGGCTCACCAGCTCCTTGCCGGGCCGGTGGCCGCAGCGCTTGGCGCCCACCTGGTCCTCGATGTGCATCGCGGCCGCGCCCGCCTTGATGAGCGAGCGGGTGGTGCGCGCCACGTTGAACGCGCTGGACCCGAAGCCGGTGTCCACGTCGACCAGCAGCGGCAGGTCGCAGACGTCGGTGATGCGGCGCACGTCCGTGAGGACGTCGTCGAGGTTGGAGATGCCCAGGTCGGGGAGCCCCAGGGACCCCGCGGCGACTCCGCCGCCGGAAAGGTAGATCGCGCGGAAGCCGGAGGCCTTCGCGAGGGTCGCGTGGTACGCGCAGATGGCGCCGGGCACCTGCAGGGGCCGCTCTTCCTTCATCGCGGCGCGGAAGCGGGCGCCGGGGGACATTGTCGTCATCGGGTCTTCTCTCGGGGTCAGGTTGCCCTTCGGTTGCAGGGGGGAGCGGGGGAGGCGTCGGCGCGGGCAATCCGGCGCAACCTGCCCACTCAGTCGAAGAAGGCGCCAGCCGCCTCCTCGGGCATCTTCACGCCGGTGATGCGCGCCTTCTGGAGGAGCTCCCAGAAATAGCGGTACGTGGCGCGGTCGTGCAGCTCGCCGTCGAACTGGATTGGGCCCCAGTTCGCATCGCGGGCCTCCAGGAGGATGGCCGCGGCCGTGGCGACCTCGTTCAGGTCGGGCTTCATCGCGTCGACGATGGGCTGCACCTGCGAGGGGTGGATGCTCCACATGCGCAGGAACCCGAATTCGGTGCGCGCGCGCCAGGCGTCGCGGAACACGTTGTAGGAGTTCCTGAGGTCCAGGGACACGTTGTGCGCGGGGACCACGCCGTTGGCGAGTGCGGCGGCCGCCACGTCGGCCTTTGCGCGCGCGACCAGCGGGTGCTCGAACTGCCCCGGCGAGCGCATGTTGGAGGCGTGGATGGCGCCGTGGTGGCCGCTCACGAAGTCCATGAGCCCGAAGTCGAGGACCTGCACGCCCGGCAGCCGCGCGATCTCCCAGGCGTCGTGCAGCGCGCCGTGCGTCTCGATGAGGACGTGCACGGGGACCACGCGCTTCACCTTCTTGCGCTTCGCGATGGCCTGCACGTAGGCGATCATCTCTTCGGCCTGCGCCACGGAGGTGCACTTCGGGATGGTCACGTAGGCGATCACCTGGCCGGCGCCGCCCACCAGGATGTCGACGTCCTTCTTCCAGTGCGGGTGGGTGTAGTCGTGGATGCGCGCGCCGGCCATCGCGAAGCGGTTGGCGCTCGAGTGCATGAGCCCCACGATCATCTCCGCATGCTGCTTCTCGCGCCCGGCCTCGGCGCCGTCCTCGCAGTCGCAGGTGATGTCGAACACCGCGCCCAGCCGCTCCTGCAGGTCGAGCGCCTTGGTGATGAGCTTCTCCGACCCCGCGAAGTGCTCGCAGGCCGGGATGACGGGGAACGGCTTTTCGCCCGCGAAGAGGGCGTCCTTGGGGTGGCGGGGAGCGGGCATGGGGCGTCGGGTCCGGGTGGGGAATCCGTATTCTAGGCGCTAGCGGCGGCGCGGGACGAGGAGGGTGAGGTCGAGATCCAGGACCACCGCGGGGTCCTTCGCCCCGGGCGCCGGCGTTGCGAGCCCGGCGAGGCGCACGTTCTTCGCGGCGAGCAGGCGCACGCGCAGCGCGCCCACGTCGCTGCGGCCGGGAATCCCGTCGCGCGAGGTGACCACGGTGCGCGCGGCGATCGTGTCGCCGGCGAACGTGGGATTGGCGTGGGTGCCGCCGTGGATGGCCGCGATGGCGAAGGCGTTCTCCAGGCCGTCGTGGGCCAGCGCGCGGGCGATCGAGATCACGTGGCCCCCGTAGACGAGGCGCTTGCCGAAGGGTCCGGAGCGCGCGGCGAAGGCGTCGAAGTGCACCCGCGCCGTGTTCTGGTAGAGGCGCGTGGCGAGCATGTGGTCGGCCTCCTCGACGGTCATCGCGCCGGGATGGTCGAGGCTCTCGCCGGCCGCGTAGTCCTCCCACAGCCGCGCACCGCCGGTGGCGGCCGCATCCAGCGCCTGCGGGCGCAGGAAGGCGGGCACGGCAAGCCGCTCCGGAGGGACCACCGCGGGCAGGGACGGCACCACCGTGGGTGGCGCCGGCGCGGCGGCGTCACGCTTGGCGACCATGACCCAGCGCGCCCACGAGAGGACCTCGCGGCCATGCTGGTTCAGCGCCCGCGAGCCCACGTAAACCACGCCGCTGGTACCGCTGGAGTTCTGCTTCAGGCCGATCACCTCGGACTGCGCCGTGATGGTGTCGCCCACGTACACCGGCTCGAGGAAGCGCAGGTCCGCGTAGCCGAGGTTGGCCACGGCGTTGTAGGAGATGTCGGGGACGGTCTTGCCGAAGGCGATGTGGAAGGCGAGGAGGTCGTCCACCGGGCAGGACGGGTGCCCGAGCGCGCGGGCGACCGGTTCGGCGCAGTGCACCGGCTGGCGGGCGCCGGTGAGCGCGATGTAGAGCGCGCAGTCGCCGGCGGTGATCGTGCGGGGCGTGGCGTGGCCGAAGCGCTGGCCGACGGCGTAGTCCTCGAAGAACCAGCCCTCGGGCGGGCGCGAGCCGGGCGCGACGGGAACCCCTCGGCTCACTGGCCGGCCTCGAGGCTCTTGATCATGTCGGCCAGCGCCAGCAGGCGCCGCGCGGCCTTGAGGTGGTGGTGCTCGATGAGGCGGCCGTTCACGACCACCACGCCGCGGCCCTCGCGGCGGGCGTGCTCGAGCGCCTCGATGAGCTCGGTGGCGGCGGCGAGGTCGTGGGGCTTGGGCGTGAACGCGTCGTTGCAGTAGGGCAGCTGGAAGGGGTGCACCAGGCTCTTGCCGTCGAACCCCAGGTCGCGCGCCAGCCGGCAGGCGTACTCGAAGGACTGCATGTCCTTCAGGTCCGTGGAGATGCCGTCCACGACGGAGCGGTCGAAGGCGCGCGCGGCGAGCACCACCCGCGAGAGCGAGTAATGCAGGGCGATGCGGTCCGGGGTGCGGCGCGCGTGCAGCTGGGTGATGAGGTCGGAGGTGGCCATGACGATGCAGGCGATGCGGTCGGAGGCGCTCGCGATCTCCTCGGCGCGCAGCACCGCGAGCGGGCTCTCGACCATCACCATGATCGGCAGGTGCTTGCCCCCCGCGGCATCGAGGGCGGCGAGCGCCTTGCCGACGTCGGCCTTCGACTCGATGTTGGGGAAGAGGATCGCGTCGGCGCCGATGCCGGCCACGGCCTTCACGTCCTCCTCGCCCCAGGGCGACTCGAGGTCGTTCACGCGCACCACCACCTCGCGCCGGCCGAAGCCCCCGGCGAGCACCGATTCGACCACGTTGCGGCGCGACTCCAGCTTGGCCTCGACGAGGATCGGGTCCCCAAGGTCGAGGATCACCGAGTCGACCTTCAGGGTGCGCGCCTTGTGCAGGTAGCGCGTGCTGCACCCGGGCACGTAGAGCATGGAGCGGCGCGGGCGGAAGTAGGGAGTCATGGCGGCAAGCCTCTGATTTTGCAGGGGAAGCGCGCTTTCCGGACGGCTCCGTTCGGCCTCCGGGAAGCGCTTGCTGCTGCGCAGCATGCTACCCGCCGCCGCCGAGGAGTGTCAACAGGACTTGTATCTTATATAAGACAAAGGATCGGCGGCGCCGTGGTAGCATCGCCCGATGACCGAGACCCTGCCGTCGCCGTCCTTCCGGCCGCTCTACGAGCAGATCAAGATCCTCCTCACGCAGAGCCTCGTGGCCGGCGAGTGGAAGCCCGGGGAGGCGATCCCGTCCGAGATCGAGCTCGCCGCGCGCTTCCGCGTGAGCCAGGGCACGGTGAGGAAGGCGATCGACGAGCTCGCCTCCGAGCACATCCTGGTGCGCCGCCAGGGGAAGGGCACGTACGTCGCCTCGCACAGCGAGCCGTCGTACCAGTACCGCTTCCTGCGCGTGATGCCCGACAGCGGCGAGAAGCTCAACCCGCACAGCGTGCTGGTCGAGGTGCGCAAGGGCAAGGCGAGCGCCGAGATCGCCCGCGCGCTCGCCATCAAGGCGGGTGCCCCGGTGCACGTGATCAAGCGCGTCCTGGAGTTCCGCGGGCGCCCCCTCATCCACGACGAGATGGTGCTCGCCGCGGCGCGCTTCCCCGGCCTCACGGTGCCGAAGCTCGAGGAATTCAAGGGGTCGATGTACGGCTTCTACGAGGCCGTCTACGGCTTGCGCATGATCCGGGCCGAGGAGCGCATCCGCGCCCTGGCCGCGCCCGAGACGGTGGCCGTGCGCCTGCGCGTGCCGCCGGGCACGCCGCTGCTGTGCGTGGACCGCATCGCGTTCACCTACGGCGACATGCCCGTGGAATGGCGCCGCGGCCTGTGCCTCACCGACGGCTTCTCCTACTTCAACGAACTCGCGTGACGCGCGCGCCGGGCGCGCCGGAAAGGCCCTTTTCCCCGACGGGTTCAGGGGGTATGCGCATGTGCGGCCGCAACAAATCCACGGTAGAATCCGTTCGCTTCCAGCGGCACCGGAAACGCGCAACCGCCCGTCCCCGGCGTTGTCCGGCCACCGCTCCGACACCCAGGACCGAACAATGACAACTGCGCCCAAGCAGAGGCCGAAGTATTACGATCTCAACCTCGCGCACCTGCCCGTTCCCGGGCTCGTCTCGATCTTCCATCGCATCTCGGGCGCGCTCCTGTTCGTTCCCGTCATCCCCGCGCTCCTCTACCTCATGCAGGTCACGCTGGGCTCGGAGGCGGGGTGGCTGCACTGGAAGGGCGTCGCCTCCGCACCCGCGGTGAAGGTGGTCCTCCTCGGCTTCGCGTGGCTCTACGCGCACCACTTCTTCGCCGGCATCCGCTACCTGCTCCTCGACATGCACGTCGGCGTCGACAAGGAGTCGGCACGCGCCTCCGCGAAGGCGGTGTTCATCCTCGGGGCGGCCATGACCGCCGTCATCGCCTGGAGGACGTGGTGATGGCCGCGAACAAGCTCCCCGTCGGCGCCCACTACGGCCTGTCGGCCTGGCTCCTGCAGCGCCTCACCGCGGTGGTCATGGCCGCCTACACGCTGGTCGTCGGCTTCATCCTGGTCGCCTGTCCGCCGTCGAGCCACGCAGAGTGGCAGGGCCTCTTCGCGGGCCCTTACTCGCGCGTGGCGACCATGCTCTTCCTCCTCGCGCTGCTCTACCACGCGTGGGTGGGCGTGCGCGACATCATCATGGACTACGTGAAACCGGCGGGGCTGCGCCTCGCCCTGCAGACCGCGGTGGGCACGGCTCTCGTGTTCTACCTCGTCTGGTCCGCATCCATCCTCTGGGGCCGCTGACATGGCGCTTGCGACAAGAAAGTTCGACGCGGTGATCGTGGGCGCGGGCGGTTCGGGCCTGCGCGCCGCGCTGGAACTCGCCACCGCGGGCCTCAAGGTCGCCGTCCTCTCCAAGGTATTCCCGACCCGCTCGCACACCGTCGCCGCGCAGGGCGGGGTGGGAGCGTCGCTGGGCAACATGGGCGAGGACAGCTGGCACTGGCACATGTACGACACCATCAAGGGGTCGGACTGGCTGGGCGACCAGGATGCGATCGAGTTCATGTGCCGGATGGCGCCCGAGGTCGTGATCGAGCTCGAGCACTTCGGCATGCCCTTCGACCGCAACGAGAACGGCACCATCTACCAGCGCCCCTTCGGCGGGCACACGCAGAACTTCGGCGAACGCCCGGTGCAGCGCTCGTGCTGCGCCGCCGACCGCACCGGGCACGCGATGCTGCACACGCTCTACCAGAGGAACGTCCTCGCGAAGACGCAGTTCTTCGTCGAGTGGATGGCCCTGGACCTGGTGCGCGGTGCCGACGGCGCCGTGCTGGGCGTGAGCGCGCTCGAGATGGAGACGGGCGACATCGTCCTCTTCCAGGGCAAGGCGACGCTGCTCGCCACGGGCGGGGCAGGGCGCATCTTCTCCTCCTCCACCAACGCCTACATCAACACGGGCGACGGGCTGGGCATGGCGGCGCGCTCCGGCGTCCCGCTCGAGGACATGGAGTTCTGGCAGTTCCACCCCACCGGGGTGGCGGGAGCGGGCGTCCTGATCACCGAGGGGGTGCGAGGCGAGGGCGGCATCCTGCTCAACAAGGACGGCGAGCGGTTCATGGAGCGCTACGCGCCCACCATGAAGGACCTCGCCTCGCGCGACGTGGTCTCGCGCGCGATGGCAACCGAGATCAAGGAAGGGCGGGGCGCGGGCGAGCACGCCGACCACATCCTGCTGAAGCTCGACCACCTGGGCCCCGAGGTCATCGACAAGCGCCTGCCCGGCATCCGCGAGATCGCGCTCAAGTTCGCGAACGTGGACTGCGCCAGGGACCCGATCCCGGTCGTGCCGACCGCGCACTACCAGATGGGCGGCATCCCCTCCAACTACCGCGGCGAGGTGATCGTGCCGGCGGGCGGCAACCCGGCCTCCCCCGTTCCCGGCCTGTATGCGGCCGGCGAATGCGGCTGCGCCTCCATCCACGGCGCCAACCGCCTGGGGACCAACTCGCTCACCGACCTGCTGGTGATGGGCAAGAGCGCCGGCATGAGCATGGCCGGGTTCATCCGGTCACAGCCCGCGGCGCACCCGGCGCTTCCCCCCGGCGCGGGCGAGGCCTCGGTTGCGCGCGTGGCGCGGCTCGACGCCCAGAAGGGCGGCGAGGACGTCGCGACCGTCCGCGACGAGATCCAGCGCGCGATGCAGGCGCACTGCGGGGTGTTCCGCTTCCCCGACCTGCTCCGGCAGGGCGTGGAGAAGATCCGCGCGCTCGGCGAGCGGGTTGCGCGCACGCAGGTCACCGACAAGTCGAAGGTCTTCAACACCGCGCGCATCGAGGCGCTCGAGCTGGACAACCTCTACGAGGCGGCGCGGGCGACGATGGTCGGCGCGGAGGCGCGCAGGGAGTCGCGCGGCGCGCACGACCGCGAGGACTTCCACGCCCGCGACGACGCCGGCTGGCTCAAGCACACGCTCTGGTACAAGGAGGGCGACCGGCTGGAATACAAGGCCGTCAACCTGAAGCCCCTGACCGTGGACTCGATCGAACCCAAGGCCCGGGTCTACTGAACGCACGCCGAATGGGAATAGCTTGCGCTACCGCAAGAACGGCGCAAGCCGGATCCCCGACACTTCCGCTGAATAGGCCTTTCGTCCAATGAGATTCCGAATCCAGAGATACGACCCCGACAAGGACGCCCGGCCGTACTTCCAGGACTACGACGTGGCCATGGGGCCCGCCGACCGGATGCTCCTGGACGCGCTCGTGCGCATCAAGTCGATCGACGACACGCTCTCGCTGCGCCGCTCCTGCCGCGAGGGCGTGTGCGGCTCGGACGCGATGAACATCAACGGCAGGAACGGGCTCGCCTGCGTCACCAAGCTCGCCGAGCTGTCCGAGCCGGTGGTGATCAAGCCGCTGCCGGGGCTGCCGATCATCCGCGACCTCATCGTGGACATGACGCAGTTCTTCGACCAGTACCACTCGGTGAAGCCCTACGTCATCGATGGCGCGCACATGCCCGAGAAGGAGCGCCTGCAGTCGCCGGCCGAGCGGGCCGAGCTCGACGGCCTGTACGAGTGCATCCTCTGCGCGTGCTGCTCGACCTCCTGCCCGTCCTTCTGGTGGAACCCGGACAAGTTCGTGGGCCCCGCGGGGCTCCTGAACGCCTACCGGTTCATCGCCGACAGCCGCGACACGGCGCTGAACGAGCGCCTCGACGACCTCGAGGACCCCTACCGCCTCTTTCGCTGCCACACGATCATGAACTGCGTGGACGTGTGCCCGAAGGGGCTCAACCCGACCCTGGCCATCGGCAAGATCAAGGAACTGATGGTCCGCCGGGCGGTATAAAAGGATACGAAGCCGTGCGCTCGCGAGAGATGGAACGGCTCAGGTGGCGAAGCCGCCGCGGACTGCTCGAGCTCGACATCGTGCTCGGGCGGTTCTGGGCGGAATGCGGGGAAGAGCTGGACGATTCGGATGCAGGAGGCCTCGCGACACTTCTCGCGATGCCGGACAACGATCTTCTTGACCTCGTGATGGGGCGGCGACCCTGCCCCGATCCGGCCCTGCAGCCGCTTTTGCAACGACTGAAGGCCGCCTAGGCGGCCCACTGGGAGACACGCATGGAAGCCAAAGGCAAGGCGACGCTGACCTACGACGACGGCAAGACCCTGGAGATGCCCGTCTACGGCGGCACGATAGGACCGGACGTGATCGACATCCGCGCCCTGTACGGAAAAACCGGGAAGTTCACCTACGACCCGGGCTTCCTGTCGACGGCCAGCTGCAGCTCGAAGATCACCTACATCGACGGCGACGCGGGAGTCCTCATGTACCGGGGCTACCCCATCGAGCAGCTCGCCCAGCACTGCGACTTCCTCGAGGTCTGCTACCTGCTCCTGAGAGGTGAACTCCCGAAAGCGGCGCAAAAGAAGGAATTCGACCGTACCGTCACCGTCCACACGATGGTGCACGAGCAGCTGGCCCGCCTGTACCAGGGCTTCCGCCGCGACTCGCATCCGATGGCGGTGATGGTGGGCGTCGTCGGCGCGCTTTCCGCCTTCTATCACGACTCGCTCGACATCAACAACCCCGAGCACCGCGAGATCTCGGCCTTTCGCCTCATCGCGAAGCTGCCGACCATCGTCGCCATGGCCTACAAGTACAACATGGGCCAGCCTTTCATGTACCCGAAGAACAACCTCGACTACACGTCGAACTTCATGCGCATGATGTTCGGCGTGCCGGCCGAGGAGTACGAGGTGAACCCGGTCCTGGTGCGCGCGCTCGACCGCATCCTCATCCTGCACGCGGACCACGAGCAGAACGCGTCGACCTCGACGGTGAGGCTGGCGGGCTCCTCCGGCGCCAACCCCTTCGCCTGCATCGCCTCCGGCATCGCCTGCCTGTGGGGCCCGGCCCACGGCGGCGCCAACGAGGCGGCGCTGCAGATGCTGATGGACATCCAGAAGGAAGGCGGCGTCGCCAAGCTCGGCGAGTTCGTGAGCAAGGTGAAGGACAAGAACTCCGGCGTGAAGCTGATGGGCTTCGGCCATCGCGTGTACAAGAACTACGACCCGCGCGCCAAGCTCATGCAGGAGACCTGCCGCGAAGTGCTCGACGAGCTGGGCCTGCACGACGACCCGCTCTTCAAGCTCGCCATGGCGCTGGAGAAGGTGGCGCTGGAGGACGACTACTTCGTCTCGCGCAAGCTCTATCCGAACGTCGACTTCTACTCGGGCATCGTGCAACGCGCCATGGGCATCCCGGTCTCCATGTTCACGTGCATCTTCTCGCTCGCCCGCACCGTCGGCTGGATCGCGCAGTGGAACGAGATGATCTCGGACCCGGAACTGAAGATCGGCCGGCCGCGCCAGCTCTACAATGGCGCCACCAAGCGCGACGTCGTGCCGCTCGCCAAGCGCGGCTGATCGCGCCCCGAACCCGCCACACGAGGCCTCTCCATGTCGAGCGTCATGAAGCAGTTCGAAGCCTCCTCGCACCTTTTCGGCGCCAACGCGCCGTTCGTCGAGGAGCTCTACGAGCGCTACCTCCGGGACCCGGCCTCGGTCGCCCCGGAATGGCGCGCGCAGTTCGACGCCTGGCAGGCCTCGGGTGGCGGCAAGGACGTCGCCCATACCCCCGTCATCGAAGCCTTCGCGGCGGCCGCAAGGCGCGGCCCGCTCGCCTCCCCCACCTCGGTGGCGGCGGACGACGAGAAGCAGATGAAGGTGCTCATGTTCATCCGCGCGCACCGCACGACGGGTTCCCACTATTCCAACCTCGACCCGCTCAGGCGCATGGACCACGTGTCCGTGCCGGAGCTCGAGCTCTCCTACTACGGCCTGGGCGAGGCGGACCTCGACACGGTCTTCGCGATGGGTTCCTTCGGCAACCGCAGCGAGAGGAAGACCCTGCGCGAGATCGTCGCCCTGGTGCGCAAGACCTACTGCGACACCATCGGCGTCGAGTACATGTACCTCTCGTCGATGGAGGAGAAGCGCTGGCTTCGCGACCGCTTCGAGGGCACGCTCTCCACCCCCAGCCTCAACGAGCGGCAGAAGCGCTTCCTCCTCGAGCGGCTCACCGCCTCCGAGACGCTGGAGCGCTACCTGCACACCCGCTACGTCGGCCAGAAGCGATTCTCTGGCGAGGGCGGCGAGAGCCTCGTGCCCATGCTCGACATCCTCATCGAGGAGGCCGGCGCGCAGGGCGCGAAGGAGGTCGTGATCGGCATGGCCCACCGGGGCCGCCTCAACGTGCTGGTCAACAACCTGGGCAAGATTCCCGCCGACCTCTTTTCCGAGTTCGAGGGCAAGAAGGCCGCCGAGCTGGCCGCCGGCGACGTGAAGTACCACCAGGGCTTCTCCTCCGACATCCAGACGCCGGGCGGCACGGTGCACCTCACGCTCGCCTTCAACCCGTCGCACCTGGAGATCGTGAACCCGGTGGTGGAGGGGTCCGTGCGCGCCCGCCAGCACCGCCGCGGCGACTTCAAGGGCGAGCAGGTGATGCCGCTCCTCATCCACGGGGATGCGGCCTTCGCCGGGCAGGGCGTCGTGATGGAGACGCTCGCGCTGTCGCAGACGCGCGGCTACAAGACGGGCGGCACCGTGCACGTCATCGTGAACAACCAGATCGGCTTCACGACCTCGGACACGCGCGACACCCGCTCCTCGCTCTACTGCACGGGCATCGCCAAGATGGTCGAGGCGCCCGTCTTCCACGTGAACGGCGACGACCCCGAGGCGGTTGCGATGGTGGCGAAGATCGCCCTCGACTACCGCAACAAGTTCAAGAAGGACATCGTGATCGACATGGTGTGCTTCCGCCGGCTGGGCCACAACGAGCAGGACGAGCCCTTCGTCACGCAGCCGCTCATGTACAAGCGCATCGCGCAGCACCCCGGCACGCGCAAGCTCTACGCCGACAAGCTGGAGAAGGAGGGGCTCATCGCCCCCGGCTTCGCCGACGAGCTGGTCACGAGCTTCCGGGCGAAGCTCGACGAGGGCAAGCCCACCAACCCCAGGATCCTCTACGGCCTGAAGCACGCGCTGGCGGTCGACTGGGCGCCCTACATGAACGTCGAGTGGCGCCGGACCGCCGTCACCGCGGTGCCGCTCGACAGGCTCAAGCAGCTCGCCGTGCGCCTCACGGACATCCCCTCCAACTTCAAGCTCCACCCGACCGTCGAGCGCCTGCTCGCCAGCCGTCGCGAGATGGGCCAGGGCAAGGCGCTCCTCGACTGGGGCATGGCCGAGAACCTCGCCTACGCCTCGCTCGTGGACGAGGGGCACCCGGTGCGCCTGTCGGGCCAGGACAGCGGCCGAGGCACCTTCGCGCACCGACACGCCGTGCTGCACGACCAGAACCGCGAGAAGTACGACCAGGGCGCCTACCTGCCGCTGCAGCACATCCGCGACGGGCAGGCGAGCTTCCTCGTGATCGACTCGCTGCTGTCGGAGGAGGCGGTGCTGGGCTTCGAGTACGGCTACGCCACGGCCAACCCCTTCGAGCTGGTGATCTGGGAGGCCCAGTTCGGCGACTTCGCCAACGGGGCGCAGGTCGTGATCGACCAGTTCATCGCATCGGGCGAGGCGAAGTGGGGGCGGCAGTGCGGCCTCACGATGCTGCTGCCGCACGGCTACGAGGGGCAGGGCCCGGAGCACTCCTCCGCGCGCCTGGAGCGCTACCTGCAGCTGTGCGCCGAGCACAACATCCAGGTGTGCGTGCCCTCGACGCCGGCCCAGTTCTTCCACATGCTGCGCAGGCAGATGCTGCGCCCGATGAGGAAGCCCCTCATCGTGATGACGCCCAAGAGCCTCCTGCGGCGCAAGGAGTCGACGTCCGCGCTCGAGGAGCTCGCCACGGGCGGCTTCCAGTGCGTGATCGCCGACCCGGCGAAGCCCGCGCCGAAGAAGGTGAAGCGCATCGTGTTCTGCTCGGGCAAGGTGTACTTCGACATCGCCGCCGAGCGCGACAAGCGCGGCGTGGAGGACGTCGCGCTGGTGCGCGTCGAGCAGCTCTACCCGTTCCCGCACGCGGACTTCGCCGAGCAGATCGCGCTCTACCCCAACGCGAAGAGCGTGGTGTGGGCGCAGGAGGAGCCGGCCAACCAGGGCGCGTGGCACCGCATCCAGCACTACCTGCTGGAGCACCTGCGGGCCGACCAGGCCCTCACGGCGGCGCAGCGCAAGTCCTCGGCCTCGCCGGCGGTGGGCTACCTCGCGCTCCACAACCAGCAGCAGAAGGAAATCATCGACGCGGCACTCACGCTGGACGCCGCGTCCTCCAAGAAGGCCGGGGCCTGACAGCCGCCGCTTCCACGCCGAAGGAAACGACATGCAAGTCGAAGTGAAGGTGCCCCAGCTGTCCGAGAGCGTCTCGGAGGCAACGCTCGTCGCCTGGCACAAGAAGGTGGGCGATGCGGTCAAGCGCGACGAGAACCTGATCGACATCGAGACCGACAAGGTAGTGCTCGAGACGCCGGCGCCGGCCGACGGCGTGATCGCGCGGATCGTCAAGGCGGACGGCGAGACGGTGACCTCGGGAGAGTTGCTCGCGGTGATCGACACGGCGGGCGCGGCGGCGGCCGTCGTCCCCGCGGTGGATCCGGCGCTCGCGGGCAAGGCAGCGGCTGCCGCCACCGCGCAGGCCGGAAAGGCCGCCTCGCCCTCGGCGGCCAAGATCGCCGCGGAAAAGGGCGTCGACACGGCCGCGATCGCCGGTTCGGGCCGCGACGGGCGCGTGACCAAGGGTGACGTGCTGACCGCACCGACCGGCGCAGCCGCTTCCGCACCCGCACCCGCATCGGCGCCCGCGGCTGCGCAGGCCTCCCGGCCCGCATCGGCCGCCGTGACGTTGCCGAGCGGCAGCCGCCCCGAGCAGCGCGTGCCGATGTCGCGCCTGCGCGCGCGCGTGGCCGAGCGGCTCGTGCAGTCGCAGTCCACCGCCGCGATCCTCACGACCTTCAACGAGGTCAACATGGCGCCGGTGATGGAGCTGCGCAACCGCTACAAGGACCGCTTCGAGAAGGAGCACGGCGTGAAGCTCGGCTTCATGTCCTTCTTCGTGAAGGCGGCGGTGGCGGCGCTGCGCAAGTTCCCGGTGGTGAACGCCTCCATCGACGGCAACGACATCGTCTACCACGGCTACTTCGACGTCGGCATCGCGGTGGGCAGCGAGCGCGGCCTCGTCGTGCCGATCCTGCGCAACGCCGACCAGATGTCGATCGCCGACATCGAGAAGGCGATCGCCGACTTCGGCAAGCGCGCCAAGGACGGCAAGATCACCCTCGAGGAGCTCACCGGCGGCACCTTCTCCATCTCCAACGGCGGCGTGTTCGGCTCGATGCTCTCCACGCCCATCATCAACCCGCCGCAGAGCGCGATCCTGGGCGTCCACGCCACCAAGGAACGCGCCGTCGTCGAGAACGGGCAGGTGGTGGTCCGGCCGATGAACTATCTCGCGCTCTCGTACGACCACCGCATCATCGACGGCCGCGAAGCCGTGCTCTCGCTGGTGGCCATCAAGGACGCCCTCGAGGACCCGGCCCGGCTCCTGCTGGACGTCTAGGGGCCGCCGGTTGGCGCGCCGCCGCAAATGGAAGCCCGCGACGCTCCTTCGCCGCGCGTTCTTCTTCGTCCTGGGGTCGCTCCTCGTGGGCTTCCTCGCCGTCCTCTTCCGGCAGTCGCTGGACCTCTACCTGCCCAGGCACTTCGCCGTTTCTCTCGCGGTGGGCCTGGCGGTGGCCGCCACCTTCTGGCTGCTCGGGGCCCTCAAGCACCCGCCGATGTTCCTGAAGAACGTGCACCCGCTCGCCGCCGGCCTGTGCGCGGGGCTGGGCGTGCACATCGCGCGCTTCTGGTTGCGGTAGGCGAGAATTGATGCGCTCTCTGGAACTCGGTGGCTGGGGGGGAGTGATGCGGGCCAAAGACCAGGACACGGATGAACACGGATGAACACGGATGTATTTCATTGACTGGAAGCGCCCTGCCTGGGAGGACGGCGCCGCCCATGCCGGCACGGCGTTTCCATCCCTAGGAAATATCCGTGTTCATCCGTGTTCATCCGTGTCCTAGTCTTTGGCCCGCATCACTCTCCGTGGCCCCGGTATTGAAGCCCCTGCCCATTTCACTCGATCGGAACCACCATGTCGCAGACCTATGACGTCGTCGTGATCGGTGCCGGCCCCGGCGGCTACATCGCCGCCGTGCGCGCCGCGCAGCTCGGACTCAGGACAGCCTGCATCGAGGGGTGGAAGAACCCGAAGGGCGAGCTTGCCCTGGGCGGGACCTGCCTCAACGTGGGCTGCATCCCCTCGAAGGCGCTGCTCGCCTCCTCGGAGGAGTTCGAGAAGGTGAGCCACCACCTGGACGAGCACGGCATCGCGGTGTCGGGGGCGAAGATCGACATCGGGCGCATGCAGGCCCGCAAGGACGCCATCGTCACCAAGATGACGAAGGGCATCGAGTTCCTCTTCAAGAAGAACAAGATCACCTGGCTGCAGGGCTTCGGGCGCTTCTCGGCCGGCGGCGACCTGTACACGATCGAGGTGGCCAACGGCGCGAAGGTCGAGACGGTGCAGGCGAAGCACGTCATCGTCGCCACCGGCTCCAAGGCCCGCCACCTCCCCAACGTGCCGGTGGACAACGCGGTGATCTGCGACAACGAGGGCGCGCTCGTCTTCGCCGCCGCGCCCAAGCGCCTGGGCGTCATCGGCGCGGGCGTCATCGGGCTGGAGCTGGGCAGCGTCTGGCGCCGGCTGGGCTCCGAGGTCACGGTCCTCGAGGCACTGCCCGTGTTCCTGGGCGCGTGCGACGAGGCGGTGCAGAAGGAGACGTGGAAGGTCTTCACCAAGGGGCAGGGCCTCAACATCCGCCTCGGCGTGAAGATCGAGAAGGTGACGGTGAGGAAGACCGGCGTGCTCGTCGAGTACACGGACGACAAGGGCCTCGCCCAGAAGCTCGAGTGCGACAAGCTCGTGGTCTCCGTGGGGCGCATCCCCAACACCGACGGCCTGGGCGCGGTGAGCGTGGGCCTCAAGGTGGACGAGCGCGGCTTCGTGGAGGTCGACTCGCACTGCCGCACCAACCTGCCCAACGTCTGGGCCATCGGCGACGTGGTGCGCGGGCCGATGCTCGCCCACAAGGCCGAGGACGAGGGCGTGATGGTCGCCGAGCTCATCGCCGGCCAGAAGCCGCACATCGACTACGACTGCATCCCTTGGATCATCTACACCTCTCCCGAGGTCGCCTGGGTGGGCACGACGGAGCAGAAGGCGAAAGCCGACGGGATTGCCGTGAAGACGGGGCAGTTCCCCTTCGCGATCAACGGCCGCGCGCTGGGCACGGGCCAGTCGCAGGGCTTCGTGAAGATCGTTGCCGACGCGGCGACCGACCGCGTCCTTGGCGTGCACATCGTCCACGCGCACGCCTCCGACCTGATCCAGGAGGCCGTGACGGTGATGGAGTTCAAGGGCGCAGCCGAGGACATCGCGCGCATCTGCCACGGGCACCCGACGCTATCGGAGGTAGTGCGCGAGGCCGCGCTCGCCGTCGACAAGCGTTCCCTCAACTCGTGAGTGGCTGGCGGAACCCAAAGGCTGGGACACGGATGAACACGGGAGAGTGATGCAGGCCAAAGACAGGGACACGGATGAACACGGATGAACACGGATGGTTCTTGATCGGGAAGCGCCTTGCCTGGGAGGACGGCGTCGCCCATTCCGGCACTGCGTGTCCATCCCAAGGAAATATCCGTGTTCATCCGTGTTCATCCGTGTCCTAGTCTTTGGGTTCCATGATCGACTCCGCTGACCTTCCCGGCATCGACGACGAGGAGCTCGAGCCGGCGGACCCGAACCAGTACTCGGGCCCGCTCGAGTGGTACTGGCACTTCCAGCAGCGCCCCGATTTCGAGACCGACAGCGAGCAGCTGGGCGTGCTCTCGCGGCTGGAGCGGCTGTTCGGCGAGCTCGAGGACTACCGCCAGTACCGCGCCGGGCGCATCAACCGGCTGGTGACGAACCTGGGCGCAGGCCGCAGGCCGCCGCGCGGGATGTACATCTGGGGCGGGGTGGGGCGGGGGAAGTCGCTCATGATGGACGCCTTCTACAAGGTGAGCCGCCACCGGCGCAAGCGCCGTGTCCACTTCCACGAGTTCATGCGCGAGATCCATTCGCGCATGCGCGCCCTTCCGGGCACCGAGGACCCGCTGGACGCCATCTCCACCGAGATCGCCCGGGAGCTGCGGCTGCTCTGCTTCGACGAGTTCCACGTGGGCGACATCGCCGACGCCATGATCCTCGCGCGTCTCCTGGAGCTCCTGATCGCCAAGGGAGTGGTGTTCGTGATGACGTCGAACTACGAACCCGACGGGCTCTACCCGAACGGCCTGCAGCGCGCGCGCTTCCTGCCGGCCATCGAGGTCATCAAGCGCGAGCTGGACGTGGTCGCGCTGGGCGGCGGCACCGACCACCGCCGGCGCATCCTGGAGGGCTTCCGGGTCTGGTACTCGCCGCCGGGCGACGAGGCGGACGGGCAGCTGGCGCAGTTCTTCGACGCCGTGACCAAGGCGGCGTTCGAGCGCGACGGGACGATCGAGGTGGGGGGCAGGCCGCTCGCCTTCCGGCAGCGCGCCAAGGGCGTGGTGTGGTTCGACTTCGAGGACCTTTGCGTGCAGCCGCGCTCGCAGAAC
>JAABQW010000001.1 GCA_011391275.1 Betaproteobacteria bacterium
CTGGGGCGAGGTCGGCGGTCGCCGGGGTCAGCGGCGCGATAGGCGAGAGGGGCGCGGGAACGGACACGTCGGACACCTTCCCGCTCTCGAGGTCGGGCGCGGCGGCGGGGGCAGGGGCCTTCGCCGCCTCGCGCTTGCGTTCGCGGCGCTCGAGCATCTCCGAGCCGGGCAGGCGCAGGTCGGGCGCGCGGACGGCCTCGCGTCCCACCCCGGAGTCGAGCAGCGGGCCGCGGATCGTGACGTCCAGCGCCCCCCAGCTGGCCCGCCCCTCGCGGGAACCGCCCGTCGGGCTGCCGAAGAGCAGGATGAAGAGCCCGTGCAGCAGGATCGACAGGACGACGAACTGCGTGAGCGACGGCTGCGACTTGCGCCGGCGCGCGGGGCGAAATGCCTTCGGCGGGGGAAGGCGGGGCTCGAGGCGGCGGGAAGCGGCGGAGGGCAAGGTCGGGGGCGGGGTTCGGGGGCTGCCGAACCGCCAGCATATTGCATCGCCGCCTTCCGGTGCCGGGCGGCGCCGGCTTCGGCCCGCCCCGCGCCGGTTCCCGCTACTGCCGCTTCCGGTAAAGCAGGATCCCCGCGACAAGGATGACCACGGTGACGCCCATGATCCATATCGACGCCGGCCGCTCGAGGAAGATCCCGAACGACCCGCGCGAGATGGTGAGCGTCTGGCGCAGCGACTGCTCGGCCAGGGGGCCCAGGACGAGTGCGAGCACCAGCGCCGCGGGCGAGTAGCCGTAGAGCTTCATGAAGAACCCGACGAGGCCGGCGGCGAACATCAGCCAGGTCTCGAGCATGCTGCCGTTCACGCTGTAGGTGCCGATGGTGCAGATGAGGATCACGGCGGGAGCCAGGATCCGGTAGGGCAGCTTGATCATCAGCACGAAGAGCGGGATGGCGAAGATGTTGAGCGCGAGCAGTGCCATGTTGCCGAGATACATGCTGGCGATGAGGCCCCAGGCGAACTCGGGCTTCTCCGTCATGAGGAGCGGCCCCGGCGTGAGCCCCCACATGAGGAACGCCGCAAGCAGAACGGCGGTGGCGGCCGAGCCGGGAAGGCCGAGGGAGAGCAGCGGCACCATCGCCCCGGACGAGGCCGCGTTGTTGGCCGCCTCCGGCCCGACCAGGCCCGCCATCGCGCCCTTGCCGAATTTCTCCGGCGTCGGGGAGAGGGACTTCTCGAGGGAATACGACATGAGGGAGGCGATGGTCGCGCCGGCGCCCGGGATGACGCCGATGAAGAAGCCCAGTATCGACGCGCGGACCACGGTGAACCTCGTCTCGACGTAATCGCGCCACTCCGGCCAGAAGCGCTTCTCCTTCCTGTACTGGACGATGCCGGCGCCCTCGAGGTGCATCCCCTGGTAGAAGACGTAGTAGAGCTCGCCGAGCCCGAACAGGCCGATGGCGATGGGAATGAAGTCGATGCCGCCGATCATCTCGGCCGACCCGAACGTGAAGCGCGTCTGGCCCGTCTCGAGGTCGACGCCCATCGTGCCGAGCGCGAAGCCGATGAGGGCCGAGATCACGCCGTAGCGCCAGTTGCCGTCGATCATCGCGATGAGCGTCATGAGCCCCATCATGACGAGGAGGAAGAACTCCGGCGGGCCGAAGCTGCGCGTCACCAGCGAGAAGAGCGGCGTGAACAGCGTGATCAGGATGACGCCGAACGTGCCGCCGATGAACGACGCGACGGCCTGCATGACCAGCGCCGGCCCGGCGCGGCCCTGCTGGGCGAGGGGGTAGCCGTCGAAGGTGCTTGCCACGCTGGAGGACTCGCCCGGCGTGTTGAGCAGGATCGAGGTGATGGTCCCGCCGTACATCGAGCCGTAGTAGATCGCCGAGAGCATGATCACGGCGCTCGTCGGGTTCATGCCGTAGGTGATGGGCAGGAGGATCGCGATGCCTGCGGCTGGGCCGAATCCCGGGATGATGCCCACGACCATGCCGAGCATGACGCCGGCGAAGAGGAAGGCGAGGTTGACCGGGGTGAGGGCGACGGACAGCCCGATCAGCAGGTTGGAGAAGATGTCCATCAGGAAAGGAAGGGCAGCATGCCGCGCGGCATCGAGGCCTTGAGCCACACGGCGAACACCACGTGGGTGCCGACCGGCAGGAGGACGGCGATGAGCACGTTCTGCAGGGGGCGCCCGCGGTTGAGGATCCACAGGGCGGCGCCCATGAAGACCATCATGGAAACGAGGCCCCCGAGCACCTCGAGGAGTGCCACGAGCACACCGGAGAGCAGCGCCAGCACGGCAGCGCTGCGCCAGCCGGGCGCCACGGAGTGCTCGGCGCCACGGTGCTTCGCGTCCGCATGCAGGCTCAGGGCGCACATCGCGACGAGGGCCACGCCGATGATGCGCGGCATGAAGCCCGGCCCGAGGCGCCCTGCCGAGGACAGGTAGCTCAGCTCCGTGAACGCGATGTACGTGTAGAGGGCGGCCAGGAACAGGATCGCGAGAAGGAACCCGGCGCGCAGCGTGCCCTCTCCCCGCATGCGCCCGGGTCCGCCCGCTTTCTTCACCCTCGATCCGCCGCTACTTGATGGCACCCGACTTCTTCAGGATGTCGGCGAACGTGCCTTGCGTCTTCTGCAGGAAGGCGCGGAAGTCCTCGCCATAGAGGACGTTCTCGGTGAGCAGCTGCTTCTCGATGTATTCCTTCCATTCCGGCGTCTCGACGACCTTCTTCATCGCCGCGATCCACCAGTCCTGCGCCTCCTTCGGCACGTCGGGCGGCATGACCAGCCCGCGGGGCATGGAAATGCCCAGGTCGTAGCCCAGTTCCGCGAGCGTCGGCAGGTTGCCGAGCGCCTTGGGCGTCTTCTTGCCCGTGTAGGCGATCGCCCTCAGGTCGCCGGACTGCAGGAGGCCGAGCACCTCGCCCGGGTTCGACATCGCCGCGTCGAGCGCACCGGACAGCAGCGCGGTCGTGAGCTCGCCCTGCTTGTTGAAGGCCACGTAGTCGAACTTGAAGCCGGCCCGCTCCGAGAGCAGCTTGGGCACGATGAACTCGACGTTGACCGTGCCGATGCCGCCGATCGCCGGCGGCTTCGCCTTGGCCTGGTCGACGAACTCCTTGAAGGTCCTGATCTTCGACTTGCCGTTCACCATGATCACGCCGTCATCCGAGGCGAGCAGCGCGATGGGCGTGAAGGTGGTCGCCGTCCAGGGCGTGTTGGCCTGCAGCGGCGTGGTGATGAAGCTGCCGCTGGTGGAGGTGATGTGGTACGGGTTGCCCTTCTGGCTGAAGACGTAGCCCCAGCCCTTCGCCCCGCTGCCGCCGGCCCGGTTCTCGGGGACGATCTTGTCGGGATAGAGCTTGTACTTCTCCATGATGGAGATGATGGTCCGGGTCATGATGTCGTTGCCGCCGCCGGGCCCGAAGGCGATCGTCCAGTCGAGCTTCCTGCTCGGGTACTTGTCCTGGGCCACCGCCGGGGCGCTTGCCAGGGTGCCGGCCACCAGCAATGCCGAAAGCGCGACGGAGCCGCGCATGAAGAAATTCCCGTTCGATCCGTTGCTTGTCACGGTGACTCCCCCTCTGTGTATTTTGTTCGTTCGACGCCATGCCGCCGGCATGGACGATCGATCCGCCACTCTCGAACTTCGCGAAGCCTGTCCATCATAGGGCCTGCAGGAAGCACGGACAAGGCGACTGTCGCGCCTGGATCGCCGCGACGCCGCGATGCTTCCGGGAAAGAATGGCGAGGCGATGCGGCCGCGGATTGATCCCGGTCATGAAAAGCGCAATCGGCATTGCAATTGCGTCCGTTTGGCTCGCAGAATCCCCGCGTGCCCGGTCTCGCGCACGATTCCAAGCGGCGCGAAAGCGCCCCCACCGAAGAACAGGGAGCTACGCAATGGCTGATATCCCCCGGCTCAATGGCGCGATCCGCGCGCTCGAACAGGGCAAGCCCGCCTTCACCACCTTCTCGCCGCCCGAAGTCGGCATGGCGCAGGCGATCAACGCCGCGCCCTACGATGCCGTGATCTTCGAGATGGAGCACAACCCCTACGACATCCAGCTCCTGCGCGACTGCATGCAGTACATGCTCGACCGCAAGCAGATCCTCAAGTCCGGCAGCATCGCGCCGGCCGTGGCGCCGATGGTGCGCATCCCCCCGAACGGCGGCGAGATGAACCAGTTCTTCGCCAAGCAGGTGCTGGACATGGGCGTCTACGGCATCGTCTGGCCGCACGTCAGCACGGTGGAGGAGGCCCGCAACGCCGTGGCCGCGTGCCGCTATCCGCGGCCGTCCTCGGCGCCGTTCCACGAGCCGGCGGGCCTGCGTGGCGATGCGCCGAAGCATGCGGCGCCCTACTGGGGCCTGACCGCGCAGGAGTACTACACGCGCGCCGACGTCTGGCCGCTCAATCCGAAGGGCGAGATCCTGGTCGTCATCCAGTGCGAGGAGGCCAAGGCGATCAAGAACCTGCCGAGAATGCTCAAGGAGGTTCCGGGGATCGGCTGCGTACTCATCGGGGAGGGCGACCTGTCGCAGGATCTCGGCTTCCCGCGCCAGTACGACCACCCCGTCGTCGCGGGGGCGATCGACGAGATCCTCGCCATCTGCAAGGAGCACAACGTGGTCTGCGGCCATCCGCACGCCAACGCGAAGAACATCGAGGAGCTCGTGGCCAAGGGATTCCGCTTTCTGATGACCCTGCCGACCCTGTCCTTCGCGGGGCTCGAAAAGGGGCTCAAGGCGTCAGGCAGGGCGCCCGCCTAGCGCCCCGCCATTGCCTTCCGCGCATCGGATCAGCCGGCCGGCACGGTCAGCACGGGTGAGACCTGCCCGCCGCCGCTTTCGGTGAGCGTGAACAGGAACATCAGGAACGAGAACATCCCTTTCGAGACCAGGTCACGATCCTCGATCCAGAACCACAGGTCGCGGTAGCGGATCGTGACGAAGGCGTCGCCCGGCCTCTCGACGCCGCTTCGCACGCGGATGAGAGGCTTCAGTCCGCTCGCGGCGGCGCCCACATCGGCAAATCCCGGCGACGCCCGGTTCTCGGCGACGTGCGCCGGGGGCACGTCGATGTAGGAGGCCATGTCGAGCAGGGTCTCCAGCATCGAGCGCGTCAGGAAGGCGATCTCCTGTTCATTCCGGGGAACGGCGCCGTAGGACACCTTGAATTCCGCGCCGGGCTGGACCTTGATGCCCAGCAATTTCTCGGCCTCGGCGATGTCCTCCGCGCCCGGCCCGGCGACCTTGGGCGGGAAGAACAGCACCGTCGCGCTTGCGTCCTTCTCCCGCACCACGCGCATGCCCAGGCCGCCAGCCCTCTGGATGCGTCCGAGCACCTGGACCAGCCGGACGAACTCCGGATCGGGAGCGTGGCCCATCACGCCGCGCTGGCTGTAGTTCCGGTGGCCATTGATGGAATGCACGCAGCAGCGCAGCAGCATCTCGGTATTCCACCCCGCCTGTGCCAACCCGAGCAGCGCAGCCGGCGGTATCGGGGTCATCAGGCTCTTGCTGAACTTGTCGCCTAGCAGGGGGCTGTAGGTGATCGTGGGCCGGTCCGTGTACTTCCTCGTCGCGCCCAGGCTCAGCGTGTTGGCATTGCTCGCGAGCGGTGTCTGGAACTCGGCCCCCACGCTGCCCTCCGTCTCCATCGAGTAGGAGTTGATCGCGGAAGCGATGTCGAGGAACACCGGCGCCTCCGCGTAGCGGGCCTTCACCAGGTTCAGCAGCATCTGGTTCTTCCACGAGTCGGAGATGGCCGCGGCGTAATCGAAGCGGTCGCGGGGAATGGTGGACGGGCCCATGGTCGTGCAGCCCGCCGCGAGCACGGCGAACAACAAGGCGGCCACGCGGAAGGCCGCCTCGAGGGTGGCGGGTTTGCGAATGTGGATCACGATGCAGGACCTCCCAGGCGGGACCGTGGGGCAGCGTCAGCGCGCAGCCGTCAGTTCAGGGTGTCGTCCCGGTAGTACTTCGTCCCCTTCGCCGTCAGTTCCACCGCCAGTCCGTCACCCGCGAGCTGGTAGAGCCAGACGCCTGGCGAGACCGAAAGGGCCCCCGCTGCCCAGGCGCCCTGGTCTCCGCGCTTGGCGGTGGCGTTGGCTTGCGCCCCGATCTCCCAGCCGGATACCACGAAGTCGTTGAACGCCTTCTGCGTCTCGAAGATCCAGACGAGCTGGAACTTCTTCACGCCGAAGCCGAGCCCGGCCTGGACCTCGACCATCTTCATGAAGACTTCCCGCTTCGACGAGCGATCGACCGCGACGCCCTGGCCGGTGCCACCGCCGGCCATCAGCAGCTTCATGCCGAAGTTGCTGAAGACGGCGTATCCGGCGGCCTTCTCGATCGACGCCTTCGCCCTTGGTTGCAGCCTGTAGAGCCTCTCGAGCGTCTGTTCGGCGGTCCTGCGGACATCGGCCTGCCTTTCCTCCTTCGACGCGGCCCAGCCGGGCAAGGCGAGGCAGAGGATGGTTGCGGCAGAAGCGATTGCGGTTCGGTTCATTTCGGTTTTCCAGTGGGCGCAGGGGTGGGGTTCGTGCGCGTGATGACGAGCGGCCCTTCGATCGCCTGCATCACGGTAGAGACCGGCAGGTTGTTCTCGAGCAGCGTGGCCATGGGGCGCAGGTACTTGCGGATGTGGCGGAAGAACTTCTTGTAGCCGGCGCACAGGTAGTGCAGGCCCGGCTCGCCATCTGGTGTGGTCGCGAAGCGGTGCTTGGGACACCCACCCCAGCACGCCTCCTTCACCTCGCACTCGCGGCAGTACTTCGGCAGCGACTTCTCCTTGTGCGGGCCGAAGCCGCCGGCGACCGAGCGTTCGACCATCTCGCCCAGATTGCCGGCGAGAACGTTGCCGAGCTTGTACTCGGGATAGACGTAGTGGTCACAGGCGTAGACGCTGCCGTCGTGCTCGATGGCGACGGCGCGCCCGCAGGTCTTCGAAAAGATGCAGATGGGGGAACCCGCACCGATCCAGGCGCTGAGGGCCCACTCGAAGTTCATGACGAAGGTGGTGCCGACGTCCTTGCGCACCCACTCCTCGTAGATGGCGATGAGGAAGTCGCCGTAGGCCTCCGGCTCCACCGTCCACGGCGTGACCTTCGTGTTCGGCTCCGGCCGGTCGAGGACGGCGGGCCGCGCAAGCCACAGCTTGATCGCCTTCGTCTCGGCATCCGGCTCGCGCTCGATGATCGGCGTGAACTGGATATACCGGATGCCGGATTCCTTGAAGAAGCGGTAGACGTCCAGGGGCTTGTAGGCGGTCTCGCGCCCGACGCATGCGAGCGCATTGAACTCGACGCCGTGCTTCTGCAGGAGCCGCACGCCCACCATCACGCGGTCGAAGGTGCCCCTGCCGTGGCGGTCCTTGCGGTAGCGGTCGTGGACCTCCTTCGGCCCGTCGAGGCTCACGCCGATGAAGAAGTCGTGCTCCTTGAAGAACGCGCACCACTCGTCGTCGATGCTAAGGGCGTTCGTCTGGAGCGTGTTGCGGATTTCCTTGCGGCCGCGGAACGGCTTCTGCGCCTCCACGACGCGGCGGTAGAAGTCGACGCCGAGGAGCGTCGGCTCGCCTCCGTGCCAGACGAACTCGACCACCGGCGTGGGCTGCGCCTCGACGTACTGCTCGACGTACTTCGCGAGCACCTCGTCGGACATGCGGAACTGCCGCTCACCCGGGAAGAGCTCGCGCTTCTCGAGGTAGAAGCAGTAGTCGCAGGCGATGTCGCAGATCGACCCGATCGGCTTCGCCAGGACGTGAATGCCCGGCTTGGCTTTCTCGTTCGGTCCGTTCATGCCAACTCGGCGAGGCGCGCGCTCCGGGCGATGGTCACTTCACCCTTTGGGCAATGGGTGGAAACAGCCGCCATGCTACTCGTTCTTGAGGCGCTTCATGCCCTCGATGAGCGGGTGCCACCCGTACACGAGCGAGATCATGAAACCGTCCATGCGCAGTTCGCCGGGACTGCTGGAATTGAACGTCGACTTGTAGCCGACGGTGAGGTTCAGGTTGCTGTTGATCGTATAGCCGAGCGTGAGCCCGCCGCCAACGTTGTTGAGCTTCTCGCCCGCGACGCCATTGATGCTCGCCTTGCCGCCGGTGTACCAGGAGAGGTCGAGCGCGCCCCAGAAGTGCTCGGTGAAGTCGCGCGTGAGGTGGGCGTCCAGCTGGAACATCGGATCGGTCTTGAGCCTCTGCCCCCCCAGGTAATCGGTGTTGTCCCCGAAGAGCCACACGGCCGGCAGGAATTCGAGCGTCGTGCGCCGGCCCGGCACCCAGTCCCCGAGCTGCCAGACGATGGGCGCGCCGATGCGCCCGTACCAGCGGTTCTGGCCGATGTTCAGTGCCTGGTTGCTGTTGTACTCGCCGATCGGAAGCGCCAGGTCCGCCAGCAGGTCCATCGAGAACCCCGGCTCGTAGCGAAGCACGTCGGGAATGTTCCTCTGCGCCTTGGGGCCGATGACGTTGACGGCGAACTCGAGCATCGGGTCGCCGAACCCGCTGGCCGACTGGCTGGCGGTGCGTCCGGCCAGGGAGGCGTCACCCGAGATCCGTCCCATGGGCAGGATGATCGCGGCCATGGCTGAACGGTCGCCCAGGGCGAACATCTTCGCGTAACCCATCATGGCCATCGTGGCGTCGAAGCTCGCATTCGGCGTCACCTGGTGTGACGGATCGAAGGGGTTGGAGTTGCCGGTGAGCGAGTTGAAGATGAGCGGCACCCCGTTCGCGCCCACCAGGCCGTGCCAGTAGAAGCGCCCCGGAACCTGGGCCAGGGCCTGCGTTGAAGCGAGCGCGCCGACAACGGCGAGCGATGCGGCGACCAGGCGCGACCAGGACAGTTTGTTCATGTGAGTTCCTTCGCTTTTCATGGGATTCCCGTTCTTGTCGATGGATTCGTGCGTCGGCGACGATCAGGGCTTCGGATCGGCCATCATGTCCTTGGGCGGAACGAACTGCCGCTTGTAGATGAGCGGCGGGAAGCCGGGATCGTCCGGCACGCGCATCGGCAGCACGTCGACGAGTGTCTCGAACGGCCCGCGGCTGGGCAGGATCACGCGGTTCGTCCGCGCGTAGTCGTCCCAGAGCGCGACCATCGCCTTCAGCTTGTCGGGTTGCTTCGCGGCGAGATCGGACCGCTCCACGGGATCGGCCTTGAGGTCGAAGAGCTCCCACTCCCCGGTTCCGTAAGGCTTCCATTGCCAGCGCAGCTTCCAGTCGCCCTGCCGCACCGCGCGGTTGCCGAAGATCTCCCAGGCGAGGTAGTCCTTGTCCGTGCGCACCGAGTCCACCTTGCCCGCGAGCATCGGGCCCCAGGACTTGCCGGCGAGCGGCGGCAGGTCCTTCCCGGCGATCGACTTCGGATAGCTCGTGCCCGCGACATCGAGCAGCGTCGGCATGAAGTCGGCCACGTGCATGAGCCCGTGGTTGATGCTTCCCGCGGGCCGCTTGACCGCCGGTCCGCTCAGGATGAGCGCGTTCCTGACGCCGCCCTCGGCGACCCAGCCCTTGTACTGGCTGAAGGGCGTCATCGACACCTGCGCCCACATCGGGCCGTAGCCGATGTAGGAGCCCGGATCGCCCCACGCGTTGGGATTGGTCTGCGACCAGTTGGCCGCGGCCCAGAGGTAGTCCCGCGAGCCCGGCGAACCCGCGATCATCTTGAAGAGATCGGTGCCCTCGGCGCCGTTGTCGCCGAACACGATGAAGATCGTGTTCTCGTACTCGCCGATCGACTTGAGGTGGTCGACGAGCCGGCCGACGTGGTGATCGAGATTCTCGACCATGCCCGCATAGAGTTCCATCTTCTTGCCGAGGATGGCCCGGCTCGCCGGGGCGAGCACGACCGGATCGGGGATGAACCACATGCGCTCGGCGAGCTTCGTGCCCGCGGGCGTGATGCCGAGTTCGATCTGCTTTTTCAGCCGCTCCTGCCGCACGGCGTCCCAGCCCTTGTCGTACTCGCCGACATGGCGATTCCTCCAGTCCTTGGGCAGGTGATACGGATCGTGCGGCGCCTGGTGCGCGACATAGGCGAAGAAGGGCTTGCCGTCGGCACGGGACTCGTCGATGAACCCGATCATCTTGTCGGTGTAGGTCTTCGTCGCGTAGTAGTCCTCGGGTAGCCGCGTCAGGTAGCGCCCGTTCTCCGTGAAGACCGTCTTCGGCGCCGCCGCCGTGAAGTTCGTCATGTCCCAGTAGCTCGCCGCCCCGTCGAGAAGCGTGAAGTCGCGCTCGAAACCGCGCGCGGCCGGGATCTGGTCGGGGTTCTTGCCCAGGTGCCACTTGCCGACCATGTAGGTGTGGTAGCCGGCGCCCTTGAGCAGTTGCGGCAGCGTGGCCACGCGGTTGTTGAGGACGCCCTCGTAGCCGTCCAGGCCCCACTGGTTGGGGGCGGTCCACTCGTCCATGTTGCCCAGGCCGTTCAGGTGCGTGTCGACGCCGGTCAGGAGCATCGATCGCGTGGGCGAGGAGCTCGCGTGCGTGTAGAAGTTGGTGAACCGCACACCCGCCTTCGCGAGCGCGTCCATGTTCGGCGTCCGGATCTCGCTGCCGTACGAGCCCAGGTCCGCGAACCCCATGTCGTCGGCGACGATCATGACGATGTTGGGCCTCTTGGCCTGCTGGGCATGGACGGGGGGCGCCACGGCGAACAGCGCGGCGACAAGGCTGGCGATGAGCGTGATGGATGGCTTCTTCATGGGTTCTCCTGAATTGCCTCTCGGCGTATCGGTTTCACTTGGGGAACAGGAGCGTCAACTGGACCCTCAAGCCCCACCCCTCGGGGCCGTTGTCCTGCGACTCGGTCCAATACTTTCCGGCTACCGCGAACTGGAGGATCTGGGGTCCGATCCTGAACAGCTGCCCCACCTGGACAATCAGGGGAACCTGCCACTGCTTGCCTTTCCAGTCGTAGGCGGATTCCGTATAAGCGCCGATCGTCGTGTGCGACTTGGTGGTGTAGCTGAAGAAGGGTTGCAGGGTGCTGGAGCTGACATCCCTGCGGTTGTCATCGCCGGCCACGGACCAGATGTGCCCGGCCAGGATGCCGACCGTCCACGGCCCGTCCTGCTTCAGGGCCACTCCCGTCGGCCCGACTCCCCACTTTTCGGTGCCGAGCACGTCCTTGCTGGCCGTCGGCAGCAACAGGACCGGCCCCGCCCCCCAGATCCAGCCGCCGGCCGTCGGCGACTTCGGCGAAAAGAACAGGCTGGCCGTGGTGTCGCC
>JAABQW010000002.1 GCA_011391275.1 Betaproteobacteria bacterium
ACGCAGCTCACCGAAGTTGACGCCATCCTCACATTCACTCGGCCCGAAACCTGAAAAAAACCAACCCGCCTTGCCCCTCGCTGCCACCCGCGAGCGGCCCTACGGCGTCGGCAGCACCTTCGCGGGATCGACGGGCTTGCCCTGGCGGCGCACCTCGAAGTGCAGCTTCACCTGGTCGGTGTCGGTGGAGCCCATCTCGGCGATCTTCTGCCCGCGCTTCACGTCCTGCTGCTCCTTCACGACGATGTTGTCGTTGTGCGCGTAGGCCGAGAGCCAGGCCTCGTTGTGCTTGATGATCACGAGCTTGCCGTAGCCGCGCAGGCCCTGGCCCGCGTAGACCACGCGCCCGGCGGCCGCGGCCACGACGGGCGCGCCCTTCTTGCCCGCGATGTCGATACCCTTGGTCGCCTCCGTGAACCCGGCGATCACCTTTCCCTTCACGGGCCAGATCCAGTCGACCGCCTCGCCCTGCGTGCCCGTGGCGGGACGCTCGGGCTCCGCCGGGGCGGGCGTGGTGACCGGCGGGGAGGCGGCGGGCGCGGGTGCCGTCGCAGGCGGGGGTGCGGGCTCCGCCGCAGCGCCGCCGGCGGAAAGTTGCGCGAGCGCCTTGTCGGAGTACGGCAGCCGCTGGGCGCGCGGCTCGACCTTGATCCTGTCCGTGTTGGAGAGCGGGCGCGCCTCGACCACGGGGCCGGCGCCGGCCAGCGGCGTGGCCACCGTCGCGGGCGGCGGTGCGGCGGCCCCGGCGGGTGCCGCGAGCACGAGCACCTGGCCCACGCTGATCAGGTTCGGGTTGACGATGCTGTTCCACGCCGCGAGCTCGCGATAGTCGAGCCCGTACTGCAGCGCGATGCCGACGAGCGTCTCGCCGCGCTTGATGGTGTGCGTGGGAGCCGGCCGCGCGGCCGGTTTCGCGGGCGCGGGCTTCGGCGGCACGGCCGCCGGGGGCAGCGGCACCGGCGTGCGCTCTTCAACCGGGGCCGGCTGGCGCGTGGAGCAGCCGGCGGCGAGCGCCAGCGCGGCGAGGAGCATCAGGGCGCGCGGGACAGGGTGCGAGGGCGTCATGGATTCCTCAGGCGATGCCCGGCAGCAGGGGCACGAAGCGCACGGCCTCGCGCTTCTCGTCGGTGAAGCCCGCCGGCGTGCGCTCGATCACGTGCAGCCATTGCTCGTCGGTGCCGACCGGGATCACCAGCCGGCCGCCGACCGCGAGCTGCTCCAGGAGCGCGGCGGGCACGTGGCTCGCGGTGGCCGCGCAGAGGATGCCGTCGTAGGGGCCGCCCTCGGGGTAGCCCTTGTGGCCGTCGGCGTGCTTGAAGCGCACGTTGTAGAAGCGCAGGTCGCGCAGGTTGCGGCGCGCCTTGTCCATGAGCGGCGCCAGGCGCTCGAGGGTGTAGACCTCCTTCACGAGCCTCGCGAGGATGGCCGCCTGGTAGCCGCAGCCGGTGCCGACCTCGAGCACCTTCGCGACGGGCCCCTTCTCGAGCAGGAGCTGCGTCATGAGTGCCACGATCGTCGGGCTGGAGATCGTCTGGCCGTGGCCGATGGGCAGCGGCGTGTCCTCGTAGGCGCGCGAGGCGATGCCCGGCTCCACGAAGAGGTGGCGCGGGATCTCGAGCATGGCGGCCAGCACCCGCTCGTCCGTGATGCCCCCCTTGCGCAGCGCCTCCACCATCCGGCCGCGCGTGCGGTCGGAAGTCATCCCGATGCCGGTGGGTGCGCTCATGCGCCCCTCGCCAGCGCGGGCCTCATGCCGCGAGCCACTCGCCGATGGCCCCGACCTGGCCGGCGTGCGTGAGGTCGACCTGGAGCGGCGTGACCGAGACGGCACCGCGCTCGAGCGCGTGGAAGTCGGTGCCCGGGCCGGCCTCGCGCGCGGCACCCGCGGGGCCCACCCAGTACACGGTGTCGCCGCGCGGGTTGACGCTCTTCACGACGGGCTGGGCCTTGTGGCGCCGCCCCAGCCGCGTCACCTCGATGCCCGCGAGCTGGTCGTAGGGCAGGTCGGGGACGTTCACGTTGAGCAGGATCGGCTGCTCGGGCGGAGCGCGGCGGATGCGGTCGACGAGCTCGCGCGCCACGCGGGCGGCAGTGGCGTAGTGGGCGTACTCCCTGCCCACGAGCGAGATCGCGATCGCGGGCACGCCCAGCAGGTAACCCTCGGTGGCCGCGGCGACGGTGCCCGAATAGAGCGTGTCGTCGCCCATGTTCGAGCCCGCGTTTATGCCGGAAACCACGATGTCGGGCTCGATGTCGAGCAGCCCCGTCACCGCCATGTGCACGCAGTCCGTCGGCGTGCCGTTCACGTAGTGGAAGCCGTTGCCGGCGCGGTGCAGCGAGAGCGGGCGGTCGAGCGTGAGCGAGTTCGATGCGCCGCTGCGATCGCGTTCCGGGGCCACCACGGTGATCTCGCCGAGGGGCGAAAGGGCCTCGTAGAGCGCCGCCAGGCCGGGGGCGAAGTAACCGTCGTCGTTCGAGAGGAGGATGCGCATCGCTTGGGCTTTCGCCCGGGGAATTTTTCGCTGCGCGATTATACCCGAAGGACCCCGGGCCACCGCTCGCGCGTGGGCTAGAATGACGCCTGACTTTCGCTCTCCGCGCGCCCGACTCCCGCCATGACCCGCCTCGCCTCCCGCATCGCCCTCGCGGCCGCCGCCGCCATTCCCGCGCTTTGCGCCGCAGCCGTGCTGGATGTCGCGGGCATCGCGACGGACGTCGCCGCCTGCGACGACTTCTACGGATACGCCAACAGCCACTGGCTCGCGGCGACGGCGATCCCCGACGACCAGCCGGGCTGGGGCACCTTCGCCATCATCGACAGGCGCAACAAGGCGCGCCTGGAGGGCATCCTCGCCTCCGCCGCGCGCTCCAACCCCTATCCCGAGGGGTCGAACCGCCACAAGGTCGTCGCCTTCTACGCGAGCGGGATGGACGAGGCGGCCATCGCCCGGGCGGGACTGGCGCCCCTGGCGCAGCTCTTCGCCGGGATCGATGCCGTGAAGGCCGCGGAGGACCTCCCCGCGGCGTTCGCCGCGCTGCACCGCGCCGGCATCCGCGCCGGGTTCGCCTTCACCGTGCGCCAGGACGCCAAGGACTCGCGCCGCTACCTCGCCGAGATCCGCCAGGCGGGGCTTGGCCTCCCCGACCGCGACTACTACTTCCGCGACGACGAGCGCTCCGCCACGCAGCGAAACGCCTACCGCGACCACCTCGCGAAGGTATTCGCCCTGACCGGCGAAGGCCGGCGCGCCGTTTCCTACCTCGCCGGCAGCGTCCTCTACACGGAGAAGGAGCTCGCGGGCGCCCAGATGACCCTCGTCGAGCGGCGCGACCCGGAGAAGACCTACAACATCCGCTCCGTCGAGGCCCTCGCGAAGGAAGCTCCCGGCTTCGACTGGAAGGCGTATTTCGCCGCGATCGGCGCGCCCGGCCTCGGGGAGCTGAACGTGGCGCAGCCCGCCTACGCCGCCGCGTTCGCGAGGCTCGCCGCCTCGCGGCCCGTGGCCGACTGGCGCGCATACCTGCGCTGGCACGTGATCAACGCGGCCGCCACCAAGCTGCCGCGCGAATTCGAGGAAGCGCACTTCGCCTTCCACCAGCGCACGCTCACCGGGGTGGCGAGCCAGGCGCCGCGCGCCGAGCGCGTGATCGACGCGATCAGCGGCCGCTACGGGCAGGAGCCCCTCGCCCACGCGATCGGCGAGCTCTTCGTGGGGGAGGCCTTCCCGCCGCAGGCCAAGGCGCGCGCCCAGGAGCTCGTGGGGCACGTGAAGGCGGCACTGCGCGAGCGGCTGCTCACCGTCGACTGGATGGAGGAAGCGACGCGCAAGGCGGCGCTGGAAAAGCTCGATCGCATGGCGGTGAAGATCGGCTATCCCGACCGCTGGCGCGACTTCTCGGCGGCCGAGGTGGGAGCGCGGCCCTTCGCGGAGAACTGGCTCAACGCCAACGCCTTCGAGTTCCGGCGGGTGCTGGCGCGGCTGGGCAAGCCCGTGGAGCGCGGCGACTGGTGGATGTCGCCGCATGTCGTCAACGCGTACTACGGCTCGAGCCTGAACGAGATCGTCTTTCCCGCCGGCATCCTCCAGCCGCCCTACTTCGACGCCGGCGCCGACGACGCGGTGAACTTCGGCGGCATCGGCATGGTGATCGGCCACGAGATCACCCACGGCTTCGACGACCGCGGCCGCCGCTACGACGCGGACGGCAACCTGCGCGAGTGGTGGACGCCGGCCGACCAGAAGCGCTACCGCGAGCGCGCCCAGGCCATCGTCGCCCAGTACGACGCCTACACCGGCGTGGACGGCCTCAAGGTGAACGGCAAGCTCACCCTCGGCGAGAACATCGCGGACCTCGGCGGGCTGCGCATCGCCTACCTGGGGCTGCAGCGCGCGCTCGACGGCAAGCCCCGCGGGAAGATCGAGGGCTTCACGCCCGAGCAGCGCTTCTTCCTCGCCTTCGCGCAGGCGTGGCGCTCGCGCGTGCGCCCCGAGCAGGAGCGCCTGCGCCTGCTCACCGACAGCCACTCGCCGCCACGCTACCGCGTGCAGGGCCCGCTCGCGAACCTGCCGGAATTCTCGCGCGCGTTCGCCTGCCCGGCCGATGCGCGTGCGATGCGCGCCCAGGGCGACCAGGTGAGCATCTGGTGAGGCCGCGCTCGCCGTGAACGCGCGAACCGGCGCCCCCGACCCGCGGGCGCGGGCCGAAGCGTTCCTTTGCGGCGCCTGCGGCGCCACGCGCGTGGCCATCGAGCGCTGGGAGCGGCTCTCCGGCGGCGCCATCCAGGAGAACATGGCCCTCGACGCCCTCGTGGAAGGCGGCCCCTTCGCGGGGAAGCAGGCCTGGGTGCTGCGAACCAACGCGGCGTCCGCCGTCGCGGTGAGCCGTTCGAGGGCCGAGGAATTCGAGATCCTGCGCGTGGCCCACGGCGCCGGCGTGCGCGTGCCGGAGCCGCTGTTCCTCTGCCGCGACGGCGCCGGAGCCGACTTCTTCGTGATGCGCCGCGTGCCTGGCGTGGCCGCGGGCCACCGCCTCAGCAAGGACGATTCGCTCGTGCCGGATCGCGCGGCGCTGGCCCGCGAGCTGGGCGCGAACCTCGCCCGGCTGCACCGCGTGCGCCCGCCGCTGGCCGCGCTCGCGTTCCTGGGCGATCCGCCCGCGGACCACGCGCGCGCCGCCATCGCAGCCTACCGCGACGACCTCGACCGGCTTTCCGCCGTGCGCGGCGAGGCCTGGCCCGCGCTGGAATGGGGGCTCGCCTGGTGCGAGCGCAACGCGCCGGCGCCGCGCACGCCGCGCCTGCTGCACCGCGACTACCGCACCGGCAACTACCTCGTGGACGAAGGGCACCTGGCCGCAGTGCTCGACTGGGAGTTCGCGGGATGGGGCGATGCGCGCGAGGACCTGGGCTGGATGCTCGCCCGCTGCTGGCGTTTCGCCCGCCCCGACCGCGAGGCCGGGGGCGTCGGGTCGGCGCAGGACTTCCTCGCCGGCTACCTCGATGCCGGCGGCGAGGCCGTCTCGGCGGACGACACGCGCTACTGGCAGGCGATGGCGCACCTGCGCTGGGCGGTGATCGCCCTGCAGCAGGCCGAGCGGCACCGGTCGGGCTCGCAACGCTCGCTCGAGCTCGCCCTCACCGCGCACATCGTCCCGGAGCTGGAGCAGGAAATCCTCGACCTCACGGCGGGCACCTCGTGAAAGTGGAACCCTCAGCCCGGGACCTCCTGGAGATCGCGCGCGCGACCCTCGTTGCGGAAATCGCGCCGGCGCTTCCCGAAGCGCAGCGCTACGGCGCGCTCATGGCGGCCAACGCACTCGCGATCGCCGGACGCGACCTTGCCGCGCCCGATGGGGGCGCCGCCGAGACTGCGCGACTTGCCGCCCTGCTCCCCGGGTGGTCGCCGGCGGGCGACGGCCAGGAGATCCTGCGCGAAGGCACGGCACGGCTCGCCGCCCGCATCCGCGCAGGCGCCTTCGACGAAGGTCCGGACCGCGAAGCGCTCCTCGCGCACCTGCGCGAGACGGTCCGCGCGCGGCTCGCCACGAGCAACCCGCGGGCGCTCGCCCGCGGCGAAGGAACCGCGCGATGACTCACGATCCCCTCTTCGACGTAAGCGGCAAGGTGGCCCTGGTCACCGGCGCCTCCAGCGGCCTGGGCGAGAACTTCGCGCGATGCCTCGCGGTCCGCGGCGCGGTCGTGGTCGCCGCCGCGCGCCGCCTGGACCGCCTGGAAAGCCTCGTGCGCGAGGGCGGCGCCGCGCACGCCGTGGCCATGGACGTCACCGATCCCGCGAGCGTCGAGGCGGCGGTCGCCCGTGCGGCCGGGCTCGCCGGCCCGATCGACATCCTCGTGAACAACGCCGGCATCGCCGACACCAAGGCCTCGATCGACCTCACCGAGGACGACTGGCGCCGCGTCCTCGACACCAACCTCGACGGCGCATGGCGAGTGGCCCAGGCGGTGGCGAGGACGATGATCGCCGCCGGGCGCCCCGGCTCGATCGTGAACATCGCCTCGATCCTGGGCCTTCGCCAGGCCACGCACCTCCTTCCCTACGCCGCCGCCAAGGCCGCGCTCGTGCAGGTGACCCGGTCGCTTGCGCTCGAGTGGGCGCGGCACGGCATCCGCGTGAACGCGATCGCGCCCGGCTACGTGATCACGGAGATGAACCGCGACTTCTTCGCCTCCGAGGCCGGGCACGCGATGGCAAAGCGCGTGCCGCAGCGGCGCATCGGCTCGCCGGGCGACCTCGAGGGCGCCCTGCTCCTGCTGGCCTCCGGGGCCGGCGCCTACATGACCGGCTCCGTCGTCGTGGTCGACGGCGGCCACCTCGTGAACAGCCTCTAGGAGCCCCGCCGTGGACTTCGCCCTGCCCGCCCCGATCGAGGACTACCGCCGCCGCTATCGCGACTTCGTGCGCCGCCACGTCCTGCCCTACGACACGACGCCGGAATCCTTCGACGAGCACGAGAACATCCGCCCGGAGATCCTCGCGCTGCTGCGCGCCAAGGCGAGGGAGGAAGGCCTCTGGGCGCCGCAGATGCCGAAGGAGCTGGGCGGCCAGGGCCTGCCCGTCGCCGGCATGGCCGCGTGCTATGAGGAGCTCAACTACTCGCTCTTCGGCCCGGTGAGCGCGAACTGCGCCGCGCCCGACGACGGCAACATGATCCTGCTGAACAAGGTGGGCACGCCGGCGCAGAAGGAGCGCTGGCTCCACCCCATCGTCGACGGAACCGTGCGCTCCGCCTTCGCCATGACCGAGCCCCATCCGGGCAGCGGCTCCGACCCGGCGATGATGCTCACCACCGCCACGCGCCGCGGCGACACCTGGGTGGTGCACGGGCGCAAGTGGTTCATCACCGGCGCCGGGGTGGCCAAGCACTTCATCGTCGTGGCGAAGACCTCGGACGACGCGCGCAAGGGGCTCACCGCCTTCCTCCACGACCGCGACGACCCGGGCTGGCGCATCACCCGGCGCATCCCCATCCTGGGGCCGGAGGAGCACGGCGGGCACTGCGAGATCGAGTACGACGGCCTCGAGATCCCGGACGAGAACCGGCTCATGAACGTGGGCGACGGGCTCAAGGTCACGCAGATCCGCCTGGGCACGGCGCGCCTCACCCACTGCATGCGCTGGCTGGGGCTCGCGAAGCGATGCCTGGACATCGCCGCCGACTACACCGGCGAGCGCATGAGCGGCGGCAGGCACCTGGCCGACCGCGAGAGCGTGCAGATGAAGCTGGGCCACTGCGCGATGCAGGTCGAGATCGGGCGCCTGCTCACGATGAAGGCGGCGGTGCTCCTCGACCGGGGCGACTTCGCGCGGAAGGAGATCTCGATGGCCAAGGTGCAGGTCGCCGATGCGCTGCACCTCTGCGCGGACACGGCCATCCAGCTCTGCGGCGCGCGCGGCTACTCGACCGACACGCCGCTCGAATGGATCTACCGCTACGCCCGGCAGGCGCGGCTCGTCGATGGCGCTACGGAGGTGCACCAGCAGGTGCTGGCGCGCTTGTACCGCGAGGAACGGGGGGACTTCTGGCGGTGGGCTTGAGAGTTATGCGGGGAGTAAACCTTTGGAACACGGATGAACACGGATAGAGGCGGATGAACACGGATAATTCGTAGAGGGAACGCATTGCGCGTGAACTGGACCGCAATGGTGCCGGGTTCGGCAACGCTTCACGCCATCGAGTCAATCCGTGTTCATCCGCCTCTATCCGTGTTCATCCGTGTTCCAAAGGTTTACTCCCCGCATCACTCCCCTACCGGCAGGCACGAGCAGAAGAGGTGCCGGTCGCCGTGGACGTTGTCCGCGCGGCCCACCGGCGGCCAGTACTTGTTCTCGCGCAGCGACTTGAGCGGATACGCCGCGAGTTCCCGCGGGTAGGCGTGCTTCCAGTCGTCGGCGAGCACGGCCGCCGCCGTGTGCGGCGCGTGCTTCAGCGGATTGTCCTCGCGGTCGAGCCGCCCCTCCTCCACCGCGCGGATCTCGCCGCGGATCGCGATCATCGCCTCGCAGAAGCGGTCGAGCTCCGCCCGGGATTCGCTCTCGGTCGGCTCCACCATCAGCGTGCCGGCCACGGGGAACGACATCGTCGGCGCGTGGAACCCGTAGTCCATGAGGCGCTTGGCCACGTCGTCGACCGAGATGCCGGAAGTCTCCTTCAGCGGGCGCAGGTCGAGGATGCACTCGTGCGCGACCAGCCCGCCGGGGCCGGTGTAAAGGACCGGGTAGTGCGGCGCCAGGCGCCTGGCGACGTAGTTCGCGTTGAGGATCGCGATCTCGGTCGCGGCCTTCAGGCCCTCCGCACCCATCATCGCCACGTACATCCACGAGATGGGCAGGATCGAGGCGCTGCCGTAGGGGGCGGCGGACACCGCGCCGGTGGCCTCCCGCGGGGCGTCGAGGTAGCGGTGCCCCGGCAGGAACTTCGCCAGGTGCGCGGCCACCGCGACGGGCCCCACGCCGGGACCGCCGCCTCCGTGCGGGATGCAGAAGGTCTTGTGGAGGTTCAGGTGCGAGACGTCGCCGCCGAAGGCGCCGGGCGCGGCCAGGCCGACCAGCGCGTTCATGTTGGCCCCGTCCACGTACACCTGCCCGCCGTGGGCGTGGACGACTTCGCACAGCTCCGTGATGCCCGCCTCGAACACGCCGTGCGTCGAGGGGTAGGTCACCATGATGGCCGCCAGGTCCTTCGCGTGCTGCGCCGCCTTGGCGCGCAGGTCGGCGAGGTCCACGTTGCCGCTTTCGTCGCAGGCCACCACCACCACGTGCATGCCGGCCATCTGCGCGGAGGCCGGGTTGGTGCCGTGCGCCGAACTGGGGATGAGGCAGACGTTGCGGTGCCCCTCGCCGCGGCTCTCGTGCCACGCCTTGATGACGAGGAGGCCCGCGTACTCGCCCTGCGAGCCCGCGTTGGGCTGCATGGAGACGGCCGCGTAGCCGGTGCACTCGACGAGCATCTTCTCCAGGCCTTCGACGAGCTCCCGGTAGCCCTGCGCCTGCCCGGCGGGCGCGAAGGGATGGAGGTTGCCGAACTCCGGCCAGGTGACCGGGATCATCTCGCTCGTGGCGTTGAGCTTCATCGTGCACGACCCCAGCGGGATCATGGAGCGGTCGAGCGCAATGTCCTTGTCCGCAAGGCGCCGCAGGTATCGCAGCATCTCGGTTTCCGCGTGGTAGCGATTGAAGACCGGGTGCTGGAGGTAGGCGCTGGCCCGGGCGAGCGCCGCGGGGATGCCCTCCGCGGACGCGTCGAGGTCGGCCGGCGCGAAGGCGGCAGGCTTGCCCGAGAAGATCGCCCAGAGGAGCGAGACATCCTCGCGCGTGGTCGTCTCGTCGAACGAGAAGCCCAGGGTCGACGCGTCCACGCGGCGCAGGTTGACGCCCGAGGCCACGGCGCGCTCCGCGATCGCCGCGGTGGCCTCGCCCGTGCGCACGGTGAGCGTGTCGAAGAACGCGGCGGCCGGCACCTCGAAGCCCAGCTTCGCGAGCCCCGCGCGCGCGATGGCCGCGAGGCGGTGCACGCGGCGCGCGATGCGCGCGAGCCCGTGCGGGCCGTGGTAGACGGCGTACATGGAAGCCATCACCGCGAGCAGCACCTGCGCGGTGCAGATGTTGGAGGTCGCCTTCTCGCGGCGGATGTGCTGCTCGCGCGTCTGCAGCGCCAGGCGGTAGGCGGGGTTGCCGTGGGAGTCCACCGTCACGCCGACCAGGCGCCCGGGCATGCTGCGCTTGAGGGCGTCGCGCGTCGCGAGGTAGCCCGCGTGCGGGCCGCCGTAGCCCATGGGCACGCCGAAGCGCTGCGCGGAGCCCACGACCACGTCCGCGCCCCACTCGCCCGGCGGGGCGATGACGGCGAGCGCCAGGAGGTCGGCAGCGGCCACCAAATGGCCGCCCTTGGCGTGCACCGCCTCGGCGAGCGCGCGGTAATCGCGGATTTCCCCGTCCACGCCGGGGTACTGGACGAGCACGGCGAACGCGTCGACGGAGGCGAGCTCCGCCGGCGGCGCCACGCGGATCTCGAGGCCCAGCGGGGCCGCCCGCGTGCGCAGGACGTCGATGGTCTGCGGCAGCACATCGGAGGCCACCGCGAAGACGTCGGAGGCGTGCGCCCCCGAGCGCCGGCAGAGCGTCATCGCCTCGGCCGCGGCCGTCGCCTCGTCGAGCATGGAGGCGTTGGCGATCTCCATCGCCGTGAGGTCGCACACCATGGCCTGGAAGTTCACCAGCGCCTCCAGCCGCCCCTGCGAGATCTCCGGCTGGTAAGGCGTGTAGGCGGTGTACCAGGCGGGGTTCTCGAGGATGTTCCTCAGGATGACGCCCGGCGTGTGCGTGCCGTAGTAGCCCTGCCCGATCCACGACTTGAGGACGCGGTTCTTCGCGGCAATGGCGCGAAGGTCCGCCAGCGCCTCGGCCTCGGGCTTGCCGGCCGGCAGCGCCATGGACGCCTTGCGGCGGATGG
>JAABQW010000003.1 GCA_011391275.1 Betaproteobacteria bacterium
AATCTGGCGGCGGCGAGGGCGGTGCGACACCATCGAGCGCGCCCGCGACGAGCGTCACCGATACGCCGGCAGCGGGTGACACCGTCGGCACCGCGTCCGCCCAGAACATCGCGAAGTGCGGCGGCGCCATCTTGTCGGCGGCGGGGAGGTTCAGCCAGATCTGGAAGAGCTCCAGCGGGTTGTCGCGGTCCCGGTGCACCAGCGGGAACATCTCCGCGTGCTGGATGCCGGCGCCGGCCGTGAGCCACTGCACGTCGCCCTCGCCGTAGCGCGCCGCCGCCCCCATCGAGTCGGAGTGGTCCACCAGTCCGCGCCGCACCACCGTCACCGTCTCGAAGCCGCGGTGCGGGTGCTGCGGGAAGCCCGGCACGCGCTCGCCGTGGTACATGTTCCAGCCGTCCTTGCCCGCGAAGTCCTGGCCGATCTGGCGGCCGGCGAGCGAGGCCACGGGCCCGAGCGAATCGTCGCCCTTCGGGTAGTGGTCCATGTGGTGCACGCAGAAGAGGAAGGGATTGGGCGTCTCCCACGGCGGGGAACCGAGGGGAGCCACGCGAAGGATCGGGGAAGAGGCCATGGCTTTCTCCTAGGGACCGCGCTTGAGGCTCTGCACCATGAGGCGGAATGCGGCTTCCTGCTTTGCCACCGCGGGCCGGTCGCCCCAGAGCTGGAAGAAGAGGTTGCCCGCGGGCGTCTCCAGCACCGCCACGCGCAGCGACTGGTTCGCGGCCCCCTGGCCCTGCGGCCCCGTCCCCACGCCGCGGGCATAGCGCCCTTCGAGGGCCACCCACGTCACCGGCATGCCCGAGGCCTTGCCTTTCTCCACCTGCGGCGTGGCGGGCTTTCCTGCTTCCGTGAGGAACTGCGTGGTCCAACGGTCGATGTTCTCCTGCACCGTCCCGCCGCCCGCGAGTCCGAAGTGGAACACCGCGACGTCGGCGCTCCCCTCGCGGGAGCCGGCCGTGAACTGGGCGAGGCGCATGGGGCTCGAGGGCACCTGCGGCGTCCAGCCGGCGGGCACCGCGAGCATCCAGTCGAGTACGCGCACCGCCTTGGTGGAAGAGGCGATGGCGGAATGGCCAGCCGCGAGCAGCAAGGCGGCCAGGATCGTGGCGCAATGCTTCGCGATCACGCTCATGTGTACGCGAGCAGCCGCCCGCAGCTGATGATCGCGATCCACAGGACGATCGAAGCCGCCACCGAAAGCTGCGCAGCGATCGGCGCGCGCGTGCCGACATCCCAATGCTCCACGGTCTGGTACGGCCCGGTACGGAAGATGACCGCGTTGATGCCGGCCGTCATGAGGAGGGCCATCTTGAGCTGGAAGGTGCGGTTGGCGAGGAAGTCGGTGGCGTGCGTCATGAACATGAGGAAGCCCGTCGGCACGATGAGGAAGAGAGCTGCGAAGCTCCACGGCAGCAGGTGGCGCGAGAGGGCGCGCACCGACAGGCTTTTCGACAGCCCCAGCACGCGCAGGTCGAACATCACCACGCTGCCCACGAGGATCACGAAACCCACGATGTGGATCGTCTCCACGATGGGGTACGCCCACAGCGACTCGCGCATCATCCGCGCGATGGGCAGCGCCTCGATGGGGTTGGCGGGCGTCACCGGCCGGGCCTAGCGCAGTTCGACGGTCTTGCCGGCGGCGGTGATGCGCTCGGCGCGCGCTTCCTCGGGCTTGGATCGGTTGGCGTAGCCGACGACGGTCACCGTGGAGCCCACCTTGATGTCCTCCCGCGGCAGGCCGCGGTTCTGCATGCGCGAGGGCGGGGCCAGGATCACGCGCCAGGTCTTGCCCGGTGTTTCGAGCGCGATGTGGCCGTGCGGGTGCTCGTAGCCGGATTCCTTCACCTTCCCCGTGAGGGTGAGGGGTTTCTCCTGGTCGTATTCGCTCCACCCGTGGTGGGCGAAGGCGGGCAGGGCGCAGAGGGTGGCGGCGATGAGAAGTCTCTTCATGGTCAGTCGTCGTCCTGTCGTCGGATGAATCGGTCGAGCTTGCGCCGGTCCTGCTTGGTGGGCCGGCCCTTGAACACCGGCGGCGGCATGGACTTCAGCTCCGCCGCCACCGCGTCGCGCTTCGCGCGGCTTTCGGGCGTTTCCTCGTAGAGCTTCTGCGCCTCGGACGCGGGCCCGCGCCGGTCCGAGACCCCCAGCACCTTCACCACGTGCTCGAAGGGCGGGCGGCGGATTTCCAGCTCGTCGCCCGGCTTGACCAGCTTTGACGGCTTGGCGCGCTCCCGGTTCACGCTCACGCGGCCGGCGTCGATGGCCTCCGTGGCGAGCCCCCGGGTCTTGAAGAAGCGCGCGGCGACCAGCCACAGGTCGGCGCGAACCCGGTCCCCGCCGCTCATCCGGCGATGGTCACCGAGTGCATGGACATCGGCAGCGCCGTCCCGGTGTCGAATTCCGCGCCGGCCTCGACGCCGATCTTCGCCACCTGCTCCGGGGTCTTCGCGCGCTGGTACGACACCCACATGGCGCCAAGGGCGAAGTCGCGGCCCGAGCCGATGGCCCAGTAGCGGTCGAACTCGAACACCTCGCGCATCGAGTACACCGCGAAGATGCCCGAGGGGTTGGCGATCATCACCGTCATCTGCGACGACTCGTACGGGTCGTCCTCCTCCTCCTTCGGGTTGAGGAAGGCCTCGTCCTTGAGCAGCGGGTGCAGGCGCCGGAAGGTCTCGTAGATCGCCTCCTTGCCGTGCAGCGCCAGGTCGGCGTTCTTGGTGAGCAGGTTCTCGAGCACGAGCTGGTGGGCGGCGCTCCCGGCTACGCCGATGAACGAGTCGGCGAACTGGATGATCTTGTGCGGGCTCCGGTCGTACGACGGCGCGAGCCGCGTGGTCCCGAAGGTGGTGAGGGAGTCGGCCGCGATGACGGCCTGGTTCCCCTTGCGGACGACGACGATTGTAGTCATGGCCCCCCCATTCTAGCGCCGCGTGACGAGGGCCACCCCGACCGCGGATACGGCGAGCCCGGCCAGCGCCACCGACGGGAGCTTTTCCCCGAAGAGCAGGAAGGCCATCACCGCCGTCACCGGCGGGGTGAGGAAGAAGAGGCTTGCGACGCGCGAGGCCTCCCCGTGGCGGATCATCGTGAAGAGGAGCCCGATGGCGCCGAAGGAAAGCACGAGGACGAGCCAGCCCAGGGCGAAGGCGAACTGCGGCGTCCAGTCCACGACCATCGTTTCGGTGGCGAACGCGGCGGCGAGCGTCACCGTCCCCGCGGCGGCGTACTGGATCACCCCGCCCGTGAGCATCGGCACGGCGCCGCAGTAGCGCTTCTGGTAGAGCGTGCCGCCGGTAATGCCGAAGAGCGCGAAAACGAGAAAGGCGTAGGCGGCCGCGTCGGTCGAGGCACCGGTCCACTTCCCGGAGACGACGAGCACCACACCGCCGAAGCCCAGCGCGATGCCCAGCCACTGGCGGCGCGAGAGGCGCTCGCCCAGCAGCGGCCCGGCGGCGATCGCGGTGAGGACAGGTTGCAGCCCCACGATTAGCGAAACGGTCGCGAGCGGCATGCCCCGTGCCACGCTGCAGAACACCCCGGAAAGGTAGGCGCCCTGGACCAGGAGTCCCGCGACGGCCGCGTGCCCCGCCACGGCGGGCGAGGCGGGCCATGCAGCGCGCGTGAGGAGGGCGGCCCCGAGCAACAGCGCAACGGCCGCGGCGTAGCGCCACGACAGGAAGGTGAGCGGCTCGGCGAACGGCGCGCCCAGCTTGCTCCCGATGAAGCCGGTGCTCCACAGGAAGACGAACAGGGCGGGTGCCCAGCGCAGCCATGCGGGCGGGTGCTTCTCCATCCCGCGAGTCTAATCGGATTACCTTTTCCAATCTGATTACGGATTAGACTTTGCGGCATGAACGTGGCGTTGTGGCTGGCGAGGCATGCGCGGACGGATCCGGCGCGGGTCGCGGTGTACGTCGGGGCTTCCGCCTGGAAGACCTATGCGCGGCTTGCCGCCGACGCGGCATCGCTCGCGCGCGGGCTGCGCGAGAAGCTGGGGCTTGCGCGGGGCGACCGCGTGGCGCTGGTCATGGCGAACGCGCCGGAATACGCGGAAGTCCTCCTCGGCGCCTGGTGGGCGGGGCTTGCGGCGGTGCCGGTCAACGCGAAGCTGCACCCGCGCGAGGTGGCCTTCATCCTGGAAAACTCCGGCGCGAAGGCCGTGTTCGCCACGCCCGGCTGGATCTCTGGGCTGGCCGAGGCGTGCGCCGGGATCGACCGGCCGCCGGACGTGATCGAGGCGGGGAGCGTCGGCTACGGCGCCCTCTTCGGCGAGCCGCTGCCCCTCGAGACCGTCGCCGACGATGCGCTCGCCTGGCTCTTCTACACCAGCGGCACCACGGGCCGGCCCAAGGGCGCGATGCTCTCGCACGCGAACCTTCGCGCGATGGCGCAGGGCTACCTCACCGACGTGGACGCCGTGGGCCCCGCGGACTGCCTGCTGCACGCGGCACCCATGTCGCATGGCTCGGGCCTCTACCTCGTGCCCTACCTCCTGGCGGGCGCCGCGCAGGTCGTCCCGGAGTCGGGCGGCTTCGATCCCGCCGAGGTCTTCGATCTCGCGGCGACGCATCGCGGGGTCGGCCTCTTCGCTGCGCCGACGATCGTGCGCCGCCTCGTCGAGTACGCCGCGGCACACGCGCCGCCGCTCGAGGGCTTGCGCACGGTGGTCTACGGCGGGGGCCCCATGTACGTCGCGGACCTGCTGCGCGCGCTCGACGTGATGGGCCTGCGCTTCGCGCAGATCTACGGGCAGGGGGAGAGCCCGATGACGATCACGGCGCTGGCCAAGCGCTTCGTGAACGACCGCGGCCACCCGCGCCACCTCGCGCGCATCGCCTCCGTGGGCGTGCCGCAGAGCGGGGTGGAGGTGGTGGTGCGTGACGCCGCCGGGCGCGCCCTGCCCGCGGGCGAGGTGGGCGAAGTGTGCGTGCGCGGCGCCGTCGTGATGTCGGGCTACTGGGAGGATGCCGGGGCCACGTCCCGGGCGCTGCGCGACGGGTGGCTGTGGACGGGCGACCTGGGCGCGTTCGACGCGGAGGGCTTCCTCGCGCTCAAGGACCGCAGCAAGGACCTCATCATCAGCGGGGGCTCGAACATCTATCCCCGCGAGGTGGAGGAGGCGCTCCTCGCGCACCCCGGCGTGGCGGAGGCCTCCGTGGTGGGCCGCGCCGACCCGGAGTGGGGCGAGACGGTGGTCGCATTCGTGGTGGCTCGCGAGCCCGCACCCACGCCCGCCGAGCTGGACGCGCATTGCCTGGCCGCCATCGCGCGGTTCAAGCGTCCGAAGGAATACCGCTTCGTGGCGGAATTGCCCAAGAACAACTACGGCAAGGTGCTCAAGACCGCGCTCCGCGCCCTGCTGTAACCAACGCGCAATAGGGACGGTTCCTGGGGACGGTTCCCAGGAACCGTCCCTATTGCGTCAGGTCGTGGAACTCGCGCCGCGCGGCAGCAGCGAGATGCGCTCGCAAACCTGCTTCGTGCCGGTGACGGATTCGGCCGCAACGCAGATGGCGTGCTTCTCCTCGTCGCTGTGGGCCATGCCCCAGAGGTGGACGATGCCTTCGGCAACCACGACGTTGATGTAGAGCGTGCGCGCGCCCGTCGCCTTGAGGGCGTCCATCACCGCCTCGCGCAGCGCGCGGTCGTCGGCCTGCGGGAGGGGGGGCCTCGACTGCGCCACCAACGCCTGCAGCAGGTTGGCGCGGCTGACGATGCCCACCACCTGGCCGCCGCGCATCACCGGCACGCGCTTGATGCGGTGCTTCTCGAGGAGGGTGGCGATGTCCTGCAGCGAGGCGTCCTCCTCCACGGTGAGGACGTTGCGGGTCATCACGTCCCGGGCGCGCAGGCCGTGGCTCTTCAGGTAGTCGCGTGCCTCGTCCTGCGGGTCGGAGAGGAGGGTGAGCCACCACGACGGGCGGCGTTCCGTGCCGGCCTCGGGGCGGCGCATGAGGTCGCCCTCGCTCACCACGCCCAGGAGGCCCCCGGAGGCGTCCACCACGGGCGCCGCGCTGATGTGGCGCTCGAGTAGCAGCTTGGCGACGTCCATCACGGACGCATCGGGGCCCACGGTGACCACGGGGCTGGTCATCACGTCCTTGGCTTGCATGGCGGGGTTCCTCCAGGAGGGTCAGGCGGTGTGGCCGGCAGCGGCGTCGGCCAGGATGAGGTCGCTAGCCCGCTCGGCGATCATCGCCACGGGCGCGTTGGTGTTGCCGGAGACGAGGGTGGGCATCACGGAGCAGTCGACGACGCGCAGCCCGGAGACGCCGGCCACGCGCAATCCCGAATCTACCACCGCCATCGCGTCGCTGCCCATCCGGCAGGTGCCCGAGGGGTGGAAGATCGTCGCGCCGTTGCCGCGGCACCATCCCAGGATCTCCTCGTCGCTCGCGACCCCGGGCCCCGGCTTGTATTCCTCGCGCACGTAGGGCGCCACCGCCGGCGCCGCGGCCAGCCGGCGCGCGAACTTCACGGCCTCCACGGCGCAGAGGCGGTCGTCCTCGGTCGAAAGGTAGTTGGGCACCATCGCCGGCGCCTGGAAGGGGTCGGCCGACTTGATCCGGACCGTCCCGCGCGAGCCCGGCCGCAACTGGCACACGCTCAGCGTGAATCCGGAGAAGGGATGGGGCTTCGCGCCCGCGAGCTCCGCCGAGAGCGTGGCGATGTGGAACTGGATGTCGGGCCGCGTCGCGCCGGGCATCACGCGCGTGAAGAGCCCGCCCTGGTTGATGCCGATGGCGAGAGGGCCTTCGCGGAAGATGAGCCACTGCAGCCCGATCTTCGCCGAGCGCCACCACGAGGCGAGGTCGTCGTTGGTGGTGATGGGCTTCGTGCACTTGAAGACGAGGCGAAGCTGCAGGTGGTCCTGCAGGTTCTCGCCCACGCCGGGGAGGTCGGCCACCACCGGGATGCCGTGTTCCCGGAGCAGCGCCGCCGGGCCCACGCCGGAGAGCTGCAGCAGCTGCGGGCTCTGGATCGCGCCGGCGGCGAGGATCACCTCGCGGGCCGCGCGCGCGACCTGCATGCGACCGTGCTGCCGGTACTCCACGCCCGTGGCCCGCGCCCCCTCGAAGAGCAGGCGCGTGGCGTGCGCGTCGGTCTCCACGCGCAGGTTCGCGCGCCCGCGCGCGGGCTTCAGGTAGCCCACCGCCGTGCTCGAGCGCCAGCCCTTGCGCGTGAAGAGCTGGTAGTAGCCCACGCCCTCCTGGCGTTCGCCGTTGAAGTCGTCGTTCCTCGGCACCCCGAGGGAACCGGCGCCCTCGATGATCGCTTCGATCAGCTCGTGGCGGCCGGGGATGTCCGAGCACGAGATCGGCCCGTCGGCGCCGTGCAGCTCGGAGGCGCCGCGCGAATTCGACTCGAGCTTGCGGAAGTAGGGAGCCACGTCCTTCCACGCCCAGCCGTCGTTGCCCAGCGTTGCCCAGTGGTCGTAGTCCTCGTGCTGGCCGCGGATGTAGATGAGGCCGTTGATCGAGGACGAGCCCCCGAGGCAGCGCCCGCGCGGCCAGTAGATGCGCCGGCCGTCCATCCCCGGGTCGGGCTCCGTCTCGAAGCGCCAGTTGTACACGGGGTGGAACATCGTCTTCCCGTAGCCGATGGGGATGTGGATCCAGGGGTAATCGTCCTTCGGGCCCGCCTCGAGCAGGAGCACCGAGTGGCGGCCGTTCTCCGACAGCCGCGCGGCCAGCGCGCAGCCGGCGGTGCCGGCGCCGACGACGACGAAATCGTGGGTGGAGGTCTCGGCCATCGTGTCGGTCAGGGGCGCAGCAGGATCTTGGCGGCGCGGGCGCGGCCGTGGTGGAGGTCGTCGAAGGCGCGCGCGCCCTCGGCCAGCGGCCGGTCCTCGACCCAGGCGAGGTCGCCGAAGGCGCCCTCGTGCAGGGCTCGCGCGGCGGCGCGCAGGTCGGCCGTGGAGTAGGTGTAGGCCCCGACGAGCGTGATCTCGGCCAGCGTGAGCTTGCGCATGTCGATCTCGGAGGCCCAGTCCTGCAGGCCGATGTGCAGCACCACGCCGCCGGGCTTCACCGCCGCCAGCGCGGCCTTGCGCGTGGGCGCGGCGCCCACGGCGTCGATGACGAGGTCGATCGTGCCCTCGCCAGGGCCGCCGCCGATAAGCGGGTCGAAGGCCTCGACCGTCGCCGCGCGCATCGCCGCCTCGCGCCGCAGTGCGTTGGTCTCGGCCAGGTGGATGCGGCGCGCCCCCCAGGTGCGCAGCAGCAGCGCGGTGAGGAGCCCGATGGCGCCGCCGCCGATCACCAGCACGGTGCACTCGGGCACGGGGCGGGCCAGCGCCCGCGAGGCGAGGGTGAGCGCGTGCAGCGCCGTGGCCGCCGGCTCCGTGAGCGCGGCGGCGCGCACGTCCATGCCGTCGGGAAGGTCGATCACGGCGCTGGCCGCGGTCACCACGCGCTCGGCGAAGCCGCCGGGGCGCTGCATGCCGATCATGGTGCGGTTGGCGCAGAGGTTGTCGCGGCCCTGCACGCAGTAGTCGCAACGCCCGCAGGCGATGATGGGGTTCACCGTGACGCGCCGGCCCTTGCCCGGGCCCTCGAGGATCTCGCCCGCGAGCTCGTGGCCGAGGATGAGCGGGGGCACGCGGCGCGGGTCGTGGCCGTGGAACGCGTGCATGTCGGAGCCGCAGATGCCCACGGCGTCGACGCGGATGAGGACCTCCCCGGCGCCCGCGGCCGGGTCCGGCTCGTCGCGGTGCACGACCTGGTTGGGGGCGGTGTAGACGAGTGCCTTCATGGGTTCAGCCCGCGGAGAAGCCGCCGTCGACGAAGATGGTCTGGCCGGTCACGTAGTCGGAGGCGCGGCTGGCGAGGAAGACCGCGGTGCCGCGCAGGTCGCGGAGCTCGCCGTTGCGCTTCGCGAAGGTGGACTGCGCCATCTTCTCCCAGCGCGCCGGGTCGTTCACGACGGCCGCGGTGAGCGCGGTCGGGAAGAAGCCCGGTGCGATGGCGTTGGCGGTGACGCCGTCCTTCGAGAGTGCCTCGGCCAGCGCGCGCGTGAGCTGCATCACGCCGCCCTTGGAGGCGCCGTAGGGTGCGCTCATCGGGAAGGCGCGCACCGACTGGAGCGATGCGATGTTGATGATGCGCCCCCAGCCGCGCGCGACCATGGCCGGGGAGAGAGCCTGGGCGAGGAAGAAGGGGGCGGACAGGTTGATCGCGAGCGTCGTGTCCCAGGCCGCGTCGTCGATCGCCGGCAGCGGCCCGCGCCGGTTCACGCCCGCCGCGTTCACGAGGATGTCGGGGTCGCCGAAGAAGTCGCGGGCGCGCGCGGCGGCGGCGCGCAGCGACGCGCGGTCGGCGAGGTCCGCGACGAGCGTGGCGGCGCGGCCGCCCTCGGCCTCGACCTCCGCGCGGGCCTCCTCCAGCTCCTGCTCGCGCCTCGCCAGCAGCACCACCGATGCGCCGGCCTCGGAGAGCGCGCGCGCGATCTCGCGCCCGATGCCGGAGCTGGCACCCGTGACGAGCGCCACGCGGCCTGCGAGGTCGAAGGCGGCCGGCGCGGCCATCAGCCCTGCACGGGAGCGCCCAGCTCGAAGCGCTCCTCCGGGAAGTACTTGGCCAGGCGGTCGTCGGCGGTGCGCGCGTGTGCCTCCATTCCCTCGAGCCGCGAGATCCGCGCCGTCACCTGGGCGATCTCGTGGCTCGCCTCGCGCGTCATGCGCTGCCAGGTGACCGTCTTGATGAACTTGTGCACCGAGAGCCCGCCCGAGTAACGGGCCGCACCGCGCGTCGGCAGCACGTGGTTGGGGCCGGAGGCCTTGTCGCCGAAGGCCACCGTGGTCTCTTCTCCGAGGAAGAGCGAGCCGTAGCAGGTGAGCCGCCCGAGCCACCAGTCGAGGTCGCCGGCGTGCACCTCCAGGTGCTCGCAGGCGTAGCGGTCGGAGACCTGCGCCACCTCCTCGCGCGAGCCGCACACGATCACCTCGCCGTAGTCGCGCCAGGCCGCGCCCGCCGCGTCCTTCGCCGTGGCGGGGAGCGCCTCGATGAGGGCGGGGACCCGGCGCATCACGTCCTCGGCCAGCGCCTTCGAGGTGGTGAAGAGCCACGCGGGCGACTCGTGGCCGTGCTCGGCCTGGCCCACGAGGTCCGAGGCGACGATGGCGGGGTCGGCCGTCTCGTCCGCAATGACCGCGACTTCCGAGGGGCCGGCGAAGACGTCGATGCCCACCTTCCCGAAAAGCGTGCGCTTGGCCTCGGCCACGAACTTGTTGCCGGGCCCCACGATGATGTCGGCGGGCTTGCCGGTGAAGAGTCCGTAGGCAAGGGTCGCGATGGCCTGCACGCCGCCCAGCGTCATGATGACGTCGGCGCCCGCGACCTTCATCGCGTAGAGGACCTGCGGGTGTATGCCCTCGCCCTTGTAGGGAGTGGAGCAGGCGATCACGGTGGGCACGCCCGCGGCCTTGGCGGTGGCGATGGCCATGTAGGCCGAGGCGATGTGGGCATAGCGGCCCGTGGGCACGTAGCAGCCGGCGACGTTCACCGGGATGAGGCGCTGGCCGGCCAGGAGACCCGGGCGCACCTCGAGGGAAAACTCGCGCATCGAGTCGCGCTGGGCCTCGGCGAAGCGGCGTACCTGGCCGGCGGCGAACTCGATGTCGCGCTTGACCGCTGGCTCGATCCCCGCGGTTCGCCGCTCGATGTCGGCTTCCGTCAGCACGATCTCGCCCGTCCACTTGTCGAGCTTCGCGGCGTACTCGCGCACGGCCGCCTCGCCGCGGCGCTCGATCTCGGCGAGCATCTCCTCGACCACCTTGCGC
>JAABQW010000004.1 GCA_011391275.1 Betaproteobacteria bacterium
ACATAGCCGTGATTGGTCTTGCTGGCCGGGTTGCCGCGCACGCGGGTGGCACGGCCGTTCTGGACGAAGATCTGGATGGCACACCACTGGGTGCAGCCCTGGCAGGCGGTGGACACCCACTCGCCCTTGGCCGGGCCCGCGGGCTTCGCCTTCCTCAACGCCATCGCGCTCGTGACCGGGATTCCATCTCCCGTCGTCGCGCAGCCGGCCGCCATTGCGCCGACCACCGCGGCCGATGCCCTGAGGAATTCCCGTCTCGTCAGTTTCATGTGCAAGCCTCCTTGGCCGTTTCCCCTTGCGGGGGTACACCCCTGATTCCGCCCTCGACATACCCCCGGGAGCAGGGGGGTATGCGAATCCACGGCCATTTCAACAGTTCACGAAGCCGGAAACTTGACCTGAGTCAACGGAGAAGGCGGTTATGCGCCAATCATGGGAAGGAAAAGGGGGCGCGCGGAATCCGCCTCCCCTCCACCGAAAGAGTTCATGGAATCAATGGCTAATGCGATCGGCCCGCTGCTTGAATCGGGACTGGGCAACCTCGCGGCATACCTCGCCGCCCATGTGCTCCTGTGCCTGGTGCCCGCGTTCTTCATCGCGGGCGCGATGGCCGCGCTGATTCCGCAGGAAGCGGTGACGCGCTTCCTCGGCCGCGACGCGCACAAGGCCGTTTCCTATCCCGCCGCCGCCGCGGCAGGGTCGCTGCTCGCGGTGTGCTCGTGCACCATCGTGCCGCTGTTCGCGGGCATCTACCGAAAGGGCGCGGGGCTGGGGCCCGCCATCACCTTCCTCTTCTTCGCGCCCGCGGCCAACATCCTGGCGCTCGTCTACACCGGCGGCGTGATCGGCGTGGACCTCGCCGTCGCGCGCTTCATCCTGTCGCTCGCCTTCGGCATCGGAATCGGCCTGATCATGGCGCTGCTGTTCCGGGCGGACGACGCGGCGCACGACGAGGCCACCGGCGGCGAGTTCGCGGGGCCGGGCTCCGGGCGCATGGCTCGCGGATCGCTCGCCTTCCTGCTGCTTTGGGTCGCCTTGCTGCTCGCCGGGACGCTCAAGCTCGCCTTCCTCACGGGCTCGGCCTTCGAACTCACGCTGCCGATGGGCGACACGCGGCCCTGGCAGGAGGTCCTGGACCGCCTCGTGCTCCACGACGCGAGCCGCGGGGAAGAAGGCGTGACGGTGCAAGGTGTCGCGCTCATCGCGCTGCTCGCGGCCATCGGCCTGTGCGCGTGGAAGGGCTTCGAGCACATCCACGACGGCTTCAACGCCTGGGCGCGCGCGGGCCTGGTCCTCATCGCCGCAACTCTCCTCGTCGCCGCCCTCGCTGTTCGCGAAAGCGACGCAGGGCTCGTCGTCGGCTTCACCGGCAAGTTCTTCGCGGTGGCGATCCTGCTCGCCGCGCTCGCCGCCGTCGCCCGCCGGGCGCTCGCGCGCGAGGACGTGCAGGCCTGGCTGTGGGAATCGTGGCGCTTCATCAGGCAGATCTTCCCGCTGCTGGTCGCGGGCGTGTTCGTGGTCGGCATCCTGCGCGCGCTCATCCGCCCCGAGTGGATCGAGGCGCTGGCCGGCACCAACTCCGTTTCGGGGAACCTCGCCGGCGTGGTCTTCGGCGTCTTCATGTACTTCCCGACGCTGGTGGAAGTGCCCATCGCGAAGATGTTCCTGGAGCTCGGCATGCACCGCGGCCCGCTGCTCGCCTACCTCATGGCCGACCCGGAGCTGAGCCTGCAGTCGATCCTCATCATCTCGGCCATCATCGGGCGCCGGAAGACGGCGGCCTACGTGGGCCTCGTCGCGCTCTTCAGCACCGCTGCCGGGCTCGCCTACGGATCGTGGGTCGACGGCACCTCGCCCTTCGCCGTCGCGCTCGCAGTGGCCGCCTTCATCGCCGTGCTCGTGGCCCTGGTGTCGCGGGCCGGCGCCTCCCATCACGCACTGCCAAGAGGAACCTGACCATGCTCACCATCAAGGTGTACGGCCCCGGCTGCGGCAACTGCCGCAAGCTCGAGGAGATCGCGACGAAGGCGCTGGCGGATGCCGGGCTCGAGGGCGAAGTGCTCAAGGTGACGGACACGCCGGGCATCGTCGCCGCGGGCGTCCTGAAGACACCGGGGCTCTCGGTCAACGGAAAGCTCGTCTCCACCGGGCGCATTCCGGCGCCGGAATCCGTGCTTCAGTGGATTCGCGAGGCCGCACTAGCCGTCGACAAGCGCTCATTGAGCGCGTGAGTGGCTGACGGAAGCGAAAGGCTTTGGAAACGCCGATGAACGCCGATGCCCCGCCGATTGCCGCCGATGATTCATGGGGTATTGGTGTCCAGGGCTGCAGTCGCGCAACCGTGGTCTGGCAACCACTTCCCGATCCGACTCCGATTTATCGGCGGCAATCGGCGGGGCATCGGCGTTCATCGGCGTTTCCGCACTACGTGTCGCGAATCGGCGTCAATTGCCGGGGCGGTGCGTGCGCCGCTTCGCTCGCGCCTGCATCGACATCGCCAGCAGGAAGAGTGCGCCGGTGAGGGTGCGAAGCAGCATCGGGTCTTCCGACTTCAGTGCCTCGACAAGGCGCTGGAACACCTCGGGCCTGGCCTCCCACGCATAACGCGCAAGCGCGAGCACCTGGCCTTCCGTGAGGCGGCGGGCTTCGTCGAGGGATATCCGGACCGCATCCGTCGAGCGCAGCATGAAGCGGGCGAAGCGGCCGTCGGCCAATGCGGCCAGGGCGAGCGGCCCCGCCACGCCGACGAGGAGCGCCACGATCTTTCGCCTGGCGCCGATCGACGACTCCGTGAACAGGCGTGCGATCAGGGAAGGAACGGGAGACTCTTCTCGCGATTCCACCGGCAATTCGATTTCGTCCGCTTTGCGCTTCTTCATGGCCGGCGACTCCCGCTGCTGTTGCAAGCCCGTTGGAGAGAGGCGGGCCCGATAAAGTTCGCGGCGCGCTTGTCGGGCAGAGGCGACTATTTCATTCCCGCGAAGCGCCGTGGGCGCAGTCCTGGCAGAACGGCGTTGCCGCGTCTGCCTGAAGCCGCTCCGGCGTCATGGGCTCGTCGCAACGGCAGCAGGCCCCGAAAGTCCCGGGCCTGTCCAGCGCCGCCTCCACCTTGCGCAATTCGGTGCGCGGCCGCCGCACCTGGCTCGCGGCCATCGCCTGCTGCTGCATCGCGTCCATGCGCGAGAGCCGCCCTTGCGCGCCCTGGTCGAGCTGCACGGTCGCCGCGGAGGATTCCGCCAGGCGCCGTTCGCCCAGGAGAGCCTCGCGTCGCGATTCCAGCAGTGTGCGGAAAGCATCGGAGTTCATGGGTGAAGTGTTGCCTGGAGGAGGATCGGGCGGTGGTGCGCCACGGGTTCCTCGGCCTTCCGGTCATCCGGGCGCCAAGGGGCGGCGTTATACTTTCCGCGGAGTCACCCATGACCATGAAGCTCACGGCCGTCTACCGAAAGGTCCCCGAAGGATACATCGCCTTCGTCGAGGAGTTGCCCGGCGCGAACACGCAGGGCCGCACCCTCGACGAGGCACGCGCGAATCTTGGCGAGGCGGTCGAGCTCCTGCTCGACGCCAACCGTTCCGAGATGGAAAAGGCGCTCCAGGGGATCGACGTCATCCGCGAGAGCTTTCCGCCCGACAAGAAATGAAGCGGGCGGACCTCGTCCGCTACCTGCTGCGACACGGATGCCAGCTCCTTCGCGAGGGTGGCTCGCACTCCGTCTTCTTCAATCCCGCCTCGAACCGGACTTCGACCGTCCCCAGGCACCGGGAGATCAATGATTTCCTGTGCCGCAAGATCTGCCGGGATCTCGAAATCGCCGATCCCCGCTGGACATTGCACGAAAGCGAAACCGACTACTTCATGAACTGCACCGCGAGCGGGATCAGCACGGCACCGAGCACGCCGTGCAGCCCCATCCCCAGGCTCGCGTAGATGCCCGCCTCGGGGTGCACGCTGAAGGCGCGCGAGGTGCCGATGCCGTGCGCGGCGACGCCGACGGCGAAGCCGCGCTGCCACCAGGCCTTCGAGCCCACGGCGTCGAGGACGAAGCGAACGAGAATGGCGCCGAGGATGCCGGTGGTCACGGCGAACACGGCGGTGAGCGTGGGCGAGACGTTGATGCGCTCGGCCACGCCCATCGCGATGGGCGCCGTGACCGACTTCGCATAGAAGCCGCCGATGATGGCCGCGTCAGCCCCGAGCAGCTTCGCGATCCCGACCGCCGACACGATCGAAGTCGCGCCGCCCGCCAGCAGCGCCGCCAGCAGCGGGAAGATGCGCCCGCGCAGCGCATCGAGCCCCTTGTAGATCGGCACGGCCAGCGCCACCGTCGCGGTCCCCAGCAGGAAGTGCACGAACTGCGCGCCCTCGAAGTACTTCGCGTAGGGCATGTCGATCAGGGTGATCACGGTGGCGACGATGGCGATCGCGATGGCCACGGGGTTGGCGAGCGGGTTGCGATCGAAGCGCTCGTAGACCATCACGCCCGCCTGGTAGGCCGACAGCGTGAGGATGAGCGCGAGCAGCGGGCTGCCGGAAAGGTAGACCCAGATCTCGTGGATGGCGGGCAGTTGCGGATTCACGGCTCGCCGTCCTTCGCGATCGCGCGCAGCACCAGCGCCGTCACGGCCATGGTGGCGACGACGCTCACCACGAGCGCGGCGACCACCGCCAGCGCGTGCGACCGGATGTGCGGCCAGAACATCACCACGCCGACCGCCGCAGGGACGAAGAGGAGCCCCAGGTTCTGGCTGAAGGCGGTGGCCACGAGGTCGACCGCGGGCGGGACGGCTCCGCGCACGCGCAGCCACGCGAGCATCAGCACGAGCCCGATGACGGGGCCGGGGATGAGCGGCAGGAAGAACCGCGCGACGACTTCCCCGAGGCCCTGGAAGAGGAGGATCTGGACGAGTCCGGCGATCATGGGGCCAGTCTAGCCCGCGGACCGCCGGTCGTCATCGGCGCGGCCGAATGGCTCAGTTGCTGGTGATCTTCGCTTCCTTGATGACCTTCGCCCACTGCGCGATTTCCTTGCGGATGCGCTCGCCGGACTGCTCGGGCGACATGCGGATCGCGTAGGCGCCCTGCAGCAGCATCTGCTCCTGGGCCTCCGGGGTGGCGAGGATCTTCTGGATCTCGGCGTTCAGCTTCGCGATGACCGGCGCGGGCGTGCCGGCCGGGGCCATGACGCCGAAGAGCGAGGCGACCTCGATCCCTGAGACGCCCGCCTCGGCGGCGGTCGGCACGTCCGGCAGCATCGAGATGCGCTCGGGCATGGTGACCGCCAGTGCGCGCAGCTTGCCCGCCTTGATGAGCTGCAGCGAGGCCGGAACCGTCTCGCACATCGTGACGACCTGGCCGCCGACGAGGTCGCTCATCGCCGGGCCGCTGCCCTTGTAGGGCACGTGGATCATGTCGGCGCCGATCTTCAGGCGGAAGAGCTCCGCGCACATGCGCTGCGGAGCGCCCGCGCCGGACGAGGCGTAGGTGAGCTTGCCGGGGTTGGCCTTGGCGTAGTCCACCAGTTCCTTCAGCGTCTTCACCGGCAGCGACGGCGTCACCACCCAGACGAGCGGCACCGAGCCCACGACCGCGACCGGCACGAGGTCCTTGCTCAGGTCGTAGCGAAGCGTCCCCTTCTCCAGCGTGGCCATGATCGAGTGCGAGGTGAGCGCGCCCATGAGCAGCGTGTAGCCGTCCGGGTCCGCCTTCGCCACGGCTTCCGCGCCGATGTTGCCGCCGGCGCCGCCGCGGTTGTCGATGACGACCTGCTGGCCGAGCGCGTTGGACAGGCGCTGGGCGATCACGCGGCCGATCACGTCCGTGGCACCGCCCGGGGGATAGGGAACGACCAGCTTGATCGTCTTGGTGGGGTACTGCGCGAAGACGTTGCCAGTCGCGAACAGCGCGACGGTGGCGGCGGTGGCGAGGACGCGCGATGCGCCCCGACCCAGTTGCAGCAGGTTCATTGTTCTTCTCCTCGGGTGAACGTGAATGGCGAGGCCCGGTTCAGGCCTTGCCCTTGGAAGCTTCGTAGCGCGCCTTGTTCTCGGCGTTTGGGGGATACAGGCCCGGCAGCGGCGCGCCCTTCTCCACCTCGGACATTATCCAGGTCTCCAGGCGCTCCTGCTCCGGCGCGGCCGCGACGATCTCGTCCACGAGCGCCTGGGGGATGAGCACCGCGCCGTCGTCGTCCACGACGACCACGTCGTCGGGGAACACCGCCACGCCGCCGCAGCCGATGGGCTCACCCCAGTTCACGAAGGTGAGGCCCGCGACCGACGGCGGCGCCGCGGCACCCTGGCACCAGACGGGCAGGCCCGTCGCCTTCACGCCCGCGGCGTCGCGCAGCACGCCGTCGGTGATGAGGGCGGCCACGCCCTTCTTCTTCATGCGGGCGCACAGGATGTCGCCGAAGATGCCGGCATCGGTCACGCCCATGGCGTCGGCCACGGTGATGCAGCCCTCGGGCATCGCCTCGATCGCCGCGCGGGTCGAGATGGGCTTCGACCACGACTCGGGCGTGGCGAGGTCCTCGCGCGCCGGCACGAAGCGCAGCGTGAATGCCTGCCCCACGAGGCGCGGCTGCCCGGGGTTGAGCGGCCGCGTGCCGCGCATCCAGACGTTTCGCAGCCCCTTCTTGAGGAGCAGCGTGGTGATCGTCGCGGTGGTCACCTGCGACAGCGTGGAGATGATCCTGGGGTCGAGTGCCATCAGCGGATTTCCTTCAGTCGTTTTTCCTGGCGTGCGATGAGCCGGTCGATGTCGGTCACGTCGGCGGCGGACAGCTTCGGGCCGGGCTTGCGGATGGCGGCGGAGGCGATCGCGCCGCGCTTGAGCAACAGGTACTTGCGCACCGCGAGGCCCAGCGCCGACTGCTGCTCGTAGCGGGCGAGCGGCAGGTAGGCGTCGAAGAGGTCGTGGGCGCGCTCGACATTGCCGGCCGCGTGCGCCGCCACCACGTCCACCATCATCTCGGGGTAGCTGAAGCCGGTCATGGCGCCGTCGGCGCCGCGCGAGAGCTCCTCCGGCAGGAAGAGCCCGCCGCCGTTGCCGGCAAGGATGGAGATGCGGCGGATGTCGCCACGGTCGCTCGCCGCGCGGATCGCCGCGAGCTTGGCGAGCCCCGGGCCGGGCCAGTCCTCGTGCTTGAGCATCACCGCCGTCGGGATCGACTTGAAGATGCGGGTGAGGACCGGGAGCGGCAGCTGCACGCCGTTGTAGGCGAGCGGATGGTCCTGCACGCAGAACGGCGTTGCAGGCCCGAGCGTCTCGGCAGCCATCTCGTAGTAGGCCACCGCCTGGTCGTCGGATCGCACGGCCGCGCCGGGGCCCACCATCACGCCCGAGGCGCCGAGGTCCATGACGCTCTTCGCGATCTCGCCCATGGCCGCGAAGCCCGGCGAGGAGACGCCCACGATCACCGGCACCCGGCCGTTCACGCGGGCCAGCACTCGCTTCACGTAGGCGCGCGATTCGTCCGCGGTGAGCTTGGGTGCCTCGCCCATCACGCCCAGGACGGTGAACCCCGTGACGCCGCAGTCCAGGTAGAAGTCCGTGAGCCGGTCCGTGCTCTCGAGATCGAGGGCGCCGTCGTCCCGGAAGGGCGTCACGGTGATGAGGTAGACGCCCTTGGCGTTCTCGTCCAGCTTGGGCATGGCCTGTCCCCGAAAAAGGGGTCAGATCCCATTTTCCGCGTCGCTCGAGTCGTCCGGAAAGAAAAAGGGATCTGACCCCTTTTTCTGCTTGTCCGGCACTATGCGGCCGGCGTAGACTGACTGTCAATAATATTATCGATAATCTCAGGTTCATGACCCACGACCCGCCGCAGGCCTCGGAAGCCGACCTGGCTATCGCCGCGATCGAGGAGGACATCGTCCTCGCGAAGCTGCACCCGAAGCAGCGCATCACGGAGGACGAGCTGCTCGAGCGCTTCGGCATGAAGCGCCACGTGGTGCGCGAGGTGCTCGCGACGCTGGAACGCATGGGGCTCGTCGAGCGGCGCAGGAACATCGGCGCGCTGGTGCGAAGCTTCACGCCCCGCGAGGTGAAGGAGCTCTACGCGCTTCGCGAGCTTCTCGAAAGCGAGGCCGCGCGCCGGATGCCCCTGCCCGCGGAGGCCGAGGCGCTCCGGCGGCTGGTCGAACTGCAGCACGCCCACGACAGGGCGGTCGAGCACAGGAATCCGCGGGAGGTCTTCCGGGCCAACCTCGCCTTCCACCACGCGTTCTTTTCCCTCACGGACGACGACGTGCTCGAGCGCGCCATCGCCGAGTACGCCCGCCAGACGCACGCCATCCGCTTCGGCACCCTCGCCTCCGCGGACTACCGCGAGCAGGCGCGCAAGGAGCACTGGGAGATGATCCGGGCGCTCGAGGCGAAGGACCGCGCCCGGCTCGTGGCCCTGTGCCGCGAGCACCTGCGGCCCGCGCGCGACGCCTACCTCGAGCAGATGAGCCACCACGACTCCGACTGAGCCGCGATGCCCCACCTCCCCGCCTCCGCTGCACTCGCGCGTTTCCGCGTGATCGACCTGACCCAGGTGCGCGCCGGCCCCACCGCCGCACGCCAACTCGCCGACTGGGGCGCCGACGTGATCCAGGTCCAGATGCCCGAGCACATGCGCGGCGACGACACCCTCGGCGGCCAGGACGGCTCGGACTACCAGTACACCCACCGCAACAAGCGCTCGATCACGCTGAACCTCAAGGAGCCCGAGGGCATCGCGGTGCTCAAGAAGCTCGTCGAGAAGGCCGACGTCATCCTCGAGAACTTCCGGCCCGACGTGAAGACGCGCCTGGGCATCGACTACGAGGTGCTCTCGAAGGTGAACCCGCGGCTCGTCTACGCGAGCATCTCGGGATTCGGCCAGACAGGGCCTTACGCAACACGCCCCGGCTTCGACCAGATCGCGCAGGGCATGGGCGGGCTCATGTCGGTGACGGGGCTGCCCGGCCAGGGCCCGGTGCGCGTGGGCATCCCCATCGCGGACCTGTGCGGCGGCATCTTCGCGGCATACGGCGTGACCGTGGCCCTCCTCGAGCGCGAGGCTTCCGGGAAGGGCCAGTGGCTGCACACCTCGCTCCTCGAATCGATGATCTACATGATGGATTTCCAGACCGCGCGCTGGAGCGTCGACCACGAGGTGCCGGGGCAGGCGGGCAACTTCCACCCCACGAGCATCCCGACCGGCGTCTACGCGACGAAGGACGGTTACATCAACATCGCGGTGTTCGGGGGCAAGATCTGGGAGCGCTTCTGCGAGGCGATGGGCGCGCCGGAGTGGATTGCCGACGAGCGCTCTAAGACGAAGGCTGGGCGCAGCGTGAACCGCGACTGGCTGAACGCCGAGATCGAGAAGCGGCTGCGGGAAGACACCAGCGCCCACTGGATCGAGAGGCTCAACGAGGCCGGGGTCGCCTGCGGGCGCATCAACGACATCCGCGAGGCCTTCGAGGAGCCGCAGGTGCAACACCTCGGGATGCTGCGCGAGGTGACCTCGGCGCGGCTGGGCGAGAAGGTGCTCATGGGCCAGCCCGTCACCCTCACCCGCACGCCCTCGAGCATCGTTCGCGCGGCACCGCGCCGCGGCGAGCACACCGAGGAGATCCTCACCGAGGCCGGGTACGGCCCGGAGGAACTCGCCCGCATGAAATCCGCCGGAGTCTACTGATGAACGACGCGAACCCCTACGCTTCCTCCACCGAGCGCGTGAAGGCCTGGCTCGACGGGGCGGCGCTCCACATCCGCTTCAACAACCCCGCCAGGCACAACGCGCTCTCGGTCGACATGTGGGAAGCGGTGCCCCCGCTCCTCGCCCGCGCCGAGGCCGACGGCGCCGTGCGGCTGGTCGTCTTCTCCGGCGAGGGCACCAAGTCCTTCGTCTCGGGCGCGGACATCTCGCAGTTCGAGGACATGCGCGCCGCCCGCGAGGCCGTGAAGCGCTACGAGCAGATGGCCGAAGCCGCGCTCATGGGCATCCACGACTTCGCGAAGCCCACCATCGCCGCCATCCGCGGCTACTGCATCGGCGGGGGCGTGAACGTCTCCATCAGCTGCGACATCCGCCTCGCGACCGCCGACTCCGTGTTCTCGATTCCCGCCACGCGCCTGGGGCTCGGCTACCGCCTCTCTGCGATGAAGAACCTCGTGGACCTGGTCGGGCCGGGACGCGCGAAGGACATCTTCTTCACCGCGCGGCGCCTGGATGCCGCGGAGGCGCTCGCCATCGGGCTGGTGAACCGCGTCGTGCCCCCCGAGGGCCTCGAGGCGCTCGTCGCCGAGTACGCGCAGATGATCTCGACCGGCGCGCCGCTCACGATCAAGGCGGGAAAACGCATCATCCGCGAGGTGCTCAAGGCCGACGCAGACACCGACATCGAGATGTGCCGCCGCCTCATCCTCGACTGCTTCGAGAGCGAGGACTACGCCGAGGGCCGCACGGCCTTCATGGAAAAGCGCAAACCCGTCTTCCGCGGCAAGTGACGCGCGAGAACAAGAGGAAACCCAATGTCGAACAATTCCGGTTCCAAGGACAAGGGCGCGCCGCCCGCCAGCGGCCTCTCGAAGGGCCTCACCAGCTACGGCGACACGGGCTTCTCGCTCTTCCTGCGCAAGGCGTTCATCAAGGGCGCGGGCTTCACCGACGACGCGCTGGCGCGCCCCGTGATCGGCATCGCCGCCACCGGCAGCGGCTTCAACCCCTGCCACGGCAACATGGCGCAGCTCCTCGAGGCGGTGCGCC
>JAABQW010000005.1 GCA_011391275.1 Betaproteobacteria bacterium
GCCTGCCGGGCTCGTTCGGTCAAACGCCATGAATTTACAACTCCCCTTTGAACATACAAGGGGTCGGGGGTGAGGGTGATCTACGGCAGGAAGCGCGCGCGGTACTCGGTCGAGAGGAAGAAGCCGTTGATCACCTGCTCGCGCGTGTAGGTGCCCGCGTCGAGGAAGCCCACCCAGCCGTTGAAGCCCGCGGGCTCCGGCGTGCGGCGCAACATCGCGGTGTACATCATCGTCACCAGCACTTCGCTCGCCATCGCCGCCTGGTACTCGGCGGAATCCGAGAAGCCCAGCAGCACCTGCCCGCGGCTCATGCCGCCGTTGAGCAACCCTACCCAACCGGAAAGCCCGGCCGGATCCGGCGCGCGGCCCAGCACGTTGTTGTAGAGGAGCGTCACGAAGGCCGTGTTGTCCAGCGCCCCGTAGGTGGCCGCGAACTCGGGGCTCGCCACGAAGAAGTCAGCGAGCTGCAGCAGCGTCACCGTGCCGTTCCTCACCAGCGCCGCGTTGCCGACGAGGCCCGCGTAGTCGGGCACGCGCAGGAACGTGGCGAAGTAGAGCCGCACCACCGGCGCCACGAACCCGGAGAATTCCGGCGAGTTCACGAAAGCGTCGATCACCTGCGGTCGCGAGTAGGTGCCCGCCACGACGAGATCCGTCCAGCCCTGGATGCCCGCCGCATCGCCCTCGCGGCCCAGGAAGTCGCGGTACTGCTGCATCGCGAAGAGGCGCGCGCTGACCGTTCCCGGCGAGAAGAGGTCGTTGTCCTTCACGAAGGGGTTGCGCCCCTCCGCGAACTCGACCGGGTTGGGGATGCCGTCCCCGTCCTCGTCGCCTTCGCCCGCGACCAGGAACATTCCCCGGATCGCGTACGCCGGGTCGAGCGCATTGCCCGAGTAGGCGGCGAGGAAGGTGCCACCGGCCGAGACTCCCGGCTGGCCTTCGACAATCTCCGTGGAGTAGCCGCGCGTGGTGCCGGTGCGCGGGTCGTGCGTGACCACGGTGGGCCAGGTGCCGCCCGTCTCCGCCGCGAGATTCGTGGCGTTGGTCGCGAAGCTCACGGAGCGCGCGAAGTCCGCGAGCGCCGGTCGCAGCCCCGAGCCGGACCCGGAGCTGTCCGCATCGCCGAGGCTTCCCCCGCTCGAGCGGCTCACCAGCAGGATCACCCCGGTGTCGACCTCCTTCAGGAATACATGCGAGGTCCCGCCGCCAATGTCCGCGGTGAGCCCGGAGCCCCGGCTGCGGAAGGCCACGTAGCCCCCGTCGCGCGAAATGGCAGGCGCGGTGACGGTGCTGAACCCCTCGCCGCCCTGGCCCTGGACGACGCCCGAGGCGCTCGCGGACACCAGCGACAGCGGCACAGGCGCCGCGGAGTCGTGCAGGTAGATGTCCCAGAGCCCGTTGTTGTCGGCTGGCAAGAGGCTCGGGAGGCTCCAGAACGCGACGCGGCTGCCATCGTAGGACGCGTCCGGAGCGCGCGCGGCGATGCATTCGCCGTCCTTCGTGATCGCGCCCGTCACGGTGCCCGCGAACTGGTGCGTGTAGAGGCAGCCCGCGTTCCCCGCCCCGGTGAGCGCCAGGAGGTTGGTCGAGTAGGAGATGAAGACCACCCTGGAGCCGTCGGGCGTGACGCGAGCGTCGAAGCTCTCGCCGTTACCCTGCACGCCGCCGGTGGAGCGGCTGACCAGCGCCGTCGTGTGCGGGCCGGCGCAGCGGTGTCGCACGAATACGTCGCGCAGCCCCCCGGCGTCGCCCGCGACGAGGTCGCTCGCGTATGAGGAGAAGACGACGCGGCAGCCGTCGTCGGAGATGCTCGGCGCCTCGCTGAACGCGTTGCCGCCGCCCCCGGAAAGGTTCGCGCTCACCAGTTCCGTGGTCCCCAGGACGCGGTCGCGCAGGTACACCTGCGTGCCGTCCGCCGACGGCGTCACCAGGTTGCTGGCGACTCCCACGAAGACAACGTAGCGGCCGTCCGGCGTGACCGCGGGCTGGGAGGACCCGTCGCCATACGTCGCCGGCGCCGTGCCGTCGGTGCGGCGGCTCACCAGCTCGAAGTTCGCGGCGCTCGCCGTGCCGGCCGCGAGCAGCACGGCGAGCAGGATGCGGGACAGGGGCCGATAGTCAGGGAAGTGCGTCATGGTCGTGCTCCTCAGTCCAGGAACCGCCGGCGGTACTCCGCCGACAGGAAGAACCCGTTGATCACCTGCTCGCGCGAGTAGGTCGCGTTGTCGAGGAAGGCCACCCAGCCCGAGAACCCCGAGGGCTCCGGCGTGCGGCGCAGCATCCCAGCGTACATCATCGTCACGAAGACCTCGTTGGCCATGGCCGCCTGGTACTCCGTGCTCTCCGAGAATCCCAGCAGCACCTGGCCGCGGCTCATGCCGCCGTCGAGCAGCGCCGTCCAGCCCGCGAGCCCCGCCGCGTCGGGCACGCGCCCGAGTATGTTGGAATAGAGCAGCGTCACGAACTGCGCGTTGTCGAGGGTGCCGTAGGCCGCGACGAACTCCGGGCTGGTGGCGAAGAAGTCCGCCAGTTGCGCGAGCGTCACCGTGCCGTTGCGAACCAGCCCCACGTTGAAGGCGAGCCCGTCGTAGTCCGGCACGCGCAGGAAGGTGGCGAAGTAAAGGCGCACCACCGGCGCCACGAATCCCGCGAACTCCGACGACTGCAGGAAGGAGTCGATCACCTGCAGCCGCGTCCAGGCGCCGCTCGACACGGCGTCCGTCCAGCCCTGGACACCCGCCGGGTCGCCCTCGCGCCCGAGGAAGTCGCGGTACTGCTGCATGACGAAAAGTCGCGCGTTGCCGAAGACGTCGTTGTCGCGCGCGTCGGGGTTCGTGCCCTCGGCCGTCTCCACGACGTTCGGGATCCCGTCGCCGTCCACGTCGTTGGGGTCGGGGCTGATCACGGCGTGGACGCTTCGGTCGGCCGTGAGCGTCACTACGCACACGTTGCCATTGACGGAGTCGCAGTTCAGCACCCACCAGACGGTCGATCCGCCGACCGGGTTGAAGACGAGCGTCACGACGGTGCCGGCCGGGTAGTTCTCGATGCAGTCGACGCCGCAGTCGATTCCCGCGGGGGTGGAGGTGATCGTGCCCTGCCCCAGGCCGCCGCGCGCGATGCCAAGCTGCACCGCGTTCGCGATCACGGTCTGCGCGAATGGCGCCGACTGCGCCGGGGTGTTGGCGACGTCGCCCAGGTAGTGGGCGGTGATCTCGGTGATGCCGGCCGGCAGCCCGTTCGTGTAGCAGAGCGCGACGCCGGCGGTGAGGTCGACCGTCCCGCACTGCGCCATGATCGCGCCCCCGGTGCGGAATTCCACCATGCCGGTGGGCGAAGTGCCCGAGACCGTGGCGTTGATGTACACCCAGTTGCCGGCCTCCGACGGGTTGAGGCTCGAGCTGAGCACCACCGTGGGCACCTTGCGCGGCGTCACCGGCACGGGAGGCTCCGACGGCGGGCTCGTGCCAACGACGTTGGTGGCGGTGACCGCGCAGGTCACCTGCACGCCGTTGGCGAGCCCCGTGACGACGAGTGGCGAGGCGGGTCCGGAGGCGCTCCCGCTCCCGCAGGTCGCCGTGTAGCCGGTGACCGGGTGGCCGCCGTCGTCCGTGGGCGGCGAGAAAGTGACGCTCGCCTGTCCGTCGCCTGCCTGCGCCGCCACGCCGGTTGGCGCGCGCGGGATGTCGTTGGGCAGCAGCACGTAGGCCGTGAGGCAGAGGTCAGAGGTGTTCATCGCCGGGTCGACGCAGTCGGAGGCTGCGACGATGCGGCTGCCGTCGCGCACCAGCGCCCCGATCCAGGCCCATCCGGAGCCGAGCGCGGCTCGGTAGCGGCCGGTGTCGTTGAACGTCATGTCCGGCGACCCGCCGGAAAGGACGCGCGCGAGGCACACCTCCAGGCTGCCGCTCGGGTCGGCGCAGCGCCCGCCCGCGAGGATCGCCGTGCCGTCGGCCGCGAGTGCGTCGATGCGGTCCTGCTGGCCCACACCGCCCCCCGGGACGACGAGCAGCCCGTCGCCCGAGAACGTCGTGTCGAGCGTTCCGTCGGCGGGGTTCAGGCGCGCGAGGCAGAACTCGGTGTCGCCCGGGGCCACCTCGCACTCGCCGCCGATCACGATCTTCCCGTCCATCGCGAGAACCGCGCCGGCGCTGGAGTTCATGCCGGGGAAGCCGATCTCGACGCGGGTCCCGAAGTTCCACGCGGGATCGGGCACGCCGGCCGCCGAGTAGCGCGCGGCACAGAAGCGGTTGCCGCCGCCGAAGCACGTGGCCACCATCACGTAGCCGCTGCCGTCCCAGGCCATGCCGCTCACCCTCGCGAAGGGGCCGGGGAGCACGCGCCCGCCCGTGCCGAAGGAGATATCGAGCGTGCCATTGGCGGCGAGCTTCATGAGGCAGAAGCTCTCCGCCCCGCCCTCGGGCTCGCAGGCCCCGCCCGCCACCACGCCGCCGTCGGCCGTCGGAAAGACGCCGGCCACCAGGCGCACGCCGAACCCGCCGGTCATCGCCACCTGGGCCGTCCCGAGCGAGCCGAACAAGTTGTCGACGACACCGGCCGCGCTGAGGCGCGTCACGCAGAACGACGCGGTCGGGGTGCCGCATGCGCTGGCCACATAGATGCGGCCCGTGGCATCGAGCGCCACCGCAGGGGTGTATGACTGGCCCGAGGCATGGGGAAGAAGCACCCTGCCGCCGGCCCCGAACCCCGCGTCGCGCGAGCCGTCGGCATTGAAGCGCGCGATGCAGCTCACGCTCTCGTTGGTCAGTACTCCATCGGGAAAGCGAAAGGAGCTGCATCCTGCCGCGGCCAGGAACTTGCCGTCAGGCTGGCGCAGGAGCATGCGCACGCTCTCATACGCGTCGCCCAGGCCCAGGTCGTCGATGCGCGGGGAACCGCCATTGAAGTTCGGGTCGAGCTGGCCGGAGCTGTGCAGGCGCATGACGCAGAAATCGCGCGCGTAGTTGATCCCGCAGGATCCGACGACGGTGAGCAGGAGGTCGCTGTAGCCCAGCCCCGCCACCACCGTCGCGTCGTACGAGATGCCGAAAGGCACGATGAGGGGCGCGCCCAGGTTGAAGCCGGGATCGAAGATGCCCCAGCTCTCCAGGGACGCGGCGCAGAAGCGCCGCACGCCGTCCACGGCGCAGTCGCCGGAGACGACGGTGCGCGTGCCGAGGAAGGCCACGGCCTTCGCATCGTCGTTGCCGCTGCCCACGGGGAAGATCTTGTAGCCCGTGCCCCCGAGCCCGCCGTCGAGCAGGCCGTTCGCCTCGAAGCGGAAGACGCAGAAGTCGGTAGTGAAGGTGACGTTCTCGAAGCAGGTGCCCGCGAGCGTGATGCGGCCCAGCTCGCCGATGGCCATCGCGTTGATCTGGTAGACGGGCAGCGCGTTGGTGCCGGCCAGGCCGGTTCCGCCGCCGAAGGTCGCGTCGGGCGTGCCGTCGGCGTTGAGGCGCGCGATACAGGCCCCGTAGGTGCCGCAGGTTCCGGCGACGGTGATCTTGCCGGACTGCACGGCGACGGCGCGGAACTGGTCGAAGCTGCCGTAGCTCCTCACGAGCTTGCCGTTCAGGTTGAAGTCCGCGTCGAGCGACCCGTCGGCGAGGTAGCGCACGACGCAGAGGTCGGTGAAGCCGGGGACCTCGCACTCGCCCGCCACGACGATCTTCGCGCCGTCCATGGCCACGGTGCGGGCCTGGTCGGGCAGCGCCGTCACCGCCGTGATCACCTTGCCGGTGCCGTTGAAGGTGGTGTCGAGCGTGCCGTTGGCGTTGAACCGCGCCACGCAGAAATCCGTCTCCACGCCCTGCGTGCAGCTGCCCGCCACGACGATCTTCGTGCCGTCCATCGTGACGGCGCGGGCGATGTCGTCGCCGGTGCCGATGGCCGCCGTCGCAACGCCGCCGTCGCCGAAGGTCGTGTCGATCTCGCCCGCGGTCGTGTAGCGAACCAGGCAGAAATCCTTGCCGGCGCCGGTGTGGCAGGAACCCGCGACGATCGTGGAGTAGCTCGCCGGAACCTGGACCGCGGCGGCGGCCTCGTCGATGGCCGCGCTGCGGCCGAGCCGGGCGTAGACCTTCCCCTGGTCGCCGAAAGCCGGGTCGAGCCCGAGGGGAGCGGCCTGCACGGCGGCGGCGGCGAGCGCCAGCGCGAGGCCGGCGGCGGCGCGTTGCAGGGACGGGGGCAGGGTCATGGCGGTACCTCCAGGCGGCCGCACCCCGGCCCCGGATCATCCGGGACCGGGCGTTTCAGGGCCGTTCAGGGAGCCAAACGCATTCGGCGCGGAAATCACGCCAACCCGCCGAGCTACGGCAGGAAGCGGTTGCGGTACTCCGTCGAGAGGTAGAACCCGTTGATCATCGCGAGCGGCGTGTTGCCCGGCTGCTGCAGGTAGGTGAGCCAGCCGGCGTAGCCGCCCGGCTCCGGCGAGCGGCGCAGCATCCCCACGTACATCATGGTGACGTACACCTCGTTGAACTTCGCCGCCTGGTACTCGACCGAGTCGGAGAATCCCAGCAGCACCTGGCCGCGGCTCATGCCTCCTTCGAGCAGCCCCACCCACCCGGAGAGCCCCGCCGGATCGGGTGCGCGGCCCAGCACGTTGTTGTAGAGCAGCGTCACGAAGGCCGTGTTGTCCAGCGCCCCGTAGGTGGCCGCGAACTCCGGGCTCACCGTGAAGAAGTCGGCGAGCTGCAGGAGGGTCACGGTGCCGTTGCGCACCAGCCCCGCGTTGAACGTGAGGCCCGCGTAGTCCGGCACGCGCAGGAACGTCGCGTAGTAGAGCCGCACCACCGGCGCCACGAAGCCGTTGAACTCCGGGGAGTTGAAGAACGCGTTGATCACCGCATCCCTCGTTGTGCCGCCCGTCATGAGGCCGGTCCACGCCTGGATGCCGGCCGCCTCGCCCTCGCGGCTGAGGAAGTCGCGGTACTGCTGCATGGCGAAGAGGCGCGCGCCCTTCGCGGTGGCGGCGAAGACGTCGTTGTCCTTCACCGTCGGGTTGATCGCCTCGTTGAGCTCGACCCCGTTGGGGACGCTGTCGCCGTCGCTGTCCGCCGCCGGGTCGAGCCCGGTGGCCGGCAGCGTGATCGCGTCGATCCAGGCGGCGTCGGGCGCCGTGTCGACGATCTCGTCCTTCTCGTAGGACCAGCGGAAGGTGTGCATGCCGGCCGTCACCGGGTAAGTCTGCACCGCGTAGGGCAGGCTGCCCGAGGCGCCGATTCCGCCGACGTTGGCGCAGGTGCCACCCACGCCCTGCACCACGCCGTCGATGTAGAAACGCAGGCAGTCATAGCCCGCCTCGCTGCCGACCTTGCGCGCGAAGGAGAAGTTGCCCGCGCCCGTGTAGGTTCGCAGTTCCATCACCGCCTTCTGGCCGGGCAGCGGCACCGAGGCGATGACGTCGGAGCGCAGGCTCATCGTGCCCTCGTGGGCGTTGGCCGGATTGGTGTCGACGATCCAGCCCTTGACGATGGACGGGTCGGTCGCCCCACCCGTGGTGGTGGTCGGCTGCGACCAGGCGCCCGGCGGCAGCGCGCCCGCCAGCGGGAATGCCTCGGGATCGGCGAGGCTCACGGTGGCCACGGCCGGCGTGCCCAGCGAGGCGCCCGCCACGCCCGACAGCGTCACGGTGAAGGTCTCCACGCCCTCGGTGAGGGCATCGGTCGCCGTCTGCACCGTGATGGTCTTCGCCGTCGCGTCGCCGTCGGCCCAGATGAGCGAACCGGAGCTGGCCGTGAAGTCCGTGCCGGAGGTGGCCGACCCGGAGGCGGTGGCGTAGTTCACGCTCGCGGCACCGAAGGAGCCGCCGATGCGGTTCACGGAGAGCTGCACCGCCGCCCCTTCCTGCACGCCCGCAGCGGCCGAGGCCAGCTGCACGGTGCCCGGGGCCGTCGCGAGATTGATGGTGGCGCGGAACATGCCGCGGCCGTGCGTGGCCGCGACGAGCGTGGAGCCGTCGAGGAAGAAGAGCTCCTCCACCGACACGGTGCCGGGGCCCTCGCTCTGCGTGCTCCAGTTCGCGCCGCCGTCGTCGGTGGCGAAGACGCCGACTTCCGTGCCGGCGTAGAGCGTCGTGGGGATGGACGGATGGCGCGCGAGGGAGCGCACCGGCGCCGCGGGAAGGTTGCCGTGGATGCTGGTCCAGTTGACGGAGGCCGCGGCCGCGGTCGCGTTGCTCGTGACCACCACGTTGCCGGTCTGGTAGCCGGCGAAGGTCACCCAGACCTTGTTCGCGTCCGCAGGGTCGAAGACGATGCGCATCACCTGGCGCGTCGGGTTGGTGATGCCGTTGAAGGTGACGCGCTCCCAGGCAGGCGTCACGGCGGTGCCGTTGGCGGTACGCCAGAGCTGGCCGTCGTTGTAGCCCACCCAGATCGCGTTGGCATCGCCGGGCCGCACCGCGATGAAGTTGATGTAGGTGCTCTCGCCGCCGAACTGGTTGGGCTGCGCGCCCTTGATCGCGGTCCACGCCGGGACGGCAGCGCGCACGTCATTCGTGCGCCACAGCGACTCGCCGCCGGCGAGCATGCGCGCCGGGTTGTTCGGGTCGAGGATGAAGGGCGGGATGAAGTTGGTCTTCGGGTTCGGATTGGCGCCGAACACGCAGTCCGCGTCGGTGATGCCCGTGCAGATGTAGGCGTCGCGCGAGGCCCCGCCGTTGATGGAGCGGAAGAGCCCCATGTTCTGCGTGGAGCCGTAGACGTAGAGGTTGTTGGTCGGGTCGACCGCGCCCTCGCCGCCGTCGCCGCCCTGGGTGAAGGCCCACGTGGTGCCCGACCCCGACCAGGTGTAGGACCCGCGGTCCTGCGTGCCGCCGGTGATGCGTCCCGGCACGCCCGCGCCGCCGTAGAACTGCGTGATCGCGAGGCCGCCGCCGTTGAGGGTGGTCCACGGGCTCGCGGGGTTGTTGACGGCGATCGCCTCGATGTTCGAGGAGCGGTATACGCCGCCGTCGTTGCCCAGGTAGACCTGCCCCGTGGTCCCGTAGTCGGCGGCGTTGACGATGATGTGGTGGTCGACGTGGTAGTTGCCACCGCCGACCGATCCGAAGGTGGCGCCGCCGTCCACGCTCATGCGCTGCGTGACGCCGCCCACAATGATGCGCAGGCCGTTGGGCGACGACCAGATGATGTTGTCGTACCAGCCCTGCCCGCCCAGCACGTTCGTGAGGCTGCCGGGCAGCTTGGTCCAATTGACGCCGTTGTCGACCGTCTGCCAGGCCTCGCCGCCGTTCACGTAGATGCTCGCGTACCACTTCTGCGCCACGCCCGGGACGGGCGTGATCTCCACGCGCTGCCCGCTCGCCACCGGCAGGCCGGTCGTCGCCGCGGCCCAGGTCGCCCCGCCGTCGCCGGAGATGGAAACGCCGCCGGCGTCGTTGCCCGCGACCAACCGCGCCCAGTCCATCGGGTGGAAGTCGAGGTCGAGGTGCCGCCCGGTGCGCACCTGCGCGAAACTCGTGCCGCCGTTGGTGGAGCGGTAGATGCCGTTGTTTGTGGCCGCCACGAGGAGGCGGTTGTTCACGTTGCCCGGATCGGCGCCGTTGGGCAGGACGACCAGCCTGTTCACGAAGCGCCACTGCGAGCCGGCCGCCGCGGAGGTGCCGGGAACCTGCGTGATCACCCAGGAAGCCGCCGGGCCATCGGCGCCGGTGATGCGGTAGATGCCGTCGCCGCGGATCGCGTCGAAGTTGAAGAAGCCCTCGCCCGTGCAGACGTAGATGATGGTGGGGTCGCCCGGGTCCGGCACCAGGCACGCGATGGCCACGTTGGCCATGAAGTCGCGCACGGGAGCCCACGCCGCACCCGCGTTCTCGGACATCCACAAGCCGCCGGACACGCTGCCCACGAGGACGCGCGTGGGCGACATCGGGAGGATCGCGCGCACGCGGCCGGCGATGTCGACCGGGCCCAGCACCTGCCAGAAGGGCTGGCCGGGCGTGAGGCCGCCGAGCTTCGCGGGCGGCGGGGAGGCGAGGATCGCCTGTCGCTGCGCGTAGGCTTCCTGGAGGCCACCGTCGCGGATCGTGCCCGTGTCGTCGAGGTAGGACATGGCGCGGAACCGGGCCGCCTGGTCGGGCTTGTCGAAGCTGTACTTCGGTTCCGTGGCCCGGCCCATGAGCCGGTGCAGCTCCGTGCCGTGCATCGTGCACATCTCGACGTTGGACACCCCGAAGCGGCGATTCATTCGCCGGATCACCGCGGGAACGACGTCGAAGACCTGCGCGAGGCTCTCCGTCGTCCAGGCCTGGTGGGCAGGGCAGCCGTTTATGGAGAAGGGCGGCGGCCCCGCGAGGTCGTCCGGCTCGGGCACGGCGTGCGCGACCGGAGAGAAGGAAAGAAGCGAGGCAACGGCCAGCAAGCCGGCCATGCGGGGGATGTGCGCGAACATCGGGAGTGCTCCCTGTCGTTATGTTGGTACCCACGGAACGGCGATGCTGCCGCCGGCGATGCTGCCGCAGGTCCGGGAATTGGGGAATGTTCCGCGCCGACGTTTGCGGCGTCAAGGCGAAAAAGCGGCAACCTCTTCCCGGCCCTTCCGGGGGGAAGGGCCGGGAGAGAGGCCGGGATTGAAGGCCCTACGGCAGGAACCGGTTGCGGTACTCCGCGGAATTGTAGAAGCCGGAGATCATGTTGAGCGGCGTGTTGCCGCCCTGCAGGTACACGAGCCATCCGTTGTAGCCGCTCGGCTCGGGCGAGCGGCGCAGCATCCCCACGT
>JAABQW010000006.1 GCA_011391275.1 Betaproteobacteria bacterium
TTTGAACACACCCCCGATGCCGTCGAGAAGGAAATGGAGTCGCATCCGGTGACGCTCGCCATCTGGATCGTCCTCGGCACGGCCGCTCTCATCGTGGGCATCATCCTCCTCGCGCAGTTTGCGATCGGCGCCTACGGCGGGCGCTCGCTAGCCAACGATCCGGCGATGGCGCCCGAGGCGCTGGCCAAGCGCATCGGCCCCGTGGCGAAGCTGCAGCTCGAGGGCGCCGCGGAAGTCGCCCCGGCGGCGCAGGGCCAGACTCCCAAGGTCGCGGCTGCCGCCCCGGCCGCCGCTGCGCCGGCCGCCGCGGGCGGCAAGCCCGACGGCAAGAAGGTCTACGACACCGCCTGCATGGCATGCCACATGACGGGTGCCGCGAACGCGCCGAAGCTGGGCGACAAGGCCGCCTGGGCGCCGCGCATCAAGACCGGCGCAGAGGCGCTCTATGCGAGCGTCATCAAGGGCAAGGGCGCCATGCCGCCCAAGGGCGGCAACGCCGCGCTCTCCGATGCCGACGTGAAGGCCGCGGTCGACTACCTGGTCGCCGGGTCGAAGTAGCGCCCGCGCCGCCCCGGACCCGAGCGAAAAAAAGGGCGATCTTCCCGGTCGCCCTTTTTCATTTCCGCCCCCGATCCCGCCCATGGCCCTCTATGCGATCGGCGACCTGCAGGGGTGCCTCGAGCCCCTCGAGCGACTCGTCGACGAGCTCGCGTTCGACCCGGCGCGCGACCGCCTTTGGTTCGTGGGCGACCTCGTGAACCGCGGGCCCGACTCGCTCGGCTGCCTGCGTTTCGTGAAGAGCCTGGGCACTTCCGCCATCACGGTGCTGGGCAACCACGACCTGCACCTGCTGTGCGTGGCCGAGGGCATCGAGAAGGCGCGCCCCCGCGACACCCTCGATGCGGTGCTCGCCGCCCCCGACCGCGACGAGATCGTCGACTGGCTGCGCCGCCGGCCCCTCATGCACGTGGAGGGCGCCTATGCCATGGTGCACGCGGGGTTGCTGCCCGAGTGGCCCGTGGCGAAGGCGCGCGCCCTCGCGGGAGAAGTCGAGGCGGTGCTGCAGGGAGCGGGATGGCGGCGCTTCCTCGCGCGCCTCTACGGCAACGAGCCCGCTCGCTGGGACGACGGCCTGCACGGCGACGACCGGCTGCGCGCCATCGTGAATGCGATGACGCGGCTGCGCGTGTGCCGGCGTGACGGCGCCATGGACCTCGCCTTCAAGGGCGAGCCGGGGGAAATGCACGCGAAGAGCATTCCCTGGTTCGACATGCCCGCGCGCGCGAACGCCACGCACACCATCGTCTGCGGGCACTGGTCCGCCCTCGGGCTGCGCGTGACCGGGAAGGTGATCTGCCTGGACAGCGGCTGCGTGTGGGGGAATAGCCTCACGGCGATGCGGCTGGGCGACCGCCGCCTGTGGCGGGTGCCGTGCCGGGAGTCGGCAGGCCGAGAAGAGTAGCCACGCGCCGGTGCGCCTCCGCGGCCACCTGCTGGCGCGTGAGGTCGCCGGGCTCGATGGGCGGGGCGAACGCCACGCGCACCACCGTCTCGCGCGTGCGGATGATCAGCCCGAGGGACTGGGCGAACGAGAGGTCGCCCACGTAGGCCACCGCGCGCAGGGGCGCGCCGTCGGGGTGCTCGTAGCGCACCGCCACCGGGTAGACGCGCGCGCGGTTCGCCACGGCCGGCTCGAAGAGCGAGCTGTGGAACTTGAGCAGGCGGTCGCCCTCCGTCGTCGTGCCCTCGGGGAAGAGCCCCACGCAGTCGCCCTGGGCCAGCGCGTCGTGGACCAGCGCGTTGATGCGCGCCGTGTCGTGGCGCCGCGCGCGGCGGATGAAGATCGTCCCCGAGTTCTCGGCGAGCCAGCCGGCGAGCGGCCAGTCGCGGATCTCGCTCTTGGCGATGAATCGCGTGTGGCGCAGCGAGGCGATGGCGAAGATGTCCGCCCACGACACGTGGTTCGAGGCGATCATCGCGCCCTTGCGGCCGCGCGGCGGGGGCCGGCCCTCGGGGTGCACGCGGATGGCCAGTATCGCGAGGAGGTCCTGCGCCCAGCGCACCGCGAGCTCGTGGCGGCGCTCGGCGCCGGCGCGCGGCCAGGCGAAGCGCAGCGTGAGGAAGCCCGAGGCCAGGTGCAGCATCAGCCTCGTCCAGCGCAGGGCGCGGATCAGCCTGGGTGTTCGGTTCTGGCTCACGGGTCGCGGGAGGGCCTTCGGGGCGGCCATTCTCCCACGCCGCGCGAGGCAAGCCTCAGCGCGCGACGCGGGTGATGCCCTGGCCCGAAAGGACGCGCACGCGGTCGCCGACGCGGAAGACCTCGTCGGGCGCCTGCACCACGGCGATGTACCGGCCGCCGTCGAGCAGCACCGTGATCTCGATGGCGTTGCCGGCGTTCGCGTCCGCCTCGATGTGCGAGCCGATGATGCCGCCGAGGAGCGCGCCGGCCACCGCCGCTGCCGCGGCGCCGCTGCCGCCGCCCACGTTGCTGCCCGCGATGCCGCCCAGGATGGCGCCCGAGGTCGCGCCCACGCCGGTCTGCGGGGCATCGATGCGCACGACGCGCACCGACTCCACGACGCCGAAGCGCACCGATTGCTCCGTGCCGGTCTGGTAGCCGCGGTAATCCGCGCCGCCGTAGCCGGGGTAGGCGCAGCCGCCCAGCCCCAGGAGCGCCGCTGCCGTGAAAACGAGTCCGAGCCTCATCGCATGCATCGTCGCTCTCCTTGTCGTGACGCGCCCGGCAACGCCGGGCGACGGCCTTACAGCGTCTCGCCGAACGCCTCCAGGAAGCGCTTCCCGACTTCCTCGCGGGAGACCTTGTGGTTCTGGCCCCCGCGGTGGGCGATCTTGATCGACCCCATGAGGGAGGCGAGCCGCGAGGCGCGTCGCCAGTCCCAGCCCCGGGCCATGCCGTAAAGGAGCCCCGAGCGGAACGCATCCCCGCACCCCGTCGGATCGACCAGGCTATCCGGCTTAACGGCCGGGACGTGAATCTGTTGACCGGAAAAGTGGATGTCGGCCCCCTCTCCGCCGCGCGTGACCACCACGGCCTCCACCCGCGTCGAGAGCTCCGCCAGGCTCTTGCCCGTCTTCTGCTCGACCATGCGCGCCTCGTAGTCGTTGACGGTGAGGCACCGCGCCCCGGCGAGCATCTCGAGGAGGTCCTCGCCCGAGAACATGGGGAGCCCCTGCCCCGGGTCGAGCACGTAGGGGATCTTCGCGCGGGCGAGGTCGCGGGCGTGTTCCACCATCCCCTGCCGCCCGTCCGGGGAGACGATGGCCAGGCGCACGCCCTCCGCCTCGGCGATGCTGTTCCGGTGCGAGTGCGACATCGCGCCCGGATGGAAGGCCGTGATCTGGTTGTCGTCGATGTCCGTGGTGATGAAGGCCTGCGCGGTGAACTCCTCCGGGAGCCGGCGCACGTGGCGGCGCGACAGCCCGAGGAGATCCATGCGCCGCTCGTAGGGGTCGAAGTCGTGGCCGACGGTGGCCATGACGAGGGGCTCCTCGCCCAGCAGCTTCAGCCCGTAGGCGATGTTGCCCGCGCAGCCGCCGTACTCGCGGCGCAGGTCGGGGACCAGGAACGCGACGTTCAGGATGTGGATCTGGTCGGGGAGGATGTGGTTCTTGAATTGGTCGCGAAACACCATGATGGTGTCGTACGCGATGGAGCCGCAGACCAGGATCGACATGCAGGGGTGCTCTTTCGATGGGAGGGGCGATTATACCGGCGCGGTAGCGGCGGTTCGCGCTGTCCGGCAGGCGATGCGGCTACGGGTAGAAGAGCAGCAGCTCGTAGCCCGTCGGCCTGACGCGGCCGGTGTCCAGGCGAACGCTGATGAGCACCTCGGACGTGCCGCCCAGCACCTCGCCCGCCAGCGGCGCGCGCCCGAGGTAGTCGGCCGGGCGAAGCACGCGGCGCACCGCGGTCTGGCCGGAGGTGTCGGTGAGCGTGAGCTCGACGTGGGGATACTCCTGCGCCGAGGATGAGAGGTTGCGGATGCGCGCCTGGAGCGCGATCTGCCCGGGACGGCCGGGCACCTCGAGGAGCTCCGAATCCTCGAGCTTGAGGGCGGCCTCGTCGTTCGCCCAGGGCACCGTGCAGCCGGCGCGGGCGCAGGCCGACTCGAGGATCGGGCGCAGCGGCGGGTACTGCTGCGCGAGGAACGCGCGCCACCCGTAGGCGAGCTGCACCCCGAGCAGGAGCACCAGGAGAACCACGCCGAACGCCCAGGCGCGCGACGGGCGCGCGGGCGGCGGCGGCTCGAGCAGCATCGGCTCGGGGGACTCCTGCGGGGCCGGGCCCGTGCGCGGGCCGGGAGGCGGATGGGATGGCAGGCCGGTGGACGCGGGCTCCACCAGGGTGGCCGCGACGGTGGGGGACTCCACCGGGTCCGGTGCGACCGCCGGCAGCGGCTCCCCGGTTTCCAGGAGCAGGTCGGGCACGTCGGAGAGGTTGGCCAGGGCGCTGGATTCCGCGCTGCCCGGAGCGGGCGGCGCGGGCCGCACGCGCTGCCCGGCTTCCAGGTCGCCCAGCGCTTCGACCAGGTTGGCGGGCGAGCTTCGCGCCGCCCGGGCAGCGAGCAGGTGCGCGCCGGTGTCGTCGCCCGGGAAGCGCTCCAGGGACTCGAAACCGTTGAAGACCGCCTGGCACTGGCCGCAGCGCACCTGCCCCTGGCGCAGGTTGAGCTGGTCGGGGGTGACGCGGAAGCGCGATCCGCAGTTGTTGCAGGTGGTGACGAGCATCGCTAGGCGCGCTCTCGCCGCGTGCCGGCCAGGCACACCCAGCCGCCCTCGGCGCCGGCCTCGGCCATCCCGAAGAACGGGGCGTAGGCCGCCATCACATCGGCCGACTGCGCGGCGAGGATGCCCGAGAGGGCGATGCGCCCGCCGGGGCGCGTGTGGGCGGCAAGGAGAGGAGCCAGCATGCGCAGCGGATTGGCAAGGATGTTGGCCACGGTGAGGTCCGCCACGAAGTCGAGCGGGGCGTCGGCGGCGAGCACCTCCAGCCCGACCGCGTTGGCCGACGCATTATAGCGAGCGGCCTCCAGCGCGAGCGGATCGATGTCGACACCCGCCGCGCGCGCCGCCCCCATCTTCAGCGCGGCGATGGCGAGGATGCCGGAGCCGCAGCCGTAGTCGAGGACCGTCTCGCCGCCGCGAATCTCGCGCTCCAGCCAGCCCAGGACCAGGCGCGTGGTGGGGTGGCTGCCCGTGCCGAAGGCCGCGCCCGGGTCGAGCACGAGGTTCACCGCCTGCGGGTCGGGCGACTGGTGCCAGGTGGGGACGATCCACAGCCGGTCGCCGGCGCGGATAGGCTCGAACTGGCGCTGCGTCTCGCGCACCCAGTCCGTGTCCTCCAGGCGGTCGATGACGGGCTCCTCGAGGCTCGCGCAGCCCGCCTCGGCGAGGGCCTTGCCCAGGACGGCCGCGGCGTCGGCGTGCTCGGCGAGGAGTGCCACGAGGCGGCAACGCGGCCAGACGCCGGGGTCGGCGCCGGGCTCGGCGAAGATCGCGCTTTCCCCGGCGGTGCCGGCGTCGGCATCTGCAAGCTCGGTGGAGAGGGCGCCGGCGGCCTCCAGGGCCTCGGCGAGTTCCCCCGCGCAGGCACCGGGCACCACCACGCTCAAGCGGCGCCAGGCCATGTTCCGCCCGGGCCTCAGGCTTCCGACTGGATCTGCTTGAGCGCGGCCATCTTCTGCTCGAGGTAGTGGATGCTCATGCCGCCGGCGATGAAGGCGGCGTCGTTCATGAGCTCCTGGTGCAGGGGGATGTTGGTCTGGATGCCCTCGATCACCATCTCGGAGAGGGCGATGCGCATGCGCGCGATCGCCTGCTCGCGCGTGTCGCCGTGGGCGATGAGCTTGCCCACGAGCGAGTCGTAGTGCGGCGGCACGTAGTAGTTGTTGTAGGCGTGCGAGTCGTAGCGGATGCCCGGGCCCCCGGGCGTGTGGTACTGCGTGATGCGCCCCGGCGACGGCGCGAAGGTCACGGGGTTCTCGGCGTTGATGCGGCACTCGATCGCGTGCCCGCGCTTCACGATGTCGCGCTGCCGGTAGCGCAGCTTCAGCCCCGCGGCCACGCGGATCTGCTCCTGCACGATGTCGATGCCGGTGATCATCTCGGTCACCGGGTGCTCGACCTGCACGCGCGTGTTCATCTCGATGAAGTAGAACTCGTCGTTCTCGTACAGGAACTCGAAGGTGCCGGCGCCGCGGTAGCCGAGCTTGCGGCAGGCCTCCGCGCATCTCTCGCCGATGCGCTCGATGAGGCGCGGCTTGATGCCCGGGGCCGGCGCCTCCTCGATGATCTTCTGGTGGCGCCGCTGCATCGAGCAGTCGCGCTCGCCCAGGTAGACGGCGGCCTTGTGCTCGTCGGCCATCACCTGGATCTCGACGTGGCGCGGGTTCTCGAGGAACTTCTCGAGGTAGACGGTGGGGTTGCCGAAGGCGTTCTGCGCCTCCGAGCGGGTGGTGTTCACCGCGTTGATGAGCGCGGCCTCGGTGTGCACCACGCGCATGCCGCGCCCGCCGCCGCCGCCGGAGGCCTTGATGATGACCGGGTAGCCGATGAGGGCGGCGATTCGCCGGATCTCCTTGGGGTCGTCGGGCAGCGCACCCTCGGAACCGGGCACGCAGGGCACGCCCACTCTCTTCATCGCCGCCTTGGCGGCCACCTTGTCGCCCATCATGCGGATGGAGGCCGCCGTCGGGCCGATGAAGACGAAGCCGGAGTTCTCGACGCGCTCGGCGAAGTCGGCGTTCTCGGAGAGGAACCCGTAGCCGGGGTGGATCGCCTGCGCGTCGGTGACCTCGGCGGCGCTGATGATGGCCGGGATGTTGAGGTAGCTGTCGCGCGAGGGCGGCGGGCCGATGCAGACCGACTCGTCGGCGAGCATCACGTACTTCGCGTCGGCGTCGGCCTCGGAGTGGATGGCCACCGTCTTGATGCCCATCTCGCGGCAGGCGCGCTGGATGCGAAGCGCGATCTCGCCGCGGTTGGCGATGAGGATCTTCTCGAACATCTTGGGTGTGGCGGGGGGCACTACTCGATCACGAACAGCGGCTGGCCGTACTCGACCGGCTGCCCGCTCTCCACCAGGATCGCCCTGACCGTGCCGGCCGCGTCGCTCTCGATCTCGTTCAGGAGCTTCATCGCCTCGATGATGCAGAGCGTCTGGCCCTTGGCGACCACCTGCCCGATCTCGACGAAGGAGGGCGCGCCGGGCGAGGGCGAGCGATAGAAGGTGCCCACCATGGGCGACTTGAGCGTGTGGCCGGCGGGCGCGGGCGGCGGTTCGGGGGCGGCCGGAAGCTGGGCGGCGCCGGGCGCGGCCATCATCCCCATCGGGGCCTGGGTGCCCATGACCACGGGCGCGTTGGCGCCGGCGCGGCTGATGCGCACGCGCTCCTCGCCTTCGGTGATCTCCAGCTCCCCGATGCCGGACTCCTGCACCAGGTCGATCAGCTTCTTGAGCTTCCTCAGGTCCATCGCGGTCCTCCGGGGGCGGCCCCTAGCCCTTCGTGGGGGCCAGGCGCGCCAGCGCGGCTTCCAGTGCCAGCTCGTAGCCCTGCGCGCCCAGCCCGGAGATCACGCCGACCGCCAGGTCGGTGAAGTAGGAATGTTTCCGGAAGGGTTCGCGGGCGTGCACGTTCGAGAGGTGGACCTCGATGAACGGGATGGCTACCGCCGCGAGGGCATCGCGAAGCGCAACGCTGGTGTGGGTAAAAGCCGCAGGATTGATGATGATGAATGCCGTTTCGTCGCTTTTCGCAGCATGAATGCGTTCGATGAGCGGCGCTTCGGCGTTGTTCTGGAAGGTCCGGACGACCACCCCCGCCGACCGCCCTCGTTCCACGAGCTTGCGGTCGATGTCGGCCAGGGTCGCGCGGCCGTAGATCTCGGGCTCGCGGGTTCCCAGCAGGTTGAGGTTGGGTCCGTGAAGAACCAGGATGCCGGACATGACCGACGAGTTTGCCGGAACTCCTTGCACGATGTCCAGCATTCGCCGAAGTTGCAATCACCGGCCGCGTGTGCCTTCGGGCGCGCGCGGATTTCCGGCACGGTTTGCGCTTCAGGCCAGGCTTCCCGGTACATGGCCAGGACGGATAGCAGCGCTTTAGCGGAATTTACGCCAATATCGCCGCAATTAAGGTCATTTGCCCGTGATCGCGGCCAGCCGCGAATCGAGCACCGATTCGGCGTAAATGCCGATGCGCGACTCGACCACGCGGCCCTGGGAGTCGAGCAGTACCGTGTGCGGCAGGACTCCGAGACGGTTGCCGAGGCGCCGGGAGAGGTCCATCACCTCGGCGCCTCCCAGCCAGAGCGGGTAGTTCACCCCCAGCTCGCGGGCGAACGCGGCGACCTTGGCCGGGTCGTCCTGGGCGAGGCCGACGAACTGGACCCCGCGGTCCTTCCACCGGGCCTGGAGCTTCACGAAGCCGGGCATCTCTTCCCGGCAAGGGGTGCACCACGTGGCCCAGAAGTTGACGACGACCACCTTGCCGGAGAACTGCCCGAGGGACTGCGAGGCTCCCTCGCCATCGGTGAACCGGGCCGCGTGGATCGCGGCCGGAGTGACGTCCACGGGGCCCGACTCCATCGGGGGCGGCGCCGCGTGCCGGCCCGCGAGCCACAGCGATACGCCGGCGAGCGCGGCGAGCAGGCTGATCCCGGCGAGCGGCAGCCAGCCCTTCATCGCGGAAGGCCGGGCGAATCCGTCACCCGGTAGCCGGGCGGAATGTTGACCACGACCTCCTGGGGGAAGGGCGAGTAGCAGAGCCGGTCCTCGGCGCATCCCTGGGCGGTGATCCTGACCTTGTAGCGTCCCGGCCTGGCAACGCTCACCGCAAACGGGAGGTGGATGGTCACGCTTTCGCGAAAGATCGCCGACTTTCCGAGGAATGGATCGTCCACCTCGATCCCCGCCGGGAGCTCGGGCGCGCCGACGAGCAAGGTGGGCGGCGAGAGCTCGAACTTGAGGCGGCTCCTGTAGAGGTAGTACCCAGGAGCGATGCGGTATTCGATGTCGATGCCGTGGCGTCCCGGGCCCGCCATGGCGTCGCCCGCCACGAGGCGGGCCGAGGGGCGGAACGCCTGGTCCGGCTCCAGGGGGTCGTCGGAACCGGCGGGTGCGGCAATGGCGGCGCCGGCGAGGCAGGCGGCGGCGAGGAGCAGGCGGGCGGATTTCATGGCGGGAGCTCGGAGGCAGGCTTGCATTCGTCCTCCACCCACCCCAGATAGTTCTCGAGGCCCAGCTCGACCGGGAACGCGATGATCTCGGGCAGGTCGTACGGGTGGAGCGCCCGGATCTCGCGCTCGAGATCGGCGTAGCGCTCGCGGGTGGACTTGATGAGCACGGGGATTTCGGAGGCCTGTTCCTCGCGGCCTTCCCAGCGGTAGAAGGACGTCGCGGGGGAGAGGACGTTCACGCAGGCGGCCACGCGCCGGCGCACCAGGTGGCGCGCGAGATTGAAAGCCGACTCGGAGTCGGGTAGGTTTGTCAGTACGGCGATTACGGCCATGTCGAAACGCGGGCCGGGCGAGGAAGGAATCAGATGAGGTTTCTGCTGCTGGCCATCTTACTGGGTTTCCCCCTGCTGGAAATCCTCGTGCTCGCGCGCCTGGCGGAAACGCACGGCTGGTGGGTCCTGGGCTGGGTGGTGTTCGCCGCGATGGCGGGCATCGCGCTCCTCAAGGAGGCGCGCTTCGCCCTCGTGGCGCGGCTGGGAGCGGCACTTGCGGCCGGCCAGTTCTCCATCGCCGCGTTCGTGGACAGCGCGCGCACGGTGCTCGCGGGCCTCTTCCTCATCTTCCCCGGCGTCTTGTCCGACTTCCTGGCGCTCACGCTGCTGCTGTTGCCGCGCCGCGTTCCCGAGCCCGTCCACGCGCACGCCCACCCGCGGGCGCACCGGACCGTGATCGACGGCCAGTACCGCCGCGAAAGCTAGCGGGCCGCCCCATCAGGTAGAATCTGACGCGAATTTTCGGCGCCGGCTTCGCCGTGCGCCGCCCCCGTCGTCCGGAAGGCTTTCCCGTGAATCCATCCCCTGCCCAGGCCGAGCGCCAGGTGCGCCTCGAGCCGAGCGGCCGCACTTTCTCCGTGAACCCCGGCGAGACCATCCTCGAGGCGGCCATCCGCCAGGGCGTGGGCCTGCCCTACGGCTGCCGCAACGGCGCCTGCGGCGCCTGCAAGGGCAACCTCAGGAGCGGCACCGTCGAGTACGGCGACCACCAGGACCGCGCCATCACGGAAGCCGAGAAGGCGGCCGGCAAGGCGCTCACCTGCTGCACGCGGCCGCAGTCCGACGTGGTGCTGGAGATCCGCGAGCTCGCGGGCCTCAAGGACCTCGCCATCCGCACGCTGCCGGCCCGCGTGGAGAGAATCGAGATGCCCGCCGAGGATGTCGCGATCCTCTACCTCAAGCTCCCGGCCTCCGAGCGCCTGCAGTTCCTCGCCGGCCAGTACATCGACATCCTGATGAAGGGCGGCGTGCGGCGCAGCTACTCGATGGCCAACGCGCCGCACGACGATACCCACCTGCAGCTGCACGTGCGCCGCACGCCCGGGGG
>JAABQW010000007.1 GCA_011391275.1 Betaproteobacteria bacterium
CGGTTCTGTAGAACCGTCCCAATAAAGGGATCTGACCCCTTTTCCTGTAGGAACCGTCCCCATATCAGCGCCCCCAGACCGTGTCCTCGGAGAAGCCCAGTTCGGCGAAATCCGCCGCCCGCAGGTCCGCCTCGTTCGCGCAGAAGAATTCGTCGAGCTGCGGCGGGGCGACGGTCGTGCCCGCGAGCATGGCATGCGCCTGCCCGCGATGGTGGACCTGGTGCTCGAAGACGTGGGCGAGCAGCCGGTGCAGCGCCTCCTCGACGCGCCCCTTGCGGCGAAGGATCGCGACGGAGCGCTCGAGGCCCGCACCGTCCACGGACTCGCAGATCGCGATGAAGCGCCGGTCCACGGCCGCCTGCGCGGGCGCCAGCTCGGCAACTCGCGCGAAGGGCACCTCCGGCTCGTAGAAGCTGCCGATGTCCGGGTGCGGTTCGCGCCCCGCGAGCGCGCGCTCGATCGCGTCCGCGTACATCCAGTCCACCGTCACGATGTGGTTGAGCGTCGCCTTGATCGAAGGGAAGAAGCTCGTGCGCGCGGCCTCGAATTCCGCCTGGGGCAGCGCGGCGCACGCCTTGAGGAGTCGGTGATTGGCCCAGGCGTTCTGGTACGCCCAGGCCGCCTGGTGCCGTTGCAGGGTGATCATCGGCGGGAGCCTCCGGTAACCGGGGCTCCATCGTGCCAGAGTTCGCGGATTTGCCTGCGGCGGACCAAAGGCCCGATCATGTAGGCCATGGCCACCCCGCCGACCCCGCAGCCGCCGAAGAAGCGCACGCTCTACGACATCCTCGGCGTGGACCGGGATGCCAACGCGATCGACATCGGCATCGCCTACAAGGCGAGGATGGAGGCGCTCGACCGGAATGCCGGCGCCGACCCGAACGAGGTGAACCTCGTCAACGAGGCCTACCACGTCCTCTGCATGCCGAACGAGCGCGCGGCCTACGACGCGAAGCTCATCACGATGGCCGAGAGGGCCGCCGCGAAGGAGGCCGCCCGCAACCCCGACCTCGTCCTCGAGCCGGATGAGGAGGAGCCGCCGCCGCCCTGGAAGAACAAGTACGTCCTCACGGCAGGCGTGCTCCTCGCCGTGTTCGTCGTCGTGTGGCTCGCGCGCACGCCTCCTTCGCCCGTGAAGGCGCCCGTCGCCGCACGGGAACCGCGTCCCGAGCCGGCACCCGAGCCCGCCCCGGAGCCCCCCGTGCTCAGCGCGCGCAGCGCCGAGGAGCTCTTCACCGAGCTTTCGCCGAGCACGGCGCGCATCACGGCGCACGACGTCTCCGGACGCGCCGTCGGCCTGGGCAGCGGAGTGGTGGTCGCCCCCGGCGCCGTCGTCACCAACTGCCACGTGGCCACGGCCGGCGGCTCGCTCGTCGTGAAGGTCGGCGCCGAGCAGTTCTCGGCCTCCGTCGAGATCGCCGACGAGGAGTACGACCTCTGCCGGCTTTCCGTGCCGGGACTCGGCGCGCCCGCCGTCCGCATCGGCAGCGCCGACACGCTCAGGACCGGCCAGAAGGTCTACGCGATCGGCGCCCCGCAGGGGCTCGAGCTCACCATCAGCGACGGCATCGTCTCGGGCATGCGCGAGCTGCCGCAGGGCCGCGTCATCCAGACCACGGCGCCCATCTCCCCGGGCTCGTCCGGCGGCCCGCTTTTCGACGCCTACGGCCGCCTCGTGGGGATCATGACCTTCCAGCACCGCACGGGCCAGAACCTCAACTTCGCGGTTCCCGCCGACTGGATCGCGAACCTGCGCTCGCGCAGCGCCACCAACCCGCTCACCGAGTCGATGCGCAGGTCGATGGCCCCGAACTAGCAGGAGGCCATCGCGAGGCCGGCACCGCCGGCGGGTGTGCGAAAATCGGCCCCGTTCCCCCCTCGCGGCCGCCCCATGTCCCTGCCCAAGTACGTCCCCGGCAATCCCCGGTCCCTGAACAACTTCTTCTCGCCGACGTCGTGGATGATCTCCGACCCGGAGCGCTTCGTGAGCCTGATCCGGGAGGCGAGCCGCCTGGTGGAGGGCGGCATCTACTTCGGCGACAACCTCTTCACCTGGGCACGCAACAACTCGCTCTTCGACGACCTCGCGTTCCGCGAGGCATGGGAGCGCAACATCGTGAACGACGCCGATCGCGCGGTCGCGTGGCGGCGCTACTTCCTCGCGACGATGGCCTACCACGCGGTGCAATTGCCCGGCGATTTCGTCGAGTGCGGCGTCTATGCCGGCACCGGCGTGAAGACCGTCGCCGACTACCTCGGCGGCAAGGACTTCCCGAAGACCTTCTGGGCCTACGACACGTACGACTACAACCCCGTGGAAGGGCACGCCTTCGACGGGCAGCAGCCCGGGTTCTACGACCTGGTGCAGAAGCGCTTCGAGGGCTACACGAACGTGCGGCTGGTGCGCGGGCTCATTCCCGACTCGTTCGCCGGCCAGAGCCCGGAGGCGATCGCCTTCCTGCACATCGATCTCAACAACGCGGATGCCGAGATCGCCACGCTGGAACACCTCTTCGAGCGCGTGGTGCCGGGCGGCGTGGTCATCTTCGACGACTACGAATGGGCCAACATGTACCGCCCGCAGAAGCTGGCCGAGGACGCGTGGCTGGATGCGCGCCGGTACCGCGTGTCGCCGCTGCCCACCGGGCAGGGTTTCGTCATCAAGCGCCCGCCGGCGGCGTAGGGCCGCGCGAGCCGGGAGCCTCCTCGCCATGTCGGCAACCACTTCCACCACGGACGCCCCGCCCGACCGCTCGCCGCAGTCCGGGTGGCACGATTTCGTCGGCGCGGCCAACGGCGCCGCCAGCTCGTTCGCCGTCTCGGTGGGCGGTGGCGTGCTCATCTTCGCGCCGCTGGGCGCGGAGTGGCTTCCCTACGGCATCGTGGCGGCCTTCATCGCCACGGTCGCCGGCGGCACCATCGCCTCCATCCTCTCCTCCACGCCCGTCTCGCTCAGCTCGCCGCGCGCCGCCTCGTGCATCGTGCTGGCGAGCTTCGTGGCGACGGTCAACCGAGCGGTGCCCGACCTCGGTCCGCACGGCGTGATCGCGCTCACCAGCCTCACCGTCGTCACCGCGGGCGTCATCCAGATGCTCGCCGCGGCGATGCGCCTGGGACGCCTCATCCGCTTCGTGCCTTTTCCCGTCGTCTCGGGCTTCACGCACGGCATTGCGATCTCGCTGCTGCTCGCGTTCGCGCCGGTCCTCCTCGGCGTGGCGGAGCTGCCGCGCATCGCGTGGCCGCGTCCCGAGGCCTGGCAATGGGGCGCGCCGATCGTCGGCGCCGTGACGCTCGCGACGATCGTGCTCACCTGGAGAGCGAGCGCGCGCCTGCCGGCCATCTTCCTCGGCATGGCCGCGGGCGTGGCGTTCCACCTCGCCGCGACCGCCATGGCGCCCGCGTTCGGGGCCGGCGCGTACGTCTCGCCCGGGCTGGTCCCGTCGGTGCAGTCGCCGTTCCTCTACTGGGAGGCCGTGCCCGCGATGTTGCGCGACCCGCTGGGCCCGCGGCTCATGCTCTCGTTTGCGCTTGCGCTCGCCTGCGTGGCCTCCATCGACTCGATGGTCGGGACGATGGTGGTCGAGACGACCTACCACGTGCGCTCGCAGCCCGACCGCGACCTGCTGGCGCAGGGCATCGGCAATGCCATCGCGGGCGCGGCCGGCGGCGCGGCCATCGCCTACTCCGTGGTTTCCGTGCAGGCGGCACGCTCCGCCGGCGCGACGGGCCCGCTGGCGGCGCCGTTGGCCGGCGCGGGCGTTGCGGTCATGGCGATCGGGTGCGCCCTGTTCCTGAAGAGCGTGCCCCTGACCGTCCTCGCCGCGCTGATGACATTCATCGCCTTCCGCCTCGCGGACCCCTGGGGCATGGCCCTCGTCCGCCTGGCCCTGCGCCGCGGCAAGCGCCTGGACCCCGTCGCGCGGGAGAGCCTCGCGGTCTACGTGCTCGTGGCGGTCTCGATCGTGGTGCTCGACATGGTGGCGGCGCTGGCCGTGGGGCTCACCGCGTCGGCCGTCATCTTCATCCGCACGATGAACCACCACGTGGTGCGCACGGTGGCGGTGGGCGCCGGCATCCGCTCCCGCCGCCTCTACCCGCCCTCCGTGATGCCCGCGCTTTCCGAGGCGATGCGAACGGTGTCCGTCATCGAGCTCGAAGGCCCGCTCTTCTTCGGCACCGCGGACCGCATCGCGGCGACGGTGGAACGGCTGCCGCGCACGGTGAGGTACGTCGTGCTGGACCTGCGGCGCGTGCAGGCCCTGGACTCCACGGCGAGCGCCGTGCTGGCGCGCACCCACGTGCGGCTGCGCGCCGAGCAGCGCGTCCTCGTCCTCAGCGGGCGCCCGGAGGGCCTCGCGACCGTCGACGGCAGCCTGCCGCCCGCGTTCCCCGACCGCGACCGCGCCGTGGAGTGGATCGAGGGCCGGATCCTCGAGGAAGCCGGCCTGCACGCGAGCGAGGCCGCGATCGACCCGGAGGCCATCGGCAAGCTCCTCGGCCTGGACGCCGAGGACACGCGCAAGCTCCTCGCGGTGACCGAGATCCGCGACCTCGCCGCCGGAGACGCGGTGTTCCGCGAGGGCGACGCCGGCAACGAACTCTATTTCCTGCTCTCCGGGCGCCTTTCGATCTACCTCACGCGCAGCGGCAAGCAGGGCACGCGCGTCGTGACCTTCCTGCCCGGCAACTCCTTCGGCGACGTCGCGTTCATCGACGGCCGGCCGCGCACGGCAAGCGCCGTGTGCGACGTCGAGTGCCGCGTGGCGCTGCTGTCGCGGCCGGGCCTTGACCGGCTGGCGCAGGAGGCGCCCGAAGTCGTCGCGCGGATCTACGCCTCGCTCGCTCTGGACATCGCGGGGCGGCTGCGCAACACCGACCTGATCCTTCGCGACGAGCTGGGCGCCTGACCCGCGCCCCGCGTCACGAGGGGGTGCGCACGATGATGTCGTTGCGCACGCCCGACACGCCCTTCACCGAGCGCGCGAGGACTTCCGCCCGCTCCTTCTCCTGCCAGGACTTGGCGAACCCCGAGAGCTGGACCTGCCCCTTCAGGGTCTCGACGCGGATGGAGGTTGCCGCCACGGTGGTGTCGTCTGCGAACTTCGCCTTCACCTGGGTGGTGATCGTGGTGTCGTCGACGTACTGACCCACCGTCTGTTGGTCGCGCGCGACGGCACAACCGGCCAGGAAGGCGGGGATGACGATCGTGGCCAGGGTCTTCTTCATGGCAATTTCCTCTCGTTTCGATAGGGGACGGGACACTCGGAGCAGCCCACCCAGCGAGAGTTGCAGGATCCGTGCCATTCATATATTTGTATAACGCCGGCTATTTCCGGCTAAAAACGTCTAACTGCACTCAAGTAGCGGTGCTCAAGGATTCGTCGATGGACTTCCCACGGCTTTGGCGTCGCCCCAAAACCACGAACCGGCGTGGGGAGATCGGGGGAAGCCCCGGGGCATGGCGTTTGCCCGCGGTCAATCGGGCGGACCGGGCCTCGGGCAGAATTCGCCCACCATGAAAACCCTCAAGATCCTTGCCGCCGGCCTCCTGTGCCTGCCCCTCGCGGTGTCGTCCCAGCCGCCCGCCCCGACCAAGCCCGCGATGCCCTCCGGCCACCCGCCCATCGGCGGCTCGTCGGCCCAAAGCGCCCCGTCCCCCTGGTCGGAGTTCGCCGATTACACGCTCACCGTGAAGGTCCCGCCCAAGGGCGAGACCGGGACCTGGAAGTACCGCACGTTCGCGAGCCCCGGGGACATGGTCGTGGAAGTCGACGCACCGGGCCCCAAGGGCCGCAGCAAGGGCTCGATCATGCTCGTGGGCGGGCAGGGCATCGCGGTGAAGGGCCTCGCGCTGGAGCCGGGCTTCGAGCTGGACCCCCTCGACGTGGCGATCGTGAATCTCAAGGTGCTCACCCGGCTGCTGGACACCGCCCTGCCGGCCGGCCCGGCGGCGCTGAAGGGCAAGCAGGCCGTCGACAAGCGCGAGGATAGGGCACCGATCGAGGCCTTCACGCCCAGCGCCACCGCGCGCTTCGTCGCGCCCTGGGCCCTGAAGGGCAGCGTCGAGCGGGTCGACGCAAACGCGGTGTCGTTCCGGCTGGAACTGGAAGCCCCCGGCGGCGAGAAGCCGGGCGAGCGCGCGCGCTGGACGTTTGCAGGCACCGCGAGCGGCACGCAGAAAGGTCGCCTGCTGGAGGACGCCACGAACCTCGCCGGCTGGACGGCCTACACGCTGGCCCCGCCGAAGAACGACAAGTCGAAGGCGCACACGGCGCTGCGCTTCGGCGCCACGCGGCTCGCCGGGCCGCACGCCACGCTCAAGGACCTGCGCGCGGAGCTCGCGAAGACCCCCTAGGCCTGCAGCGGCAGGGCGGTGCGGGAGGCTTCCGCGCCATCCGGCCCGCGGCGCACGAGTTCTCCCGTCGCGAAGTCGTACTCCGCGTTTGCCGGGTCGTCCCACTGGTCGAGGGTGTACCTGCAGAAGGGCGGGAAGAGCCCCTGCGTGGGCTCGTCCGGGCGCAGCGCGAAGACGTAGTCGGGCTGCGTGCTGAGGGGATAGCCGTCGTGGCAGTAGCGCACCCACGCCTGGTCACCCGCGACCACGATGCTCCAGAACGGCGCGCGGTCGTAGAACCTGAGGCTCACGCGCTTGCCCGCCTCGCGCAGCGCCTTGAGGCGCTCGATGCTCGCGCCGACCTCCTGCCGGTACAGCTTCTCCGCCTCCACGGGATCGGGCAGTGACCGGATGCGCTCGCGCGCGCCGTCGCTGAACGGGTTCAGGAGCAGCACGCGCGTCTCGAAGCAGCGGTCCACCAGCTCGCGGAACGGCGCCTGGGCGTCCGCGAAGGTGTGGAACCCGGTGACTGAGAGGATGACCGCGTCGCGCGCCGTGGACGCCTCCCCCCGCGCGCGCTTGCGCGAGCCCGCGTCCCTGTCCCGGCGCACGTGCACCAGTGCGGCGACGTCGTGCAGCCGCATGACGCGAAGCCCTTCCCACGCGAGATGCAGCGCGTTGAAGAGGAGCACGAGCGCGGCGGCGAGGCCGAGCTCCGTGAAAAGGAGGAGCCTGGAGCTCCCCGCGACGCGCGGCCACCATTCGTAGAGAACGAACGTCGCCACCGCGGGCAGCGAGAACGCGATGCCGACGGCGAGCGTGGAGACGAGCGCGTGGAAGAAGACCTGCTGGATGAGGGCGAAACCGGGACTCCGGGCGTGAATGGCCTGCATGGCTTGTGACCTCGGTGTGTGATGCGACTGCCTCGTCTGATGCGCGCATCGCGCCGCGGTTCCGCACGAATCGCATCTGTCGCCGACTGGAGACGCGCTGAGCGAAAAGGGGTCAGATCCCTTTTCGCTCAGCGGCAGTGCGCGGCGATGGCGGCGACGATCTCGGGGATGAGTTCGTCGGGCAGGTCGTGGGCCATGCCGTCGAGCTCGAGGAGCTTCGCGCCGGGAACGATGCGCGCCACCTCGCGGCCGGCGGAACGCGGGATGAGCGGATCGTCGGTGCCGTGGATGACGAGTGTCGGCACGCGGATCGACTCGACCTCCGCGCGCCTGTCCCCGGCGGCGAGCATGGCCAGCAGCTGTCGCGCGATGCCATGGTGGTCGTAGCCGCGGCGCGCCACGCGCTCGCAGTGCGCCCGCAGCCGCGCGGGATCGGGACGATGGCGCGAGCTTCCGATCACGCCCATCACGTGCACGAGGTAGTCGGTGATCGAGCCCACCTCGTCGGGGCGCTCGGGCTTGTGCAGGATCGCGCTGAGCGCCTGCGGCCTCGCGAAGGACACGTAGGGATTGCCGCTTCCCGACATGATGGACACGAGGCTCGCCACCCGCCTCGGCCAGCGCGCCGCCAGCACCTGCGCGACCATGCCGCCGAGAGAAGCGCCCACGACGTGCGCGCGCTCGATGCCGAGCGTGTCGAGCAGGCCCGTGACGTCCTTCGCCATGTCCGCGAGCGTGTAGGGCGCGGGCACCGAGAGGCCCAGGATCGAGCGCGCCATCGCCACGGGCATCGGCGTGTGCGGCCCGTCCTCGATGCGCGAGGAAAGCCCGCTGTCCCGGTTGTCGAGCCGCACGACGCGGTAGCCCGCCTGCTCGAGCCCCTCGACGAACGCGTCCGGCCAGAACGCCAGCGGCATGCCCAGGCCCATCACGAGCACTAGGGGCGGGCCCGCCGCGGGGCCGCTGGTCTCGTAGGCGAGCGTGATGCCGTTCGCCTTGACGGTGGGCATGGGCGGCCTAGAACCAGCCCGCGCGCTTCGGGTCGCGGTAGAGCCAGGCGCGCACGCCTTCGCGATCGAAGGGCTTCCAGCGGCCCTCGCGCTGCGCGAGCCGGTCCGCGATCGCGTACCACGCGAGCGGGTTGAACCCCAGGCCCAGGTGGCTCGCCTCCACCTCGATGTTCTCGTGCTCGGGGCCCGGCTTCTCGATGCTGCACTGCCACGCGACGATGCCGTCGGAGCGGCTGAAGATCGACGTCGTGGGCACCGGCGGCGGCATGCGCAGCGGTTCGTGGAGGTCCGCCGAGCCGATCTTGTGGCCCGTGACCTTCTCGTACAGGCGCCACGCGTTGGTGGCCTTGGGGTGCCCGGTGAACGGCGTGCCCAGCGTGATCACCTGGCGCACGACCCTGGGCGACTCCTTGGCGAATTCGCGCGCGTAGATGCCGCCCAGGCTCCAGCCGATGAGCGAGACGCGGCGGCGGTGGCGCTTGTGGATGGCGGCGAGATGCGCGCGGCAGGCTTCCAGCACGCCATCGCGCGGCCCCTTGTTCGTGCCGAGCTCCCAGCCGTAGGTGGCGTATCCCTGTTTCTCGAGGAAGCCGCGCAACGGAGACGTGGTGCGGTCCGAGGCGAGGAGGCCGGGGAACAGGAGCACCGGGTGCCCGTCGCCGCGAGGCGCCTGCTCGAGCAGCGGCCGCAGGACGAGCGAAGCGCCGTATTCCCAGGGGGCCCGCCATTCGAGCGCGAGGCGGAGCATCCCCGGCGCGCGCATCAGGCCGTAGTCGTACCAGTGCTCCAGGTGGTGCGTCTGCTTCATCCGCGGATCTTCTCCAGCTCCTCGAGCGCATCGTACAGCGCGTCGGCCAGCTTGCGCACGTCCGGCATCGCCGCCTTCGCGGTGACCAGGCCGAAGTCGAGCGACCCGCAGTAGCTCTCGACCGTGACGTTGAGCCCCAGGCCGTGCTCGACGATCGACACCGGCCACCAGGAGCGCATCCGCGCGCCGGCGAGATAGAGCGGCGCCTGCGGCCCGGGAACGTTGGAGACGACAAGGTTGGCGAGCGGCGGGAACGCCTTCACGCCCTGCGCATATCCGTAGGCGTGCGCGATGCCCGCGAGCAACCACGGCGCCCCGATCGCCGGAAGATCCATGGGGATGATGGCCTTCGCCCGGAGGGTGATCGCCTTCGCGTTGCCGGCAGAGGCGCGGATGGCCTCGAGGCGCTCGCGGGGGTCGGCGAGGTGGGTGGCGAGGTTCGCGAGGACCATCGTCGCGCGCGTCGAGTAGATCGAGTCGCCCTCGGCACGCAGCGACACCGGCATGGCCGCGACGAGGGGCTGGGCCGGCAGGATCCGCTTCTCCAGGAGGTAGCGTCGCACGGCCCCGCTCACCAAGGCGAGCACCACGTCGTTCACCTTGGTGTCGTGCCGCGCGGCGATGCGCTTCACGCTCGCCAGCGGGATCGAAGCCGTGGCGAAGGCGCGCGCCGCCCCGATGGGCACGTTGAAGGGCGTGGCCGGGCCGATGGGCAGGCCGCGGCGCTTGCCGCCCGCCGGCGCGGCCAGCGAAGAAAGCGCGGAAAGCCCGCCAGTCACCACGCGGGCCGCATCGGGCATGGCGCGCAGGATCTTGCCGTATTCCGCGACGCTCTTCGCGATGGCGGCCTGCAGGAGGTCGCCGATGCCCGGGGTCGCCTCCAGCACCCGCGCCCGGGGCGGCGGAACCTTCCGGCCCCGGGGCGAATCATCGAGCAGCGCCTCGGCGAGCTTCACGCCCGCCGCGCCGTCGAGCGCGGCGTGGTGGACCTTCGCGTACCACGCCATCTCCCCCGTCGCGAGGCCGTCGATGACGTGGAACATCCAGAGCGGGCGCTCGCGGTCCAGGGGTTGCGCGTGCAGCCTGGCGACCAGCGCCTCGAGCTGGGCCATGGTGCCGGGCTTCGGCAGCCTCGCCCGGCGGATGTGGTGGTCCAGGTCCACCTCCCGGTCCTCGATCCACACCGGGCTTGCGAGGTCGAACGGAAGCGAGGCGATGCGCCGGGTGAAAACGGGGACGAGGTGCAGGCGGCTGGCAACGTGGCGGCGCACGCGATCGAGATAGGCGGCGCGTTGCCGGGCCGGCAGGCGGACCAGGTGCAGCGACCCCACGTGCATGGGGGTCTCGGGCGTCTCGAGATACAGGAAAGCGGAGTCGAGTCCGGACAGCGGCTTCACAGGCCGATGGTAGGCGATCGGAACCCGGTTTTGGGGACGGTTCCCAGGAACCGTCCCCAAAACCGGGGAATCGGCCAAAATAGCGGTTTCCGCATCGCAGCAACCGCCTCGAGACCCCATGCCCAACG
>JAABQW010000008.1 GCA_011391275.1 Betaproteobacteria bacterium
GGAATGGATCCACCTCGAGCTCGCCGACGGGCCCTTCGAGCGGCTGGCCGGGCACTGGCACTTGCGCCCGCTGGGCCGGGAGGGGTGCGCGATCGAGTTCTCCATCGACTACGCCTTCTCGAACCGCGCGCTGGACGCGGTGATGGGCCCGGTGTTCGGCCAGATCATGGAGACGATCGTCGAGCGCTTCGTCGAGCGGGCCGCGGCGCTGGCGCGCCCGGTGCAGCCGCCGGCCGTCTCCGCCCCGGAGGGCTGATGCGCGTCCTCGTGGTGGTGGCGCTGCCCTCGGGCCAGGAGGTCGTCGCCGTCGACCTGGAGGAGGGCGCGAGCCTCGCGCAGGCGCTCGCCGCGGCACGCGTGGCCGAGCGGCACCCGGGGCTCGCTCTGGATCGGGTGGGCGTCTGGGGGCGACGGCGCAAGCCGGGCTGCGTGCTGCGCGATGGCGACCGCGTCGAGGTCTACCGGCCGGTGCGGGCCGATGCGAAGGCGATGCGGCGCGCGCGCGCCGGCCTCTAGTTCCGCGACTCGATCTCGAAGCGGGCCCTGACCCAGTCCGCGCCCTTCGCGGCGATGCGGTTCAGGCGGATGCGGTAGGTCGCGCCGCCGGCAGTCAGGCGATAGGGGGTCGTCGCGGAAAAATAGTCGTTGCGCACGACGATCGAGTCGAACTTTCCGATGGCATCGGTGCCGGGCAGGTACAGGGCTTCCACCGCTGGGCCGCCCTCGGCCGGGGCAAGGTCGACGCGGATCGGCCGGTAGGAGAGCACCTCGACGCCCGCGAGGATCTCGCCGCGCACGCGGTTGGCGAGCTTCCTCACGACGCGCGCGAGGATCCAGCCGCCGGTCACCTGGTTGCGCAGGCCGATGATGCCGTTGAGCAGCAGCATGTCGGCCGATGCCTTTTCGACCAGTAGCCCGTAGCCCTTCGAGCTCAGGTCCTTCACGCGCCAGGTCTGGACGTCTGCGTCGAGCGCCACCGCGGGCGCGGCCATCGTCTCGATCGAGGTGAGCGAGAGGCCGGAAGGGCTGATCTCGACCATCTCGGACGCGGCCGGCAGGCGCCGGGCGGGTGCGGCGGGCTCGGGATCGGGCCCGCGGCGTATCTTCTCGAGGACCTTCTCGAGGCCCACCACCGCCTCGATCTCGCGGTCCTCGAAGCGGGTCCGTTCCTCTATGCGGTTCTCCGCGCCGGCGAGCATCGACTGGTAGAGCTTCTCGACCGAGGCGAGCAGCGCCACGTGCTCCTCCACCGGGAACACCGCGCCGGCGCCGTGTCCCGCGAAGAGGCGCCCGTGGCGAAGCCCCGCCTGGACCTCCTCCAGCTGCGCCTTCAGCCCATCGGCGCGCACATAGCGCACGGCGTCGCCGTGGCTGTCCTTGCGCATGATGTGCAGGCCGCGGTCGGTGGCGAGGTCGACGAAGAAGAGGTGCGAGCGCGACGAGTAGTCGGCATCGAGGGAGTAGTCGGCGCACCAGGAGGCGAACCAGCCGTCGGCGATCTCCACCTGCATCCGCGTGAGGTTGCCGGCGTTGACGAGGTCGAGGACCAGGGTGCGCAGGTACAGCGACTGCACCGAAGGCTTGAAGCTGGGCTGGGAAGCGTGCAGGACGAAGGGCACCTGCGCGTAGCCCTCGGCCTCCGCGAGCGAGTAGAGGGCGTGCAGCTGCTTCCAGGGGACGCTGCGGCCGGGCTCGAAGAGGAAGCAGCCCCACTTCACGAAGGTGTGGATGGCGTTGAGCGCGAGGCCCGTCACCCGGAAGCGCAGCTCCGCGCTTTCCGGCGTCGCCCACTCGGCGCCGTGGCGCAGGAAGCGCTGGAACGCGTTGGCGGCCTCCAGGCAGGTGCGCTGGATGGTATGGGCGAAGTCGCGCTCCGCGTCGGGCAGCGGCGTGGGCCCGCGCAGGAACTCGAGCTGGTCGTACAGGAGCAGCGACTGGAAGTGCTCGTCGACCCGGACCAGCTTGTACAGGCGGTCGGCGGACCACGGCGGCGCATCCCGGCCGAGCTCGCGCACCGCCGCGAGGAAGAGGGCCCGCGCGGTCGCGTCGCGGACCGTGCGCAACGCGAGGATGCGGTCCAGGTCGACGGGGTGGGCGGGGTTCGGGTCGTTGGGCACGGGGGTCTCAGGCGACGGTGAACATCTCGACGTTCTTGAGCGCCGGCATCGGGTCGTCGGCGAGATCGGCTTCGGCGAGCCCCGAGTCCGCGAGGAGCCCCGCCCGCAGCCCGGCGGCGAGGCCGTCCTTCGTGAAGTCCATGGGGGCGTTGAGCCAGTTCTCGGCGAGCGGGTCGAAGGTGACCGGTGCCGCCTTGCGCGCGGGCACGGGGCCGATGGTTTCCAGGTGCCCGTCGGGGACGTCGCGGTACAGGGCGTTGCCGGGATCGACCTCGCGGCCGATGAACTGGACCTTGCGCCAGTACTCGCTCGAGCCGTGGAATCGCTGGAAGCGTCCGGCCAGCTCGCCGAACTCGCCGGGGAGCCCCTCGAGGCGGAAGATCTCGAAGAGCGCGAGCCACGGCTTCAGGTTGCGGGAGTTTTCCTCGACGGAGAACTGCAGCAGCTCCACCGCCCGCGCAAGCGCGCCGTCCTCGTAGAAGAGCCTTGCGGCCTTCACCACGGAATCGGGGTCGGTGGGGGCGATCGTGCCGCTCATGATTTCCGGGAACCGCTCCTCGATGTAGCGGCGGCGCAGCGCGACGGGGTCCGCGCCCGGAACGCTCGTGGCGAGCGCCTGGTCGGACTGCGCGACGACGCGGTGGTCCTCGGGCATAGACGGCGGGGCGGCCGCGGCGGCGCGCATCATCGCCTCGGCTTCCGCGAGGTCGGAATTCGCGCTCGCCTGCCCGGCGGCGGGAGGAGAGGAGGCCGGCTTGCGCGGCGCCGAAACGAGCCGCCAGGCCACCACCGCGATGCCTGCCACGGCCAGTGCGAGCACGGCCCACAGCCAGGCCGGCACGCCGTCTTCCTCGACCGGCGCGGGAGCAGCCTTCACGGGCGGCTTCGGGGCTGGCGCCGCAGCCGGCTTCGCGGCCGGTGCAGCCGGAGGAGTGGCAACGCCCGGGGCAGGCGCGGGTGCCACGACAGGGGCGGGCTCGGGTGCCTTGGCCAGCTCGACAGGCTTCGCGGGTACTACCGTTTTCGCGGGCTCCGCGGCCTTGGCCGGGTCAGGAGACTTTGGCGGTTCGGGGGCCTTCGCAGGTTCCGTGGCCTTCGCGGGTACGGCGGCCTTGGCGGGCTCGGGGACCTTCACCGGCTCCGGGGAGACCCTCGACGGCGGGGACTGCGCGGGCAGCGCGGAGAGCCTGAGCTGCAGTTCCGCCACGCGGCTCTCCAGCTGCCTGAGGCTGTGGCGCATCGACAGGAGCGCGGCGACCTGGTCGTCCGCGTCGAGGATCAGCAGGCGTTCGCGCAGTTGCGCACGCGTGCGGTCGTCGATGCCGCGGCTGCGGCTGAGGTCGACCTCGGCCGACGACAGGCGAAGCACCGGCGCGCCTGCCTTCGGTGTCGCGGGCCGCTGGGGGGGCACGGCGGCGGCCGGGGCCTGCGGCTTCGACTCCGGAGGCCTGGAGGCCGGTGCCACGGGCTCTGGGGGAGCGGCGGCGGTCGGGGCCCGCGGCTTCGCCTCCGGAGGCCTCGCGGCCGGCGCGACGGGCTTGGGAGGCGGGGCCGGTTTTGCGCGCGGTTGTGCGGATGTTTGCGCCGGTGGCGGCTCAGGCCGCTTGCTGGCCGGTGCCGGGGCCGGAGCTGTTCGCGCGGAGGCAACGGCAGTCGCGCGCGGGGCGACTGCGGGCACGGCAAGGCTCAGCGAGAAGGGGCGCAGGTCGGGGAGTGCGATCGGGGTGTCAGGCGCGATGGGCTCGTCCGGTGCGAGCCCCGCAAGGGCGGGATTCGCGGACCGCAGGGCCGCCACGTAGGCCTCGGCCACGGCGCGGCGCTTCGGATAGATGGCGGTTGCGATCGAGGCGAGGGTATCGCCGGCCACGGAGCGCATGGGCGGCGCCGGCGCCTCGGGAGCGCGCGGATCCAGGAGCACGTCGTAGGTGCGCGAGGCCGGCGCCTTGCCCTCGCAGGCCGCGTCGAGGCGCAGGCGCGTGGCGGGCTCCTGGATGGCCGTGCGCGTGCGCACGCGAACGCGCCAGGCTGTGCCGTCCGGCTCGATGGCGAGCGTGGCTCGCGGGAGCGCCGGAAGCCCTGCGCCGGCCGGCGCGGCCTGGCGGATGCATCCCGCCTGCGGCTTCGCCGTGGCGCCCTCGAGGGCCACGGTGGCCTCGAGCGGTTCTCCCAGCGCGGAACGCACCACGAGATCGCCGAGAGCGATGGCGCGAGCGTCCATCGCGAGCACCGCGAGGAGGCTGGCCAGTGCGGCCCGGAAGGCTGTGCGCGAGTACGCCGTCATGGATGGGGTGGGTCGTCGCCTCTGGCGGGCGCTCGACCGGCTTGTCCGGTCACTGGGACTTGCAGGCCTCGTCGATGGCCTTCTGCGCCTTGGCGCGCTCGGCCGCGAGCTGCGCGTCGTCCAGGATCGCGCGCTCGCCCTTCTCGTCGTACATGGCGACGCGGCCGTCGCTGTTCAGCGAGTGGAGGTTGGCCCTGGCGCGCCGGCAGTTCTCGCGCTCGATCTCGGCCTTGAGGTCCGCCTGCTCCGTGGCCTGCGACTTCTGCTTCGCGGCCTGGCGGGACTTCTCGAGTTCCTTGTCGCGGTCCAGGGCCGAGCGCGGCGCGGCGGCCGGCTGGCCCGTGCCCAGGTTGAGCTGCTTCGACTGCTGCGAAGGCGGCGGCTGGTCGGAGTAGACGGTGCGCCCGTCCTTGTCCACCCACTTGTAGAGCTGCGCCATGGCGGCGGGCGTGGCGGCGAGGACGCAGGCTAGAAGCACGGCTCGTTTCATGGCGGACTCCTTCATCGGTGGTCGGCGCGTCCCGCGACCGGTCATCTGCTCTCGGCCGGTCGCCCGGCCATTTTCGCTTGCTTCACGGCCGGGTAGGCCAGTTGCTCGAGGCCGAGCTGCGCCAGTTCGCTGGCACGCCGGGCTTGCCGGACCGCGCTGGCGTGATCCTCTGCCGCCAGGCTCGCACGGGCCCCGACGAGGGCTTCCCAGGCCTTCGACCACAGCGCACGCCGTGCGCGGGCGCGCTGGATGTCGGTCTCGGCCTGCGCGAGCAGGGCGCGCGCCTCCTCCGTTCGCGCGCCGGGGTCGCTTGCCGGCTTCGCGGCCGCGGCAGCCGGCGGCGGTGCAGGCGCCGGCACTGCCGCCACGGTGGTCACGGGCTCTTCGGGGGCGAGCGTCGCGCATCCGGACAGGCCGAGCGAGGCGCCGACCGCCATGGCCGCGAGCCATCGTGAAGATGTCGCCCAAATCCGTGATCTTTCAAGCATTTACGAAACCTTACCGAGAAACTACCGCAACGTCAATCGAAGTCGTCGCGAGCAGGCGTGATTGGCGGGGCAGGGGCGGGCCGGTATAATTTCATTTTGTGTCGAGGCTGAAAGCATGCGCGTCATCCAGAAAGCGCTCACATTTGACGACGTCCTCCTCGTTCCCGCCCATTCGACCGTCCTTCCCCGCGAAGTCAGCCTCACCACGCAGCTCACGCGGTCGATCCAGCTGAACCTCCCGCTGCTCTCCGCCGCCATGGACACGGTGACGGAGGCCCGGCTCGCCATCGCGCTGGCCCAGGAAGGCGGCATCGGCATCGTCCACAAGAACATGACGCCGGACGCCCAGGGCGCCGAGGTCGCCAAGGTCAAGCGCTTCGAGAGCGGCGTGGTGAAGGAGCCGATCACCGTCTCGCCCGCGATGTCCGTGCGCGAGGTCCTGGGGATCACCCGCAAGCACCGCATCTCGGGGCTGCCCGTCCTCGAGGAAGGTCGCGTGGTCGGCATCGTCACCAACCGGGACCTGCGCTTCGAGACGAACCTCGACCAGCCGGTGAAGAACATCATGACGCCGCGCGAGAAGCTCGTGACGGTGAAGGAAGGCGCGAGCCTCGAGGAGGCCAAGGCGCTGATGCACCGCCACCGCCTCGAGCGCGTGCTGGTGATCAACGGCGACTGGCAGCTGCGCGGCCTGATGACGGTGAAGGACATCCTGAAGTCCTCCGAGCACCCCAGCGCTTCCAAGGACCTTCAGGGCCGCCTGGTCGTCGGCGCCGCCGTCGGCGTGGGCGAGGGCACCGAGGAGCGCGTGGCGAAGCTCGTCGAGGCCGGCGTGGACGTCCTGGTCGTGGACACCGCGCACGGCCATTCGCAGGGCGTGCTCGAACGCGTGCGGTGGGTGAAGAAGACCTACCCGCAGATCCAGGTTATCGGCGGCAACATCGCCACCCGCGACGCCGCCCGCGCGCTGGTGGACCACGGCGCCGACGGCGTGAAGGTCGGCATCGGCCCGGGCTCCATCTGCACGACTCGCGTCGTCGCCGGCGTGGGTGTGCCGCAGATCACCGCCATCCAGCACGTCGCCGAGGCGCTGGCCGGCACCGGCGTGCCGTGCATCGCCGACGGCGGCATCCGCTTCTCCGGCGACGTGGCCAAGGCCATCGCCGCGGGCGCCTCCAGCGTCATGCTCGGCAGCCTCTTCGCCGGCACGGAGGAGTCGCCCGGCGAGATCGAGCTCTACCAGGGCCGCTCCTACAAGGCCTACCGTGGCATGGGCTCGATCGCCGCGATGCAGAAGGGCTCGAGCGACCGCTACTTCCAGGAAGGCGACATGAACTCCGACAAGCTGGTCCCGGAGGGCGTCGAGGGGCGCCTGCCGTACAAGGGGCCGGTCACCGCGATCATCCACCAGCTCATGGGGGGGCTGCGCGCGAGCATGGGCTACACCGGCTGCCGCTCCATCGAGGAGATGCGGGCGCGGGCCGACTTCGTCGAGATCACCTCCGCGGGCATGCGCGAGTCGCACGTCCACGACGTGCAGATCACGAAGGAAGCCCCCAACTACCACATCGAATGAGCGGGAGGGCCTCGGCGCTCTCGACGATCCGGGCGGCGCCTCTGGCGCCGCTCGGCACTTAAGGACCGGCAAATGGACAAGATCCTCATCCTCGATTTCGGCTCGCAGGTGACGCAGCTCATCGCGAGGCGCGTGCGCGAGGCGGGCGTGTACTGCGAACTGCACGAGCACGACGTCGACGAGCGCTTCATCCGCGAGTTCGCGCCCAGGGGAATCATCCTCTCCGGCAGCCACGCCTCGGTGACCGAGGACAGGCCACCGGCCGCCGACCCCTACGTGTTCCGGGCGGGCGTGCCGGTGCTCGGCATCTGCTACGGCATGCAGACGATGGCCTCGCAGCTCGGCGGCGAGGTGGAGACCGGCAAGGTGCGCGAGTTCGGCTACGCCGAGGTGCGCGCGCGCGGGCATTCGCGGCTCCTCGACGGCATCCAGGACCGCGCCAACGCGGAAGGCCACGGGCTCCTCGACGTGTGGATGAGCCACGGCGACAAGGTGACGAGGCTCCCCGAAGGGTTCGCCGTCATGGCTTCCAACGAGTCGTGCCCCATCGCGGGCATGTTCGACGACGCGCGCCGCTTCTACGCCGTGCAGTTCCACCCCGAGGTCACGCACACCACGCAGGGCCGCGCGATCTACGAGCGCTTCGTCCACGACATCTGCGGCTGCGACCGGCACTGGAACATGCCCGAGTTCGCGCCGCAGGCGATCGCCAGGATCCGCGAGCAGGTGGGAAGCCAGGAGGTGATCCTGGGCCTCTCGGGCGGCGTCGACTCGGCGGTGGCCGCGGCCCTCATCCACAAGGCGATCGGCGACCAGCTCACCTGCATCTTCGTCGACACGGGGCTCCTGCGCCTGGGCGAGGGCGACCAGGTGATGGACACGTTCGCGCAGCACATGGGTGTCAAGGTCGACCGCGTGAACGCCGCCCCCGACTTCTACCGCGAGCTCGCCGGCGTGGCCGACCCGGAGCAGAAGCGGCGCATCATCGGCCGCCTCTTCGTGGAGGTGTTCCAGGCCGAGGCGAAGAAGCTGCCCGACGCGAAGTGGCTCGCGCAGGGCACGATCTACCCCGACGTGATCGAGTCGGCGGGCGCCAAGACCAAGAAGGCGGTGACGATCAAGTCGCACCACAACGTGGGCGGTCTCCCGGAGTCGCTGCACCTGAAGCTGCTGGAGCCGCTGCGCGAGCTCTTCAAGGACGAGGTGCGCGCGCTGGGCATCGCGCTGGGGCTGCCGCGCGAGATGGTCTACCGCCACCCGTTCCCCGGGCCCGGGCTGGGCGTGCGCATCCTCGGCGAGGTGAAGCCGGAGTTCGCGGCCCTCCTGCAGCGGGCGGACGCCATCTTCATCGAGGAGCTGCGCAACACGAAGGCGCCCGACGGCGACCCCTTGTACGACAAGGTGGCGCAGGCCTTCGCGGTCTTCCTTCCGGTGCGCTCCGTGGGCGTGATGGGCGACGGGCGCACCTACGACTACGTCGTGGCCCTGCGCGCGGTCCAGACCACCGACTTCATGACCGCCCATTGGGCCGAACTGCCCTATGACCTCCTCGGCCGGGTGTCCAACCGCATCATCAACGAGGTGCGCGGCATCAATCGCGTGGTCTACGACGTGTCGTCGAAACCGCCCGCCACGATCGAATGGGAGTAAGGGGACGGAGCTTCGTCCGCCACCCGGTCGCTCCAGGCCGGGCGCATTTCCGATGAAACCACCCGCCCCCGCGTTCCGCGGCAACAAGTCCGCGCTGCCCAGCAAGCCCTGCGTGTCCTGCGGCCGGCCGATGAGCTGGCGCCGCTGCTGGGCCCGCACCTGGGACGAGGTCAAGTACTGCTCGGACGCGTGCCGGCGCGCCAAGGGTGCCCGTGGCTGAGCTGCGCCACCTGGTGCTCGTGCTGGGCGACCAGCTCGACCCGGACGGCTCCGCGTTCGACGGCTTCGATGCCGCACGCGACGCGGCGTGGATGGCCGAGGTGGCCGAGGAGTCGACCCATGTGTGGTCGAGCAAGCCGCGCACGGTCATGTTCCTCGCCGCGATGCGCCACTTCGCCCGGGAACTGCGCGTGGCCGGCCGGCCCGTGCACTACACCCGGCTGGACGACGACGCCAACCACGGCAGCCTGCAGGCGCAGTTGCTAGCCGACATCGAACGCCTGCGCCCGGCCCGGCTGGTGATGACGGCGCCGGGCGACTGGCGGGTGCTGCAGGCGATCCAGGCTGCGGCACAGGCTTGCGGCCTGCCATTGGACATTCGCGAGGACCGGCACTTCTACTGCAGCGTGGGCGAGTTCGAGGCGCACGCGCGGGGCCGCAAGTCGCTGCGCATGGAGTATTTCTACCGCGAGATGCGCAAGCGCCACGGCGTGCTGATGTGCGGAGAGCGCGGCGACCAGCCCGAGGGCGGCCGGTGGAACTTCGACGCCGACAACCGCGAACCCTTCGGCGCCGCCGGCCCGGGCGACGTGCCGCCGCGCGCCGTGTTCGAGCCCGATGCGCTCACGCGCGAGGTGATCGCGCTGGTCGACAGGCGCTTCGCCACCCACCCCGGCCGACTGGCGAGCTTTGCCTGGCCGGTGACGCGCGAGCAGGCGCTCGTGGCCCTCGAGCGCTTCGTCGCCGAGCGCTTGCCGCTGTTCGGCCGCTACCAGGACGCCATGTGGCCCGGCGAGCCGTGGCTGTACCACGCGCACCTGTCGGCCGCGCTGAACCTGAAGCTGCTGAATCCGCGCGAGGTGGTGGCGGCGGCCGTGGCCGCCTGGCGCGCGGGTGCGGCGCCGCTGGCCGGCGTGGAAGGCTTCGTGCGCCAGGTCCTCGGCTGGCGCGAGTACGTGCGCGGCATCTACTGGACCCGCATGCCCGGCTACGCCGGGCTGAACGCCCTGGATGCGCGAGAAGACCTGCCCGCCTGGTACTGGACCGGCGCCACCGACATGGCCTGCCTGCGGGATGCGCTGGAGCAGACGCTGGCGCACGGCTACGCCCACCACATCCAGCGCCTGATGGTCACCGGCCTCTTCGCTCTGATGTACGGCGTGCAGCCGCGGCAGGTGCATGCCTGGTACCTGGCGGTTTACGTCGACGCCGTCGAATGGGTGGAACTGCCCAACACCCAGGGCATGAGCCAGTACGCCGACGGCGGCCTGATGGCCAGCAAGCCCTACGTGGCCACCGGCAAGTACATCCAGCGCATGAGCCCGCACTGCCAGGGCTGCCGCTACGACCCCGCCCGGCGCACCGGCGGGACGGCCTGCCCGTTCACCACGCTGTACTGGGATTTCCTGATGCGCCACGAGGCCGGGCTCGCCGCCAACCCGCGCTTGTCGCTGCAGGTGAAGAACGTGGCGCGCCTGGACGAGGCGCAGAGGCAGGCGATCCGCGAGCGCGCCGCGGCGATCCGCTGCGGCGAGGTGGCGTGAATCATGGCCGGTGGACGATACGGTGGGAATGAATTCGGTATCCTTGCACCTTGCACAGGAACGCTGACCCTTGGGGGGACTGAAATGTCGTTGCAGATCGGAGTGCCGCGGGAGACTTTCC
>JAABQW010000009.1 GCA_011391275.1 Betaproteobacteria bacterium
CGTGACCGTGCGCTTCAAGCCGACGGGCCCGAAGACGACGGAGGTGTCGCTCTACCACGGGGGCTGGGGCGAGGGAGCGGAGTGGGATCGCGCCTACGCCTACTTCGAGAAGGCGTGGACCAACGTGCTGGTGTCGCTGGAGGAGCGCTTCGTGAAGGGGCCGGTGGACTGGACCGGGATGCTCAAGCAGATGCGCGAGATGAAACCGGTCAAGTGAGCCCGTTGCCATGTCCCATGCGATGAAACTGGAAGGGCCCTTCGCGATCGAGGACGCAGCGGGGCGCGCCGCGCTCTGCGGGCGGCTACGCGTCGAGGCACCCGTGGTCTTCCTGCCGGGCCTGCGCCTGCGCGTGGAAGGCGAGGGCGGCACGCTGGCCGCCGATTCGGTCGACACCCATCACCTCGGCTGGCTGCCGCGCGGCTCGTACCGGGTGCGCGCCTTCCTGCCCGGCACGCTCGGCGCGGGGGCGTACCGGTTCTCCGTGGAGGCACACCATCGCGAGGCGCTTGCGGACGCGACGGCCGCGAGGCTCGAGGGCGGCTTTTCCCTCGCCGGGACCGCGGCGGCGCCGGGCGATGCGATTGCCTGGACGGTTGAGACGGTCGCGCCAGGTGTCGCCGTCGAGAACCTCTCCTGGAAGCGCGGCCACGCGGACTGGTTCTTCCGCCACTTCGACCACGCCTCGGCCACGGCGGTGAGCTACCTGCTGGCCGATTCGCCGAAGCTGAAGGGCCGCATCCTCGACGTGGGCTGCGGCGACGGCATCACGGCGCTGGGCGTGGCGCTGCGCACGGGCTGCGAGGAACTGGTGGCCATCGACCCCTTCCGCGGATTCGACCGGCTGCCGGAGATCCTCGCCGCGAATCATCTCCCGGCCGACACGATCCCGAAGCGCGTGAGGTTCCTCGGCGAGGACGCGAACTTCCTGCCCTTCGCCGACGACAGCTTCGACGTGGTGATCTCGTGGGCGGCGGTGGAGCACTTCGCCGGTGGCTACCTGCAGGCGCTGCGCGAGATGAAGCGGGTGCTGAAGCCCGATGGCCTCCTCTTCATCCACCCGGGGCTCTACTACTGCAACGCCGGGCACCATCTCGCGGAGTACTGCGCCGAGCCTTTTTTCCACCTGCGCAAGACCCGCGAGCAGATCCGCGAGATCGTCTTCACCGCCAAGGCAAACTACGAGGACCGGGCCGGGGAGACGCCCACGCCGGCGCAGCACTGGCAGTGGTTCAACGAGCTGAACCCGATCACGGTGACGCGCTTCGAGCAGGAACTGCGTGCCCTCGAGTTCGAGCCCTGGCGCGTGGCGATCCGCACCGAAGGGATGGTCGAGTACACGCCCGAGACGCTCGCCTTCCCGATGCAGGACCTCGCCATCAACGAGATCTACGTCTCCTGCATCAACCGCAAGAAGCGAAAATAGAAAAAGGGGTCTGGTAACTCAAAGGGGACAGTTCTACAGAACCGGTCTATTCCGTGATTGGTGAGGTCCGTGCACCTGCTCCTGAATAGACCTGTTCTGTAGAACTGTCCCCTTTGAGTTACCAGACCCCTTTTCTATGCAGCCCGAATGGGTGTGACCTGCTCCCCTTGTTTAGTACGGTTTCGATTCGGAGTCTGCGGGTTGATTTGTCGTGATCCTAGCCTTTTGGGCAAGACACCACTGGGCGGCGAATTCCGCGGGAGTGGCATTGCCCAGGGAACTGTGAGGCCGCTCATGGTTGTATTCCGCCTGCCACTGGCCAATGAGGTCGCGGGCATGACCAATGCTGCTGAACCAGTGCTCGTTGAGGCATTCATCGCGCAGGCGGCCGTTGAAGCTCTCCGCGTACGCATTCTCGATGGGCTTTCCGGGCCGGATGAAGCGCAATCGGATGCCACGTTGATACGCCCACGCATCAAGGACGCGACCGGCAAACTCCGGGCCGTTGTCCACGGTGATCGACGCCGGAGAGCAGCGCCTGGCGATCACTTGATCGAGTTCGCGGGCAACCCGCGTTCCAGTAATCGAGGTATCGACGACGGTGGCAACACATTCACGGGTGAAGTTATCGACGACGGCAAGGCAGCGGAGGCGACGTCCGTCGGCCAGGGAATCGGCGACGAAGTCCATGGACCAACTCTCGTTGGGGCCGCGGGCGCGCTCGATCGGCGTGCGCTCGCCCATAACGATGCGCTTGCGGCGCCTGCGCCGGACCTGCAGCCCCGCTTCGCAGTACAGCCGATGCGTGCGCTTGTGATTGATGGTCCATCCTTCCCGCCGGAGCAAGACGTGGATGCGCCGGTAGCCGTAGCGGCGCTTCTGGGAGGCGATCTCATGGATACGCTCCCTAAGTCCTTCCGGAATCGCACGTCGGGACCGATAGGCGAGCAGCGACCGCGAGATCCCAACCAGCCCACAGGCGCGGGTGACACCCATCTGGCGCTCGGCCATCAGAATCTCCACCGCCTCGCGTCTTGCCTGCGGGCTCACCACTTTCGGCCCAGAAGATCTTTGAGGGCCGCGTTGTCCAGGGCCGACTCCGCTAGCAACCGCTTGAGCCTTGCATTCTCCAGCTCGAGCTCCTTGAGTCGCTTGGCATCGGACACATCCATGCCGCCGTATTTCGCCTTCCACGCATAGAACGTCGATGGCGACACCCCATGCTTTCTGCAGATCTCAGCCGTGTTTCCACCGGCCTCGGCTTCTCGCAGAATCCCGACGATCTGCGTCGTGGAGTACTGCTTCTTCTTCATCGCCTGCCCTCCTTGGTAGGGCAGACTCTAGATCAAACCCGTACTAAGCTGGGGGGCAGGTCAGCTGCAGGTCCGATGCCCCATCGGATGCGTCTCTTGAAATGTGCTTTCGGAAATTTCCATCCAACGACAGTGCGGGGTTGAATATCTGCAGATCGGGATTGGTTAGACTAATGCCCGAATCAATCACACCTAGATTGGCGCGGCCTCGGGACAAGTCCCATGCCGAGGGTAGGTTGAGTGTCTCCAATCCCCATTGCCAGCGTCCTTCTGTCGGCCTCGGTACAGGCAAGGCAAACGGATCAGGGATCGTGCTGGGTTCCGCATAGAAGACTCTGCTGACCCACAGAACGCGCTTGTCAACTCGGATGCGGGCAATCGCCTCGTCTAGGGCTTTCTCGTCGGAATATTCCGCGATGACGTACTTCCCAAGAAGGACATCCGGAGACCGCGGGAATCGCTGAGCATGGGAACGGTCTAGTTCCGACTCCCTTCCACCGATGACGCGCTTGACTGATCTAGCCGACCCCAACAGCTGCACGCTTGGGCCGCTGCGCGCAACAAAATCATCCAACACGTCGTTGGTATCAAGACCGGCAACAGTTGAGTCAAATAGAACCACTAGCTCCGTGGCGCTGGACCTTGGGGCTGGCAGTTCACTTCCATTAAGCGCATAGGTGCTTTGGGAGACAGACACGCCTGCAAGAAGAGCGCACGCCGATGTCAACATGAGAATCGTCAGATTGCTGCCGGATCGATTGCGGCGATTGAACAGAAAAGCCCCGGCGACTATGCCAAGAACCAGCAAGCTGTTTGTCCACGGCCCGGAAAGGGGAATGCTCTGAACAGCCCCCGCGGCTCCTGACACAACAAAGGGTTGAGAAACGTCACGCAAGGAAAGCTCAATCGATGACACAGTCACAAGGTATCTGACTGAGTACGTGCCTTGCGGGAGGTTTCCACTTAAGAAGGTCGAGGCAATGGTGCAGGGAGTGGCCGCAAATAGAATGTCTACGTCCATGGCAACGCGGTACTCGCTACCTACAAGCAGAGGTCCAGCGCGTCCAAGAACAACTGGACAATTCGGATAGAAGTCGGAAACATCCACTTGGATCGCGCTTTCGGTTGTGGGCGCGGCCGGAACGATCGTGATCGTGGTTTGCGCCGCCGCCTCAACGGCTATTGCCGTAGCAATAGTAGCGACTGCCATTCTCAAAGCGACTATGCAGCCTGGGAAAACGTTCATCGGCCGTTCCTCAAAGATGTCGGGTGACATTGGTCGGGGAAGCGACAATGCGCTCAAAGCCCGATTCATCTGAATGAGCGCCCGACTGTACGACTTTCCGGGGTGCTCGACCGAAGCCTGCACGTTGTATTGGAGCGCGTCTAGCTCATGGTTCACTCTAAACTAGCAGTAAGCGGGGTGTGAATTCCGCAAGTTTCAGCGCCAGTGCGAGCTTTGATCGCCAGTCTTGATTCAGATCAAGATACAGAACTGAGCCTCAACCTTAGCGAGGAAGATTGCGCCCTTCCTCGACGGCGTGGCAGGCCACCTGCGCGCCATCGAAGTCGATGAGCTCCGGCCGCTCCGATCGGCAACGGTCGTTGGCGTAGGGGCAGCGCGGATTGAAGGCGCAGCCGGGCGGCGGGTCGAGCGGGTTGGGCACCTCGCCCGCCACGGGTGTGCGTTCCTTGCCGCTCATCGTGATGTCCGGGATCGCGCTCTCCAGCATCTGCGTGTAGGGGTGCAGCGGCCGGTCGAAGAGCGTCCGCGTGGGCGCGATCTCGACGATGCGCCCCAGGTACATCACGCCCACGCGGTCGGAGATGTGCGAGACCACCGCGAGGTTGTGCGAGATGAAGAGGTAGGTGAGACCGTGCTCGCGCTGCAGGTCCTTCATGAGGTTCAGGATCTGCGCCTGCACGGAGACATCCAGCGCGCTAGTGGGCTCGTCGCACACCAGGAACTCCGGGTTGGAGGAGAGCGCCCGCGCGATGGAAATGCGCTGCCTCTGCCCGCCAGAGAACTCGTGTGGGAACTTGCCGGCGTCCTGCGCGGAGAGGCGCACGTCCTCGAGAAGCTCCCCCACGCGCTTCTGGATGGCCGCCTCGCCCTGGATGATGGCGTGCTGGCGGATGGGCTCGGCGATGATCTTGCCCACGCGCCAGCGCGGGTTCAGGCTCGCGTACGGGTCCTGGAAGATCATCTGGAAGCGCCGGCGCATCGTGAGCATGTCGGACCGCTTCGCGATCTCGCTCATGTCCTGCCCGTCGAACACGATCGAGCCGCGCGACGGCGCATACAGCCCGCAGATGAGCCGCGCCACCGTCGACTTCCCGCACCCCGACTCCCCCACGAGCGCGAGCGTCTCGCCCCGTTTGATCGCGAACGACACGCCGTCGACCGCCTTCAGGAGCTGCCGCGGTGCCCCCTCCAGCACGCGGTTGAGCCACGGCTTCGAGACGTCGAAGTTCCTCGCGAGATCCTTGACCTCCAGGAGAACCCTGGTGGCTGTGGTCGCCGCCGGCACCTCGTTTCGCAACTCAGCACTCATCCGTGTTCATCCGTGCCTATCCGTGTTCATCCGTGTTCCCGCCCTGCGTGGCGTGAAGCCAGCAGGCTGCGCGCGTCGCGCCCGCCGGCAGCAGGTCGGGCCGCTCCACCCGGCACCGATCGAACACCTTCGGGCACCGCGGATTGAAAGCGCACCCCTTCGGGATGGCATTGAGCCGCGGCATCGACCCCTCGATCTGCGGCAGCCGCTCCACCTCCTGCCCGATGGCCGGGATCGACCCCATCAGCCCCGCCGTGTAGGGATGCTGCGGGTTGTGGATCACCTCCTGCACCGGGCCGATCTCCGCGAGCCTGCCCGCGTACATCACCGCCACGCGGTCCGCGGTCTCGGCGATCACGCCCATGTCGTGGGTGACCAGCATCACGGCGGTGCCGTGCTCGCGGCCGAGCTTCTTCAGGAGCTGGATGATCTGCGCCTGGATGGAGACGTCGAGCGCCGTGGTGGGCTCGTCGGCGATGATGAGCCGCGGGTTGGCGCACAGGGCCAGCGCGATCACCACGCGCTGGCGCATGCCGCCGGAGAACTGGTGCGGGTAGTGGTCGATGCGCCGCTCGGCCGCCGGGATGCCGACTTCCTTCAGGAGGTCGACGGCCCGCGCGCGCGCCTCGGCCCCGTTCATGGGCAGGTGCGTCTGGATCGTCTCGGTGATCTGCCGGCCCACGGTGTAGAGCGGATTCAGCGACGTGAGCGGGTCCTGGAAGATGGCGCCGATCCTGCGGCCGCGGATCTTCCGCATCGCCTCCGCCGGCAGGTTGTCGATGCGCTCGCCCTCCAGCCGGATCTCGCCCCCCGCGATGCGCCCCGGGGGCTCCAGCAGGCCGATGATCGCCGTGCCGGTGATCGACTTCCCCGCCCCGGATTCGCCGACGACGCCCAGCACCTCGCCTGGGGCGATCTCGAAGCTCACGTCGTCGATGGCCACGAGCGTGCCGTGGCGCGTGTTGAACTCCACGCGCAGGTGGCGCACCTCGAGGAGAGGGGTGGGGGCTACGCTCACTCGGCGGCCTTTCCCGTGTCGACGTAGGCCTCGGCCTCGATCTCCACGAGCATGTCCGGGTCCACCAGCGCCTTCACCTCCACCATCGTGCAGGCGGGGCGGATGTCGCCGAAGATCTCGCCGTGGGCGCGGCCGATGCGCTCCCACTGCGTGATGTCGGTCACGTAGATGCGGGTGCGCACGACGTTGCGCATCGAGGCGCCGGCCCGGGCCAGCGCGGAGGCGATGTTGTCGAGCGTCTGCATCGTCTGGGCGTAGGCATCCCCCGGAGCGACGAGATTGCCCTCGGGGTCTGTGGAAGTCGTCCCGGCCACCCAGACGTGCGGCCCGCAGCGCACGGCGCGGGAATAGCCCACGACGGGCTCCCACGGCGTGCCGCTCGCGAAGTTCCGGCGGGACTCGTCGCTCACTTGGGCACCGTCCCGCCCTTGAACTTCGACAGGCACTCGCCGATGGTCCCGGCGGAGCGGACGAAGGGCTTCCAGTCCTGCCCCGCCTCGCCGTCGGAGCGCGCGGCGACGACGTAGCGCATGCAGGGGTTCGCGTTCAGCTCGAAGTTCTCCTGGGTTCCGAGGCTGGCGCCCTTGCGCGGTGGCAGGTCCACCGTCACCACGCGGAGGCCCGGGCCCACGGTGGCGCGGCTCTTCACCACGATATCGCCGTCGACGCGGCTCACGACCACGGAGTGCACCTTCGGGTCGCCCGAAGGCGCGGTGTCGTTGGTGATGACCACCCACGGCCGGTCGTAGGGGCCGGCCACGGCGGCGGCCGGAATGACGAGGAGCAGGGACGCGGTGAGCAGTGGTTTCATGGGTTCCTCCGCTAGCGCAGCTTCGGGTTGAGGGCGTCGCGCAGCCAGTCGCCCAGGAGATTCATCGCGAGCACCATGACGACGAGCCAGGCGCCTGGGAACACGGTGATCCACCACTCCCCGGAGAAGAGGAAGTCGTTGCCGATGCGGATCAGGGTGCCCAGCGAGGGCTGGGTCGGGGGCACGCCCACGCCCAGGAAGGAGAGGGTGGCCTCGGTGATGATGGCGGTGCCGATGTGCAGCGTCGCGAGCACGAGCACGGGCCCCAGCACGTTGGGGAGCACGTGCGAGAACATGATCGCGACCGGGTGGCGGCCGATCACGCGCGCGGCCTGCACGTACTCCTTGTTCCGCTCCACCAGCGTCGAACCGCGCACGGTTCGCGCGTACTGCACCCAGCCCGAGGCGGCGATGGCGAGCACCAGCACGTAGAGGGCCAGCGTGTCGTGCGACTCCTTGGGGAGCGCCACGCGCGCCACGCCGTCGATGAGGAGGGCGATGAGGATGGCCGGGAAGGAGAGCTGCACGTCGGCAACCCGCATGATGAAGGCGTCGACCTTGCCGCCGACGTAGCCGGAAACGAGCCCCAGCGCGATGCCGATCACCATCGCGAGGATCACGGCGAAGAAGCCCACCATGAGGGAGACGCGCGAGCCGTACATGATCGTCGAGAGCACGTCGCGACCCTGGTCGTCGGTGCCCAGCAGGTACCCGGGCTTGCCGTTCTCGGTCCACGCCGGGGGCGTGAACGCGTCCAGCAGGTTCAGCGTCTTCAGGTCGAACGGGTTGTGCGGCGCGAGCCACCCCGCGCCCACGGCGGCGACGATGCACACGAGGCAGACCACGGCCGCCGCGATGACGAGCGGCGAGCGCTTGAAGCTGTAGAAGACGTCGCCGTCCAGAAAACGAGCGAACCATGAACTCCGGTTCATGGCGACTCCGAGCGAGTTTCAGTGAAGACTGACATCCGCTTGCTGGATGTCATGTCGGAACTAAATCGGCGGATCGCGTCCATCAGTGCCCCCCCGGCGCGCCGGTGTCGATGCGCAGCCTCGGGTCCACGAAGTAGTAGAGGATGTCCACCACGAGGTTGATCACCACGAAGATGAAGCCGATGAGGCACAGGTAGGCCGCCATCACGGGGATGTCGGCGAACTGCACCGCCTGGATGAAGAGGAGGCCCATGCCGGGCCACTGGAAGACCGTCTCCGTGATGATGGCGAAGGCGATGATGGCGCCCAGCTGCAGCCCCGTGATCGTGATCACCGGCACCAGGGTGTTCCGGAGCGCATGGCCGAAGTTGACGGCGCGGTTCGTGAGGCCGCGGGCGCGCGCGAACTTGATGTAGTCCGTGCGCAGCACCTCCAGCATCTCGCTGCGCACCAGCCGCATTATGAGCGTGAGCTGGAAGAGCCCCAGCGTGATCGAGGGCAGGATGAGCGCCTTCAACCCCGAGACGGTGAGGAACCCGGTGGACCAGCGGCCCACCATCACGGTGTCGCCGCGGCCGAAGGAGGGCAGCCACCCCAGCCACACCGCGAAGATGAGGATGAGGAAGATGCCGATGAGGAAGGTCGGCAGCGACACGCCGATGAGCGAGACCGTGAGGAAGACGCGCGAGAGCCAGGAATTGCGGTTCAGGCCCGTGTAGACGCCCAGCGGAATGCCTATCACGAGGGCAAGGGTGGCCGCCACGAAGGCGAGCTCGAGCGTGGCCGGCAGTCGCTCCACGAGGAGGGTGGAGACCGGGCGCCCCAGCCGCAGCGAAATGCCGAAGTTCCCCTGCACCGCGTTGGAGGCGAAGGTGGCGAACTGCACGTAGAAGGGCTTGTCGAGGCCGAGGTTCTCGCGCATCGCCTTCCGGTCGGCCTGGGTCGCCTCCGGCGGCAGCATCAGCGCGACGGGATCGCCCACGAAGTTGAAGAGCGAGAAGGCGATGAAGCCCACCACGAGCATCACGATGACGCCCTGCGCCAGGCGCCGGATGACGAAGGCGATCATGGGCCCTCACCCCCGGCCCCTCTCCCGCGGCCCTCACCCCCGGCCCCTCTCCCGCAAGCGGGAGAGGGGAGAAAAGCGCTCCCTTCTCCCTCCGGGAGAAGGGCTGGGGATGAGGGGATGAAGTTGCTCCCCTCTCCCTTGGGAGAGGGGTCGGGGGTGAGGGTGGCGATCATCACCATTACTCCACCTTCACCTTGTAGAAATAGACCGTGTTGACCGGCGAGAACCACGCCGACACGTTCTTCTTCATCGCCCAGGGGATGAGCGGCTGGTGGATGGTGACGATCGGGAGCTCCCGGCCCACGAGCAGGAGCGCCTCGCGCGCGATGGCGTCGCGCTTCGCCTGGTCCTTCTCCACCTGCAACTGCTGGATGAGCTCGTCCATGCGCGCGTTCGACCAGCGGCCCATGTTGAAGTCGCCTTCTCCCTTCTTGTTGGCGGTGTGCAGCAGCGCCTGCAGCGTGTAGAGCGCGTCGGCGGTCACGCCCGCGCCCCAGGAGAGCACGTAGAAGCTGGTGTCGAACTTCTCGATCTTCGGGAAGTAATTGGACTGCGGCACGATGTTGGGCCGCACCTTGATGCCCACCTGGGAGAGCATCACGGCGACGGCCTGCGCGATGTCGGCCGCCGGCTGGACGTTGCCCGCGTCGAGGGTCACCTCGAAGCCGTTGGGGTAGCCCGCCTCGGCCAGCAGTTTCTTCGCGCGCTCGCGGTCGTGGGGCAGGCGCTTGTCCGCGTCCGCGGCGTAGCCCTGCACGCCCGGCGTGAGGATCGAGCCCAGCGGCCGCGAGTAGCCGCGCATCACCTTCGAGCGGATGGCCTCGCTGTCGATGGCGTGGGCGACCGCCTGGCGCACGCGGATGTCCTTGAACGGGTTCCTGCCCCCGGCCTTCCCGTACAGGAGATCGTCGCGGAAGACGTCGAAGGCGATGTACTGCACGCGCAGCTCTCCGCCCTCCTGGACCTTGAGCCCCGGAGCCGCGCGCAGCCGCGCCACGTCCTGGGTGGGCGGGTCGATCACGAAGTCGACCTCCCCCGATAGCAGGGCCGCGAGCCGCGTGGCGTTCGACTTGATGGGCAGGAGCACCACCTCGGTGACGTTGCCCTCGTTCTTGCCCGCCTTGTGGCCCCACCAGTCCTTGTGCGCCAAGAGCACGGTGCGCACGTCGG
>JAABQW010000010.1 GCA_011391275.1 Betaproteobacteria bacterium
GGATTTTCTCGGGAATTTTCCCGGAAATCGCCGGTTCAACCCCGAAAATGGGGCGCTCCGGCCCCGTTTCAAGCCGTTTTCCCCGTTTCCCTGCCCCCATGCCCGATTCCCTGCACGCCCACGAAGAAGCCATCACCGCCGACGTCCGCCGCGCCCTCGCCGAGGATGTCGGCACCGGCGACCTCACCGCCGCCCTGCTGCCCGAGGGCAAGGTCGTCCGCGCCCGCCTGCTGACGCGCCAGGACGCCGTCCTCTGCGGCACCGAGTGGTTCGACCGCACCCTCGAGGCGCTCGACCCGGACGCCGAGGTGTTCTGGCACCACGCCGACGGCGACCAGGTCGTCGCCGGCACCTCGCTCTGCGAGATGGAGGCGGACGTGCGCGCGCTCCTCACCGCGGAGCGCACCGCCATCAACTTCGTGCAGCTGCTCTCGGCCGTGGCCACGCGCACGCGGGCCTTCGTGAAGCTGGTCGAGGGCACGCGCGCGAAGATCCTCGACACCCGCAAGACGATCCCGGGGCTGCGCATGGCGCAGAAGTACGCCGTGAAGGTGGGCGGCGGCATGAACCACCGCATCGGCCTATACGACGGCATCCTGCTCAAGGAAAACCACATCGCCGCGGCCGGAGGCGTGCGCCAGGCCGTCCACGCGGCGCTGCGCGCGGCCACGCCCGGCACGATGGTCCAGGTGGAGGTGGAGACGATCGAGCAGCTGCGCGAGGCGCTGGATGCCGGCGCGAAGCTCGTGCTGCTCGACAATTTCACGCTGCCGCGCCTGCGCGAGGCGGTCGCGGTCGCCGGCGGCCGCGCCGAGCTCGAGGCCTCCGGGGGCGTGGAGTTCGCCACGGTGCGCGAGGTCGCCGAGACGGGCGTGCACCGCATCTCGGTGGGCTCGCTCACCAAGGACATCAAGGCGGTCGACCTGTCGCTTCGCCTCATGCACGGGAGCAATTCATGAGAAGCATCCTGGCCCTGGCGCTGCTCGCGCTGGTATCCGGCTGCGCCAGCCTCGGGACGCAGCCCAACCCCGCCGACCCCTGGGAGCGCTTCAACCGCGGTTCGTACGCGTTCAACGACGCCGTCGACCGGAACGTCCTGAAGCCCGCGGCGCAATCCTACGTCGAGGGAATGCCCCCGTTCGCACAGGAGGGCGTGTCCAATTTCTTCGACAACCTCCAGGACCTGGGCACGGGCGCCAACAACCTCCTGCAAGGGAAGTTCGCCGACGGCGCCTCGGACCTCGCCCGGTTCGCGGTCAACACGGTGGTGGGCATCGGCGGCCTGTGGGACGTGGCCACGCCGATGGGGCTCGAGAAGCACGACGAGGACTTCGGCCAGACGCTGGGCTGGTGGGGCGTGCCCCCGGGCCCCTACTTCGTGATCCCGTTGCTCGGGCCCTCGACGCTGCGCGACGCGCCGGCCCGCTGGGTGGACCCGAGCTACGGCTACAACCGGCAGATCACCGACGTGGCGCTGCGCAACTTCCTCTACGGGCTCGACATCCTGCAGACGCGCGCCGGGCTCCTCAAGGCGGAGAAAATCCTCGACGAGGCGGCGCTGGACCGCTACTCGTTCACGCGCGATGCCTGGCTGCAGCGGCGACGCCACCACGTCTACGACGGCCGGCCGCCGCGCGACCCCGCAGACGAATGAGCCTGGGGGACAAACTCCTCGTCGTCTTCCTCGCCTTTCTCGCCGTGCTCGCCGCGGTGATCTGGATGGCCTTCCGCGAGCGCAAGCTCGCCCGCTCCATCCCCGCGGACGACCTCGCCGCGCAGCAGGCCGCCGACGCGCGCGTCCTCGTCACGGTCTTCGGGGGGATCTTCGGCGGCATGCTGCTCACGCTGCTCGTCGCCTGGCTGGTTTTCTTCTAGCGGCAGTCGGTGCCCGGCAAGGCGAAGGACTGGCGTACGATCGGCTTCGACCCGGCGGTGTCGCCGACTCGCCAGGAGAACCGCCCGGAGAGCCCGTCGCCGAAGGAAAGCGAGGCCGTGCCCACCGAGGAATGATCCACCTGGGCCGCGTTCCACGGCTGCGCGCGGAACGCGGGCCCCGTGGTGCGATACAGCGTCCCGGACCACGAGCCCTGACCGTCCGGGCGCAGGGCGGGACCCACGTACCAGGTACCAGAGCCGTCGCTGCCGTAGGTGAACCACGCGGCGAAGAGCACGTCGCCCTGATGCGCCACGTACAGGCCCCAGCCCGACTCGGAGCCCGCCGGCGCGGCCCACCAGAGGTCGGTGAAGTTCGTCGAGGCCGCCGTGGGGTCGCCCGCCACGCAGGCCGGGCTGGGCGAGGCGAAAGCCTGCCGGGTGATGGTCTTCACCTGGGACACCGTGGGGTTCAGGTACAAGGTGTAGCCGAACGTGCCGGTGCCATTGGTTGCGAACGACAACCGTGCGTTGCCCAGTTCTTCCGCGCGCACGTCCGCGGGATCGAAGGCTGCCGTACCGTAAGCGGGCCCGCGGGTGCGATACATCGTGCCGGAGTATTCGTCACCGGCAGATCGCGACATCGCCGGCGCGACGAGCCACATCGGCCGCCCGCCGTCGTCGTAGGTGAACCACGCGGCGAAGAGAGTATCCCCCTGGTGGGCGATGCCGAGACCCCAGCCCGATTCGCTTCCCGCGGGCGAAGCCCACCACAGGCCCTGATGGTTGGGCGACGGCAACGACCCCGGGCCGTACTTCCACGCGCGGATGCCTCTGCCGGCAGCCCCCTCACGCGTGCCCGCCACGACGTAAACGGAGTCGCCGGAGGGCACGACATCCCATCCCGAATCGAATGAGCCCGATACGCCGTCGTAGGCCGCGGACCACAAGAGCCGGCCGCTCGCCACCTCGTAACGGACGCTGAGCACGTTGCCATATGGAATCGACATCGAATTCCACCAGCCCGTTATGCCCGTCACGACCGCGTCGCCGGCCGCGTCGATCGCTATGGCCACGCCGTGGCTGCTGGTCCCCGATCCGCTCGGGCGACGAACTTCCCATTGCACGGCGCCCGTGTCGGGCGCATGCCGGCGCGTGAACATGTCGATGCCTTGCTGGCCCGTCACGAAGACCGCGCTCTGCCGGTCGACCGAGAGGGCTTGATCGGTGCTCAGGCCCACGTAGTAGGGATTGGGACCTTCCTCCGACGGGAGCCAGGCCCGCGTCCAGTGCCAGAGAACCGTTCCATCCGCGCCGGCCAACTTCATCGTCCTGCTGGTCGTCGATTGCACAACTCCCGCACCGCTGCCCAGGTCGACCTGGCGAAGCACTCCGGAGGCGACGACGCCACCATCGGGCGAAGCGGCCAGGACGATGCCCGCCGTTCCCTGCTCGGCCTGGTGGCGGCGCCACGCGATGCCGCCGTCCGCGCCCCTCGCACGCACCAACGCCCAGCCGGGCAACTCCCCGGGGATGACCGACCCCACGTAGAAGACGTCGCCGCCGGTCGCGAGGGCGAACGCACCCGCATTCTCGAGGCGCCAGGTCGGGGCGCCATCGGCTCCGAGCTTGAAGAGGATTGCGCGCGGGGTGGGCGCGCCTTGGTCGGCCTGGACCACGACGGCCCCGGCGGCATCCACCGCGACGGCGCGCACCGCGCTCCACGCCGCGCCGTCGGTCGCCGGAGGAAGGTCCCGCCGCCACAGGACCGTGCCGTCCGCGCCCGCGTACTTGATGACGGCGATCGAGTCCACGGCGCGAACCGCGACGACCGGGTTGCCATCGGGCCCCATGGCGATCACCACGCCGCTCGACGGAGCCACCCGGTCTTCCCACCGCACCGCGCCCGAGCCGGCGTCGAGGCGCGCCACGAGGCCGCGGCCCGTCGAGGAGTCCTTGCCCGAGACGAACAGGTTGCCTGCCGCGTCCGCGACCGCGGCCCGGGAACCCAGGTTGCCATTGCCCGGGAGGAACCAGGCCCATGGCTCTGCGGACCCTATCCAGCGCTGCCACGCCACGACGGGTTCGCCGGCGTGGACGGAGCCGGAAGCGAGCGCCAGTGCGAGCGCGGCCTGCCTAGCCCACTTTGCCATGGATGTAGGCCTTGAGCGCCTCCGCGTCGGGCTTCATCACGTCGCAGCGCTGCGGCAGCGTCTCGATGCCCTCGTAGCCCGGCGGCCGCGGGGCGGGCTCGCCGAGGGCCTCGACGATGGTGGCCTCGAACTTCGCCGGCAGCGCCGTCTCGACACAGACCATGGGCGTGCCGCGATCACGCAGGCGAAGGCCGATCTTCACGCCGTCGGCCGTGTGCGGGTCGATGACGACGCCGTAATCCTTCTTCACCTGGCGGATGGTGGCGATGCGGTCCGCGTGGAGGCTCCGGCCCGAGACGAAGCCCGAGTCCTCCTCGATCCGCTCCCAGGCCCGGTCGCGGGAGAGGTCGAAGCCGCCCTTCTCGTCCAGCTGCTTCCAGAGCCAGGCGACCTTCTCGCCGTCCTGCTCGACCATGTCCCAGACGAAGCGCTCGAAGTTGGAGGCCTTCGAGATGTCCATGGAGGGGCTGGAGGTCGCGTGCGTCTCCGCGGTCTTCCGCGGCCGGTAGCGCCCGGTGCGGAAGAACTCGTCCAGCACGTCGTTCTCGTTGGTGGCGAGCACGAGGCGCTTGACCGGCAGCCCCATGCGCTTGGCGACGTGCGCCGCGAAGATGTTGCCGAAGTTTCCCGAGGGCACCGCGAAGGAGACCTTCTCGTCGTTGGAGCGGGTGGCCGAGAAGTAGCCCTTGAAGTAGTAGACCACCTGGGCCACGATCCGCGCCCAGTTGATCGAGTTCACCGCGCCGATGGCGTGGCGCTCCTTGAAGGCCGCGTCGGCGTTGACCGCCTTCACGACGTCCTGGCAGTCGTCGAAGACGCCCTCGACCGCGATGTTGAAGATGTTGGCGTCCTGCAGCGAATACATCTGCGCGCGCTGGAACGGGCTCATGCGCCCCTGCGGTGAGAGCATGAAGACGTTCACGCGCGACTTGCCTTTCAGCGCGTGCTCCGCCGCCGAGCCCGTGTCGCCGCTGGTGGCGCCGAGCACGTTCAGCCGCCGGTCCTGCTTCTCGAGCACGCTCTCGAAGAGGTGCCCGATCAGCTGCATCGCGATGTCCTTGAAGGCGAGCGTCGGGCCGTTGGAGCAGGCGAGGAGGTGCAGGTTGTCCTCGAGCGTCCGGAGCGGCGTGATCTCGGGCGTGCCGAACACCTCCTTCGTGTAGGCGCGCGCGGCGATCGCCTTCAGCTCCGCACCCGGGAAGTCGTCGGCGAAGAAGCGCAGGATCTCGAAGGCGAGCTGCGGGTAGGCGAGGTCGCGCATCGCGTCGAGTTTCGGGCGCGTGATCCTCGGCCACTGCTCGGGCACGGCGAGCCCGCCGTCGGGGGCGAGGCCCTCGAGGAGGATCTCCGTGAAGGTCTGGCCGGCACTGTGCCCGCGCGTGCTGACGTATTTCACAAAAGCTCTTCCAGCCGGATCCTCACGACCGGCGCGGGAATCGTGGGCAGCGACTCGATTGCGCGGATGGCGGCGTTGACGTCGCGTTCCTTCGCCACGTGCGTGAGGATCACCACGTCGACCTGCTCTTCTCCCTCGCCCGCCTCCTTCTGGAAGATGGCGTCGATGGAGATCGCGCGCTCGGCGCAGATGCGCGTCACGTCGGCAAGCACCCCCGGGCGGTCGAGCGCGCGCAGGCGCAGGTAGTAGGCCGTCTCGACTTCGTCCATCGGCAGGATGGGCGTGTCGGAGAGGCGGTCGGGCTGGAAGGCGAGGTGCGGCACGCGGTGCTCGGGGTCGGCGGTGGCCATGCGCGTGACGTCCACCAGGTCCGCCACCACGGCGCTCGCGGTGGCCTCCGCCCCGGCGCCGCGGCCGTAGAAGAGCGTGTGGCCCACGGCGTCGCCCTTCACCAGCACCGCGTTCATGACGCCCTCGACGTTGGCCAGTATCCGGCGCGCGGGCACCAGCGTGGGGTGCACTCGCAACTCGATGCCGGCGGCCGCGCGCCGCGCGATGCCCAGCAGCTTGATGCGGTAGCCCAGGCCTTCCGCGTACTTGATGTCGGCCGCCGTGAGCTTGCCGATTCCCTCCGTGTACGCCTTGTCGAACTGCATGGGGATGCCGAAGGCGATGGCCGAGAGGATCGTGAGCTTGTGGGCGGCGTCGATGCCGTCGATGTCGAAGGAGGGATCGGCCTCCGCGTAGCCCAGGCGCTGCGCCTCGGCGAGCACCACGTCGAAGGGCAGCCCCTTGTCGCGCATCTCGGAGAGGATGTAGTTGCAGGTGCCGTTGATGATCCCCATCAGGTACTCGATGCGGTTGGCCGTGAGGCCCTCCCGGATCGCCTTGATGATCGGGATGCCGCCGGCCACCGCCGCCTCGAAGGCGACCATCACGCCCTTCGCGTGCGCGGCCGCGAAGATCTCGTTGCCGTGCTTCGCGAGGAGCGCCTTGTTGGCCGTGACCACGTGCTTGCCGTTGGCGATGGCGGCCAGCACCAGTTCCTTCGCGCGCGTCTCGCCGCCTATCAGCTCGACCACGATGTCGATGCCGGGGCTCGCCACGATCGTTTCGGGGTCCGCGACGAGCTCGATGCCCGCGAGGTCCATCGACCGGGGCTTCGTCACGTCGCGGGCGGTGGCCATGGCGACGACGATCTCGCGGCCGGCGCGGCGCGCGATCTCCTCGCGGTTGCGGCGCAGCACCTCGACGGTGCCGCCGCCGACGGTTCCCAGGCCCAGCAGGCCCACGCGGATGGGTTTCATGTCAGTTTCTTCGTGAAGTGGAAGGCCGAGGCCACGAGGCCCTCGCGGAAATAGAACTTGTGCGCCTGCTGGCGCTGCGTGCCGGAGTCGAGCGCCAGCACGTCGCAGCGGCGCTCGCGGCCGATGCGCTCCATGTAGGCGATCATCGCCTTGCCCGCGCCAGCCGAACGCCGCCCCTCGTCCGTCACCAGGTCGTCGCAGTAGAGCTCGCGCCCGGTGAAGGTCTTCTCGATCACGCGGTAGACCGCCAGGCCCACGACCCGCCCGCCCTCCGTGGCGACCGCCATCTCGGCGCCGCTCGCGAAGACCTCGTCCATGCGCCGGCGGTAGTCGGCCGGCAGGTGCGGGCGCAGCTGGCGGTGCACGGGCTCGGCCGCTGCCAGGAGCGCCTCGTCGGCGACCGCGCCACCGGGGCCGCTGACGGCGACGACGTTCAAGGCGCGCCGTCCTTGCGCAGCATCTCCTTGATTCCGCGCACCGCCTGGCGGGTGCGCGCCTCGTTCTCGATCAGCGCGATGCGGATGTGGTCGTCGCCGTAGTCCCCGAAGCCGATGCCCGGGGAGACCGCGACCTTCGCGTCGTGCAGGAGCTTCTTCGCGAACTCGATGGACCCCATGCCGGCGTAGCGGTCGGGGATCTTCGCCCAGACGTACATCGAGGCCTTCGGGTTCTCCACCATCCAGCCCGCCTCGTGCAGCCCCTTCACCATCACGTCGCGACGGCTCTGGTACTTGCGGCGGATCTCCTCGACGCATTCCTGCGGGCCCTCGAGCGCGGCGATGGCCGCCACCTGGAGGGGCGTGAAGGTGCCGTAGTCGTGGTAGCTCTTGATCCTCGCGAGCGCGTTCACGAGTTCCTTGTTGCCCACCATGAAGCCGATGCGCCACCCGGCCATGTTGTAGCTCTTGGACATCGTGAAGAACTCGACGGCGACTTCGCGCGCGCCCGGCACCTGCATGATCGAGGGCGCCTTCCATCCGTCGAACGTGATGTCGGCGTAGGCGAGGTCGTGCACCACGAGGATGCCGTGCTGCCTGGCGAGTTTCACGACCTTCTCGAAGAAATCGAGCTCGACGCACTGGGCGGTCGGGTTCGAGGGGAAGCCGATGATGAGCATCTTGGGCTTGGGAAAAAGCTCCCCGATGGCGCGCTCGAGCTCCGCGAAGAAGTCCACGCCGGGTGCCATGCGCACCGAGCGGATGTCGGCGCCCGCGATGATGGCCCCGTAGATGTGGATGGGGTAGCTCGGGTTGGGCACGAGCACGGTGTCGCCGCGGTCGAGCGTGGCGAGCATCAGGTGCGCGAGGCCCTCCTTGGAGCCGATGGTGACGATGGCCTCGCTCTCGGGGTCGAAGTCCACGTCCCAGCGCCGCTTGTACCACTGGCAGATGGCGCGGCGCAGCCGCGGGATGCCCTTGGAGACCGAGTAGCCGTGCGTGTCCTCGCGCTGCGCCACCTCGACGAGCTTGTCGACGATGTGGCGGGGCGTGGGCCCGTCCGGGTTGCCCATGGACAGGTCGATGATGTCCTCCCCCGCCCGGCGGGCGGCCATCTTCAGCTCGTTGGTGATGTTGAAGACGTACGGGGGAAGGCGCTTGATGCGGGAGAACTCCGGGACCATTTTCTCTTTCCGGCTGAGGCACTTGCGCGCGAAGCGAGGTTGCTGCGCTGCAAAAAGACTGATTTTAGCGGCCCCGTCGCCTCCGGGGCAAACGGGAGCGTGGCAGCCAGCCCCCTCGGGGCACCGCCAGGGCGGGCTGCCTCACGCGTCGGGCGGCGCCTTCCGGGCCCGCCTCGCCCGGACGAGCGCGTAGACCAGCCCGCCGAGGAAGACGATTCCGCCGAGCGCAAGGAGGCCCGGGGAGTCCTTCATCCGCTCTGCCAGCGAGGAGAGAACGATGCCCCCTATCCAGACTGCGACGAAGACGATCGCGGCCTTGTTCTCCCTCTCGGCCGAGCGCGCCGACTTCGGCCCGGAGAAGCCTCCCCGGCGGCGGTTCCTCTCCACCATGGCGATGCCCGCGACCGCGCCCAGGACCATCCCGGCGAGCCAGGCGTGGCGCGCGAGGGGGGCGAAGTAGGTGCCGGCGAAAAGCGCCCAGGCGATGAACTGGAGCACGAGCGTTCCCGCGAATGCACCGATGAGCGCGCTGAACACGAACGCGGCTGCGAGCGCCCCGTGGTGATGGACCAGGGTCCCGGCGTCGCGCTCGCCGGTGAACAGGTTCGCGCCGCACTGCCCGCAGTATCTGGTCGCCCGCGTCCTCAGCCAAGCCTGGGCCGGCGGGAAATTGGGATGGCCGCAGGACCGGCAACGGACTTCCTCGACGGCGAAGGGGTGCATCAAGGATGGCTCCTCCTCGACAAGGCGCGCGGGTCGAACGCGCGCGACGGCAGCATACCCCCGCGGAAGAACCCCGTGAACATGTTCGCAGTCCGGGTGCCCGGTCGACACCGGCCCGGATGCGGCGGCGCGAGAATGTATGATTCGCGTCCGTCCGAAACTTCCGCGGCAATCGAGGATGAATCCTTGAAATTCGAAAGGGAAACCATCGCCGGGCAGAACGTCTTCACGGCCTACGGCGACGGCTGGGTCGACGTGAACGGCGCGCGCCTGACCGCCGGGGCCCTCGTGGCCGCCCGCGACCTGGTGCCCGGCTGGGGCCCCGCCTCCATCGACCTCCTCGAGGCCTCCCACGTGGAAGCCATCGCGAGCCTTGCCCCGGAAATCGTCCTGCTGGGCACCGGCCGGACCTTCCGCTTCCCCCACCCCGCCCTGCTCGCCCCGCTGCACGAGGCACGCGTCGGCGTGGAGGTGATGGACACCCGGGCCGCCTGCCGCACCTACAACATCCTGCTCGCCGAGGGCCGGCGCGTCGTCGCGGCCCTCATCGTCGCCTAGCCGGTCCGCCGACCGCGCAGCCGCAGCGGCGCTTGCGGGGGTATGAACCCCGGTGCATATAATGGCCTCGGCGCTCGCATGGCGCCCGCCGCAGGAGGCATTCGTGCACCGCGCATCGACCGGTCCCGTCCAGAGGCCCGGCGCGCGGTCCCGCCGCCCGGCGTCCACTCACCAGGAGGAGGGGATCGTGCAGAAATCGCTCCACATCGACCCGGCGAAGTGC
>JAABQW010000022.1 GCA_011391275.1 Betaproteobacteria bacterium
AACACCAACGGGCTGCTTCGCCAGTACTTCCCGAAAGGTCACGACCTCTCGGGCTGCAGCCAGGCTCACCTGAACGCAATCGCCGCACGCCTGAACGGCCGGCCACGCCAGACCTTGGGTTGGCAATCGCCCGCTGAAGCGCTACAAGCCAGTGTTGCAACGACCGGTTGAGACCGCCGTCAGATCCCTTTATTTGACCGGGTCTGTTGACCCGGTCAAGTAAAGGGATCTGACCCCTTTTTCTTTCGCCTCGGGCGGGCTTTCGCCCCTGCAGCCGCCCGGGCACGCGCCGCCAGCGCGAGCCGGCGCACGCGCCGGATGTCGGCGTCGGTGAACGGCCCGTTCACGCCCGAGATGGCCGCGAGCTTCATGCCGTGCTTGAGTCCGAGGCGGTAGATCTCGCGCACCTTCTCCCACTCGATGTTGCGCCCGACCGTGAAGTTCTCGAAGCGGCCCTCGAGGGCCAGCACGATGGTCTCGGCGAGGCAGGCGTAGGCAACGCCCTCCGGCAGCCCGATGTTGGCCATCTTCACCTTGCCGGGAAGCTTGATCTCGCCCGACTCGATCACCAGCACGTCGGGGCGGCGCGCCACTTCCTCGGGCGGCAGGTCCAGGGGCCGCGCGACGTCGGTGATCACGCAGCCGGGCTTCACCTTCATGATGTCGAGGATGCGCTTGCCCGCGCCGCTGGTAGCCGTGACGATCATGTCCATGCCGCCGATGTCGCGGTCGGTGTTGGAGGCGAGGTGCAGCTTCGCGTCCGGCGTCTCCTTGAGGATCGAGCCCTTGAGGGACAGGAGCTTCGCCGTTTCCGGCGACACCATGTAGACCTCCTCGGCCACCTTGGCCAGCAGCCGCGCGCACACCGAGCCGATCGAGCCCGTGGCGCCCACCACCATCGCCTTGAACTTCAGCCGCTGCCCGTCGCGGGCGACGGAAGATACGAGCCCGAGACGCCGCATCGCGTCGTGCGCCGCCCACAGCGCGCCCGAAGCGCTGTAGCTGTTTCCCGTGGTGATGGGCAGCGAGGCGCGGCGGGCCACCGTGAGCCCGGCATCCCCCACCACCTTGGTGAAGGCGCCCAGCCCCATGATCTGCGCGCCCAGGCTCCTCGCCACGCGCGCGGCTTCGAGCAGCCGCTTGTAGGTGAACTCCGGGCTGTGGCTCATGATCTCCTTCGGCGTCCCCCCGACGGAGATGAGCCAGCCTTCCGACTCCACGCCCGTGGGCGACCTGATGCCCGTGACGTGCGAATAGACGAACGGCGGCGCGTAGGCCATCGCCTTCTCCACCACGTCCATGAACGCCGGCGGCGAGACGTGCGAGAGCAGCTCGATGGGCTTGATGTTCTTGAAGTACTCCTGCGACAGCGGGTGGATCACGAAAGCCCACCGGTTCACGCGCCGGGGCCCGCCCGGATAGATGATCCGCGGCTCGAGGACCAGGTCCGTGATGATCCCGAGGTAGTCGTCCTCCAGGATGTCCTCGGGCTCCTTCCCCAGCGCGGCGATGATCATGGCGTCGAGCACGCTCGGGCCCAGCACGTGGCCGAAGAGAGAGGGCGCGCCGTCGATGACGAGGTTCACGCCCTTGCGCCTGAACTGCGCGATGCGCGCCTCGCTCACCGTGGAGGTGAGGATCGTCTTGCCCGCGAGTTCCTCGATGCCGAAGGCGTCGAGCTCGTGCACGGGGGCCACGACCACGGTCGCCTCGCGCATGGCCCGGCGCAGGACGAAGCGCTGCCACTCGCGCACGGCGGCGTTGTCCGTGACGAGGTCGGGCACGCGGTCGGTGACGATGTGCGCGCCGCTCGCGTAGAGCTCGAGCGCGTCGATCGAGCCGAGCATCTTCGGCACGCCCAGCTGCAGCAGGGCGTCGGCGAACTCGAGGTTGGGCGTGTACTCGGCGAAGGACTGCGCGAGCTTGTAGTTCGCCAGCCCGGAGAAGAAGAGGACGCGGGCGTTGTTGAAGTAGTCGCCCAGTTTCGCCTGGACATGGCGCAGGGCCCACTCCTGGAGGATGTCGCCCAGGCGGGCCCCGGTGGTGACGGGCACGCGGGTGACGGCGGCCGTGAGGCGCGCGCCCTCCCGGTCCACGAAGCGCTGCGAGCCGACGGTGTAGGACTCGCGCACCACGCCCACGCCGATGGCGTCGGCCTTGTTCTCCCACTCGCGCAGGAGCTTCTCGGCCCGCGCCGCGCTGTGGTTCGTGCCGATCCGGCGCACGTCCAACTGCTTCCCCAGGAACCGGGCCCGGAACGCGAAATCCTGGCTGCCCGCCCCCAGGCTGATCCCCACCACCCGCTTCATGGCCGTCCCTTTGTGTGCAATGCACAAAATGACCCCGAATGGCCCGCGGGCATTTGATCCAAATCGACAAATCCTCTCTTGGGAATGGCCCCCGGGCGGCGTTTGCGGCATTCTGGCCGGGTAAGCGGAAATGTTGCGGAGCACAAAAATGATCGAGATGCCGGGCTTCGTGGGCGGGGTGGTGCGTTCCGTGGGGCTTTCCACGGCGATGAAGGCGGCCGGCGTGGTGACGGGGTTGCTGCCCATCCCGACGCCGGTGCTCCTGGTGGGGCCGAAGGCCGGCGTGCGGCTGGGCCAGGCGCTGGCCGGGTTCGGTCACCGGCGCATCCTCATCGTGACCGACGCCCAGGTCGTGAAGCTGGGCCTCCTCAAGGGGCTCACGGCGGCGCTCACCCGGGCCGGCGCCGAGTACGTCGTGTTCGACGCGGTCACGGCGGACGCGCCCATCCCGGTGATCGAGAAGGGCATCGCCTTCTGCCAGCGGCGCGGGTGCGACGCGGTCGTCGCCTTCGGCGGCGGCTCGCCCATGGACGCGGCCAAGGTGATCGCCTACGCGGTGGCCAACCGGAAGGCGCCGCGCAAGCTCGTCGGCTACTTCAAGGGGCTGCGCGCTCCCCTGCCCCTCTACGCCGTCCCGACCACGGCCGGGACGGGCTCGGAGGTGACGGTGGCCGCGGTGATCTCGGACCCGGAAGCCGGCCAGAAGCTCGTCATCGCCGACACGCGGCTGGTGCCGGCGATGGCGGCGCTGGACCCCACGCTCATGACCGGCCTGCCGCCCGCAGTCACGGCGGCCACCGGGATGGACGCGCTGACCCACGCGGTGGAAGCCTTCATCGGCCAGTGGGCGACGGACCACACCGACCGCATGGCGCTCGCGGCGGTGGGGCTCGTCTTCGAGAACCTGCGCGTCGCCTGCCGCGAGGGGCGCAACCTCGAGGCGCGCGAGCGCATGTCGCTCGCGGCGACCTATGCCGGGTTCGCCTTCACGCGGGCCAACGTCGGCTACGTCCACGCGATCGCGCACCAGCTCGGCGGGCGCTACCACGTGCCGCACGGGCTGGCCAACGCGATCGCGCTGCCGCACGTGCTGCGCTTCCTCGCCCCCGCGGTGACGAAGCGGCTGGCGCGGCTGGCGGTGGCCGCCGGCGTCGGCAAGAGCGTCGAGCGACCCTCCGTCCTGGCAAAGCGCTTCATCGAGTCGATCGAGAAGCTGAGCCGCGACGTGAAGATCCCGCCCACCCTGGACGCGCTGAAGGAAGCCGACATACCGGCGCTCGCCCGGGCCGCCTGCTGGGAGGCCGACACGAACTACCCGGTGCCGAAGTACATGTCGCCGGAGGACTGCGAGGGCGTCATCCGCCACGTGCTCGAGAAAGGCAGCCGCAAGCCCGGGACGGGCGCACGCCGCCGCGCGAGCTGAAGCGCGTCCATAATCGGGGCATGGGAGCGACGCGCCTTTCCGGAAGGTCGTGGTGAACGAAGCCGCCGCAAGGGAGGTGCTGCTCGTTCGCGCCGTCGAAATGTCCGCTAGCGCCGACGAGCTGCTGTCGGCGGATGATCGCGGCCACGCCGGGCGCGCCGCCGCCGAGCTCGTCCGCTGGCAGGCCGCCGACCAGGCACGGCAGGCCACCGCGGAGGAGTTCCTCGCGAGGCGCGCGCAGCTCCTCGCGACGAAGCTGGCCGAGCGCTCGCCCCGGGCCTTTCGCGCGCTCCGTGCCCTGAACTGGCGACCCTGGCTCGGCGTCGCGATTCCGCTCGCCGCCTTCGCGATCGGCGTCGCGGCGGAGCACATCGCCGACCGGCGGCACGTGAACATCCTCGCCTTCCCCCTGGTCGGGCTGGTCGCCTGGAACCTCGCCGTCTATCTCTGGCTCGCCTTTCTCGGCTCGAAAGCCCTCGTGGCCGGTTCGCGCTCCCCGCCAGGCTGGCTGCACCGGGCGATAGCCGGCGCCCGCAGCGGGCTCGATGCGCGCGCCGCGGGCGCGCTGTCCGGCGCGTTCTCGCGCTTCGGCCTCGACTGGCTCGAGCGAAGCGCGCCGCTGGTGGCCGCCCGCGCCGGGCGCGTGCTGCACCTCGCCGCGGCGATGCTCGCGCTGGGGGCCATCGCGGGGCTCTTCGTGCGCGGGCTCGCCTTCGAGTACCGGGCCGGCTGGGAGAGCACCTTCCTGGGCGCGCCGGCGGTGCATGCGATCCTCTCGTTCGTCCTCGGACCCGCCGCGAAGCTCACCGGCATCGCGCTCCCGGGCGTGGCGGAGCTCGAGGCGCTGCGCTGGGGCGGCGGCGCGACGGGTGAAAACGCCGGGCGCTGGATCCACCTCTACACCGTCACCGTCTCCCTCGCCGTGATCCTGCCCCGGCTCGCACTCGCGGCCCTCTCCCGGTTTCGCGAGCAGAGCCTCGCGACCCGCTTCCCCCTGCCGCTCGACGAGCCCTACTTCCGCCGCGTGCTGTCGGGCTGGCGCGAGTCGCCGGCGCACGTGCGCGTCGTGCCCTACGCCTACACGCCGGGAGAGGCAGCCGCAGAAGGCATGCGACGCGTCGCCGCGCACCTGCTGGGCGATGACGCGCGGGTGCACATCGGCCGGCCGGTCGCGTTCGGCGAGGAGGACGCGCCCGCTCCGGCAGCCGACACCGGGGCACGCGACCCGGATCTCGTCGTGGCGCTCTTCAACCTGGCCTCCACGCCCGAGACGGAGAACCACGGCGTGTTCCTCGACCGCCTGGCACCTCTCGCGCGCGGCCGGCTCGCCGTGATCGTGGACGAGTCGCCCTATCGCCTGCGCCTGGGCGCGCAGGCCGGCGCCGGCGAGCGAATCGCGCAGCGCCGCCAGGCGTGGACAGGGCTCGCCGCGACGCGCGAGCTGCACGCGGTCTTCGTGGACCTCGAGGCGCCGAACCTCGCCGCGGCAGCGCGCGAGCTCGACGAGCCGCTCGCAAGCGCGAAGGCTTCGGGCTGAGGCCATGGCGCACCCGCCGGCCGACATCGCGCTGGGCCTCGTCTCGCACACGAACGCGGGCAAGACCACGCTCGCGCGCACGCTGCTCGGGCGCGACGTGGGCGAGGTGCGCGACGCGCCGCACGTCACCGATCTCGCCGAGGCCTACACGCTGATCGAGACCCCCGAGGGCGACGTTCTGCGCCTGTGGGACACGCCGGGGTTCGGCGACTCCGTGCGGCTCGCCAGGCGGCTGCGCGCCGCCGGCAACCCCATCGGGTGGATGCTGCGCGAGGTGTGGGACCGCTATGCCAACCGGCCGCTGTGGTGCAGCCAGCAGGCGGTGCGCGCGGCGCGCGATTCCGCCGACGTGGTGCTCTACGTCGTCAACGCCGCCGAGGACCCGCGCGATGCCGGCTACCTCTTGCCCGAGATGCAGATCCTCGCCTGGATCGGCAAGCCCGTGTTGCTGCTCCTGAACCAGATGGGCCCGCCGCGGCCCGCCGCCGAGGAACGCGCGGAGGAAGAACGCTGGCGCGCCTGCGTGGCGCCCTTCCCCGTGGTGCGCGGCGTGCTGGCGTTGGACGCCTTCGCGCGCTGCTGGGTCCAGGAGGATGCGCTGTTCGAGCGGGTCGCGGAGCTGGTCGCGCCGGACAAGCGCCCCGCGTTCGACCGGCTGGTCGCGTCCTGGCACGCGCGCGGCGTCGCACGGTTCGAGAGCGCGATGGGCGAACTCGCCGGGCAGGTCATGGCCGCGGTGCGCGACCGCGAGACGATCGCGCCTTCCGCCCAGCCGGGCAACGCGCGGCGCGTGCTGCGCGCGCTCGGCTTCGGCGCCGACCCGGCGGACAGCGCGCGGGAGGACGCCATGGCGAGGCTCGCCGAACGGGCCGACGAGCACAGCCGCGCCGTGACCGACCGGCTGATCGCGTTGCACGGCCTCGAGGGCTCGGCGGCGGCGACCGTGCTGGCGCGGCTTCGCGAGCACTACGCGACCACCGAGCCGGTGAGCGAGGGCAAGGCCGCCGCCGTGGGCGGCGTCGTCTCCGGCGCGCTGGCGGGGCTCGCCGCCGACCTGGCCGCGGGCGGGCTCACCCTCGGCGCGGGGCTCATCGTCGGCGCGATGGTCGGCGCGCTGGGTGGCGCGGGCATCGCGCGGGGCCACAACCGGCTCACCGGATCGGACTTGTCCTCCGTTGCGTGGAGCCCGGCGTTCCTCGACGGCCTCGTGCGCTCCGCGCTGCTGCGCTACCTGGCCGTCGCCCACTACGGCCGCGGGCGGGGCGCGTACGCGGAATCCGAGGCGCCCGCTTTCTGGAAGGAAGAGGTCGCGCGCGCCTTCGAGGACCGGCGCCCCTCGTTCGAGGCGCTCTGGGAAAACGCGCGCGCCTCGGGCGACATGGCCCAGGCCGAAGCCGACCTGCGGGCGATGCTCGCGGACACGGCCAGGGAACTCCTCGACCGTCTCTATCCCAGAAAAGGGGTCGATCCCATTGTTGGGACGGTTCCTGGGGACGGTTCCTAAAAGTATCCCGCCGCGTACGTCAGGAACCGCCATTTTAGGAACCGTCCCCAGGAACCGTCCCGACAGGAGGTATGCCATGCCCGCCGTTTCCGTCCGCTTCCCCGGCTCCCTCGGCACCGAACTCGCCGCGCGGCTGGACATGCCCGCGCTTCCGCCGCGGGCGTATGCGCTCTTCGCGCACTGCTTCACCTGCTCGAAGGAAAGCAAGGCAGCGAGCTTCGTCTCCGCGGCCCTGGCCGAGCACGGCGTCGCGGTGCTGCGCTTCGACTTCACCGGGCTGGGCGCGAGCGCGGGCGACTTCGCCGATACGGGCTTCAGTTCCAACGTGGCGGACCTCGTGGCGGCCGCCGACTGGCTGCGCGCCAACCACGGGGCGCCGGCGATCCTGGTCGGCCACAGCCTGGGGGGCGCCGCGGTGCTTGCGGCCGCCTCGCGCATCCCCGAGTGCCGGGCCGTGGCCACGATCGGCGCCCCCTACGAGCCCGCGCACGTGAAGGGCCTCCTCAAGTCGTCGGTGGAGGAGATCCTCGCGAAGGGAGAGGCCGAAGTCGACCTGGGCGGGCGGAGTTTCCGCATCAGGCGCGAGTTCCTCGACGATCTCGAGGGACAGCCGCAGAAGGACGCCATCGCGGGGCTCCGCCGCGCGCTCCTCGTGATGCACTCGCCACTCGATGACACCGTGCCGATCGACAACGCCACCGGCATCTTCGTGGCCGCCAGGCACCCGAAGAGCTTCGTCTCGCTGGACACGGCCGACCACCTCCTCACCCGGCGCGAGGACGCGCGCTATGCCGCAGCGGTGCTGGCGGCGTGGGCGGAGCGCTTCGTGCCGCTGGCGGATCCGCACCGGATCGAAGGCGGGGCCGGCGAGGTGGTGGTCGCGGAGACGCGCGAGGGCCGGTTCACGCAGGCGATATCCGCCGCGGGCCACTCGCTGCGCGCGGACGAGCCGCAATCGCTCGGCGGCCTCGGCTCCGCGCCCGGACCCTACGACCTGCTGCTCGCGGGGCTGGGGGCGTGCACCTCGATGACCATCCGCATGTACGCGGAACTCAAGAAATTGCCGCTCGAGCGCGTGACCGTGCGCCTGAAGCACGAGAAGATCCACGCGACGGACTGCGCCGATTGCGAGACGCGCGAGGGACGCGTGGACCGGATCGAGCGCGTCGTCACCCTCGAAGGCGCACTCGACGACGCCCAGCGCGCGAAGCTCCTCGAGATCGCCGGGAAGTGCCCCGTGCACCGCACGCTGCACGCCGAGGTCACGATCCCGACGCGGCTCGGCTGATCCCTATTGGGGATCACACCGCCCCGTGGAACTGCAGCGCCGCGAGGTTGGCGTAGATGCCGCCCATCGCCACGAGCGAGGCGTGCGTGCCGGTCTCGACGAGGCGGCCCTCGTCCAGCACGAGGATTCGGTCGGCCTTCTTCACGGTCGCGAGGCGATGGGCGATGACGAGCGTGGTGCGCCCGGCCATTGCCGCCTCGAGCGCGCCCTGCACCAGGCGCTCCGACTCCGCGTCGAGGGCGCTGGTCGCCTCGTCCAGCAACAGCAGCGGCGGGTTCTTGAGGAGCGCGCGGGCGATGGCGATGCGCTGGCGCTGCCCGCCCGACAGCCGCACGCCGCGCTCTCCCAGGAACGACCGGTAGCCCTGCGGCAGCTTCTCGATGAACTCGTGCGCCGCGGCCATGCGCGCGGCGGCGATCACTTCCTCATCCGTGGCATCGACGCGCCCGTAGCGGATGTTCTCCATCGCATCGGCCGCGAAGATCACGGTGTCCTGCGGGACGACCCCGATCGCGCCGCGAAGCCCGTGCAGGGAGAGGCTCGCGATCTCCACGCCGTCGAGCGTGATGCGCCCTTCCTGCGGGTCGTAGAACCGCAGCAGCAGCTGGAAGAGCGTCGTCTTGCCCGCGCCCGAGGGCCCGACCACCGCGACCGTCTCGCCGGGCTGCACCGCGAGCGACAGGTGCACGAGCGACGGGGCCTGCGGCCGCGAGGGGTAGTGGAAGCTCACGTCCTCCAGCACGAGGGCGGCCCCGCCGCTCGCGCGCGGCGGCAGCGGCAGCGGGTTCTCCGGCGACTGGATGGGCGAGCGCACCGTCATCAGCTCCAGCAGCCGCTCCGTCGCGCCCGCCGCCCGCTGCGCCTCGCCCATCGTCTCCGCGAGCGCGCCGACGGCGCCGGCGACGAGGACGGCGTAGAGGATGAACTGCCCCAGCTCGCCGCCCGTCATCGTGCCGGCGATCACCGCGTGCGCGCCCAGCCACAGCACGAAGACGATGGAGCCGAACACCATCACGATCGCGACGACGGTGAGGAGCGAGCGCGCCCGGACGCGCTTCACCGCGGTGGCGAAAGCGCGCTCCACCGAAGTGCCGAAGCGGTCCGCCTCGATCGCCTCGTGCGTGTAGGCCTGCACCGTCGGCATGGCGTTGAGTATCTCGCCCGCCATGGCGGAGGCGTCCGCGATGCGGTCCTGGGAATCGCGCGAGAGCTTGCGCACGCGGCGCCCGAACGCGACGATCGGCAGGATCACCACGACCAGCAGCACGACGATGATCGAGGTGAGCTTCACGCTGGTGACGAACATGAGCGCCAGCCCCCCCGCGAAGAGCAGCACGTTGCGGATCGCCATCGAGATGCTGGTGCCGACCACCGCCTGGATGAGCGTGGTGTCGGTGGTGAGGCGCGAAAGCACCTCGCCGCTCCTCGTGATCTCGAAGAACTGCGGGCTCTGGGTCACGACGTGGCGGTAGACGGCGTTGCGGATGTCCGCCGTGACGCGCTCGCCCAGCCACGACACCAGGTAGTGGCGCGCCGCGGTGGCCACGGCCAGCACGACGGCCACGCCGAAGAGCGCGAGGAAATAGCGGTCGACGTGCTCGACGCTCCGCGACCCGGCGGCGCCGAAGCCCAGGTCGATCATCTGGCGGAACGCGTAGGGAATCGCGAGCGTGGCGCCGGCGGCGACCAGGAGGGCCACGCCCGCCAGCGCGAACTGGCGCTTGTAGGGCGCGAGGAAGGGAATGAGGCCCCTCAGTGTGGCGAGACTGCCCTTGCGCGGCTGCCCTTCGGTCGTCGAGGAATCGGTCATACCCGCATTCTCGCCTCTTTTTGCGCCTGCTCCCGCCGTTCGGCGGGAGCGGGTTGCGTACGGCACCGCACAGACCCTCGGCGACGCGGCCGCGCAGAATGCAACTTGACGTCGCCTCATCCCGATTCGTCCTGCCCGATGCCTGCCCGATACGCCCCTCCCCTTCGCTCCCGCCGGGAGCCCGCCGCGCCAGTCCCGGGAATCGCGGCTGCCGTTGCTTGCGTGGTGCTGGCGGTGCAAGGTTGCGCATCGGTCGCGCCGCGAGCGGACGCGCCTTATCCGGTCGAGGTGCCCGAAGCCTGGTCGATCACCGGCCTTTCCGCCGCCGGGGGACGCGCGTCGATGGCGCAGTGGTGGTCGCGCTTCGACGATCCGCTGCTCTCGTCCCTTGTCGTCCGGGCCCTGGAGGCCAACACCGGCGTCAAGTCCGCGCAGGCCGCGCTTCGCCAGGCGCGGGCATCCCGCGACCTCGCGGCGGCAGGGCTCCTGCCCGCGGTGGGCGCCTCGGCCTCGGCCGGGCACGGCACCACCGGCAGGCACGATTCGAGCACCAGCTACCGGGCAGGCTTCGACGCGAGCTGGGAGCTCGACGTCTTCGGCGGCAACCGCAGCGCGCTCGCGGCCGGCGAGGCGGCGGCATCGGCCAGCGCCGCGAGCCTGGGCGACGTGCAGGTGTCGATCGCCGCCGAGGTGGCCCTCGCCTACATCACGCTCCGCAATGCCCAGGCCCGGCTCGCGATCGCGAACGACAACCTCGCGGGCCAGCTCGAGATCCTGCAGATCACGCAGTGGCGCCTGCAGGCGGGGCTGGTCACCTCGCTCGAGGCGGAGCAGGCACGCTCCGGGACGGAACAAACGAGCGCGCAGCTCCCGGCGCTGCAGACCGTCATCGAGCAGGCCGGGCACGCGCTCGCCGTCCTGACGGGCCGGCCACCGGCCGCGCTTTCGGTGGAGCTGGTCATCCCCCGCCCGGTGCCGCAAGCCTCGGACGACCTGGCGCTGGTCATCCCCGCCGAGGCGCTTCGCCAGCGGCCCGACGTGCGCGCCGCGGAGCACCGCGTGGACGCCGCCGCCGCGCGCGTGACGCAGGCCGATGCGGCCCGGCTTCCGTCGTTCCGGCTCAGCGGCTCGCTCGGCCTGAGCGCGCTGGCCCTGGGCTCGCTGACCAACGGCTCCTCCGTCGTGAGCGCGCTCCTCGCCGGCGTGTCGATGCCGATCTTCGACGGCGGCGCCGCCCTCGCCCAGGTGCGCGCCCAGGAGGCCGCCCTCGACCAGGAACTGGCGGCGTACGAGGCCACCCTGCTCGGCGCGCTCCAGGACGTGGAGGACGCGTTGATCGCCCTGCGGGGCGACCGCCAGCGCCTGGCGCACCTGAGGATCGCCGCCGAGGCGGCCGGGAACGCGGCACTCCTCGCCCGCCACCGCTACGGCAGCGGGCTGGTGGACTTCCAGGTCGTGCTCGACACGCAGCGCGCGCAGCTCAACACCCAGGATGGCGTGGCCGGCGCGAGCGCCGACCTGAGCGCCGACCACGTTCGCCTCTACAAGGCGCTGGGGGGCGGCTGGATCCCCGACGCCGAAAGCGCAGCACGCACGCCTCCCGATGACGCATCCCGGACTTCCCCGTCATGAACCCTGTCGCCGCAACCCTTCCTGAAACGCCGCCCCCGGGCACCGGGACCGATCTGGCCACCCTGCTCGACGAACCCGCAAAGCGCGCGTGGTACCGCCGCCCGGTCCTCTGGATCGGTGCCCTGGTCCTGGCGCTTGCCGCCGCCGGCCTGTGGTACTGGCAGGCGCGGAAGGCCGCGAGCACCACGCCCAGCTACACCACGCACACCGTGGCCCGGGGCAATCTGACGCTCAACGTGATCGCCAACGGCACGCTGCAGCCGACGCGCGCGATCGCCATCGGCAGCGAGCTCTCGGGCACGGTGCTCAAGGTCAACGTCGACGTGAACGACCGGATCAGGAAGGGGCAGGTGCTGGTCGAGCTCGATACCGCGAAGCTCGGCGACCAGATCCTGCGCTCCCGCGCGGCGGTCGCCGCGGCCAACGCGAAGGTCGCCCAGACCGTGGCGACGGTGAAGGAGGCCAGGTCGACCCTTGCCCGGTACGAGGAAGTGGCCCGCCTGTCGGGGGGCAAGGTCCCGTCGAAGACCGAGCTCGACAGCGCCCACGCGATCGTCGAGCGCGCGCAGGCCGACGAGGCGAGCGCGCGCGCCAACGTCGCGGACGCGCAGGCGGGGCTCTCCACCGACGCGATCAACCTCTCCAAGGCGTCGATCCGCGCGCCCTCGGACGGTGTCGTGCTCACGCGCAACGTCGATCCCGGCAACGCCGTGGCGGCGTCGCTCCAGGCAGTGACGCTCTTCACCGTCGCCGAGGACCTGGCGCAGCTTCGCCTCCAGGTCTACGTCGACGAGGCCGACGTGGGCTCGGTGAAGGTCGGGCAGAACGCGAACTTCACCGTGAGCGCCTACCCGAGCCGCAGGTACCCGGCCCGCATCACCCGCGTGGCCTACGGCTCGACCATCACCGAGAACGTCGTCACCTACCTCACCTACCTGGACGTGGACAACGCCGACCTGACGCTGCGCCCCGGCATGACGGCCACCGCGACCATCACCTCGACCCAGCGAAACGACGTCCTGCTGGTGCCCAACACCGCGCTGCGCTTCACGCCCGCGGCCTCGGGCAACGGCAAGCCCGCGCCCAGCGCGAGCATCGTCGCGAGCCTGGTGCCCCGCATGCCCGGCAGGACCCGCAGTTCCGCCGCCGCCGGCGCCAGCACCGCGGCGGCGCGCGAGGTCTGGGTGCTGCGCGACGGCACCCCGGTGTCGGTGGCGGTGATGCCCGGCATCAGCGACGGGCGCATGACCGAGATCGCCGGCGGCGACCTGAAGGCCGGCATGGAAGTGATCACCGACCAGAAGGCGCTGGGGACGAAGTGAGCGCCCCGCTGATCCGCCTGCGCGGCGTCACCAAGGTGTATGGCACCGGGCAGGCCGAGCTCATGGCCCTGAAGGGCATCGACCTGGACGTGGAGGCCGGCGAATTCGTCGCGGTCATGGGGCCCAGCGGCTCGGGCAAGTCCACCGCGATGAACATCCTGGGTTGCCTGGACACGCCCAGTTCCGGGCAGTACCTGTTCCACGGCGCGCACGTCGAGGGCCTCACGCGCGACCAGCGCGCGCGGCTGCGCCGCCGCTACCTCGGCTTCGTCTTCCAGGGCTTCAACCTGCTGGCGCGCACGTCCGCGCAGGAAAACGTCGAGCTGCCCCTCCTCTACCGCGGCGAGAGCGCGCCGGTGCGCCACGCTTCGGCCGCCAAGGCGCTCGCGTCGGTGGGCCTCGGCGGCTGGGAACACCACACGCCGGGCGAGTTGTCCGGCGGCCAGCAGCAGCGCGTCGCCATCGCGCGCGCCATCGTCACCGAGCCGGCCGTCCTGCTGGCCGACGAGCCGACCGGAAACCTCGACACCCAGCGCGGCAAGGAGATCATGGAACTGCTGCGCAGCCTGAACGTGGACCACGGCATCACGGTGCTCATGGTCACGCACGAGCCCGACATGGCCGCCTACGCGCGGCGCGTGGTGCGCTTCGTCGACGGCCTCATCGCCGGGGACGCGCCCAACCCGCACCCCGTGCTTCCCGAAACGCAGTCACCCGCGGCGCAGGCGCACTGATGCTGCTCAACGCCCTGCTCCTCGCGCTGCGCTCGATCACGCGCAATCTCCTGCGCTCGTTCCTGACCATCCTGGGCATCGTGATCGGCGTGAGCGCGGTGATCACCATGGTGACGCTGGGCAAGGGTGCCACCCAGGCGGTGCAGATGCAGATCTCCAGCCTGGGCACCAACCTGCTGATGGTGCGCACCGGCCAGCGCCAGGGGCCCGGCGGCCCCGGCGGCGGGGGAGGCTCGCCCTCGTTCAAGGAGTCCGACGCCGACGCGATCCTGGCGCAGATCGGCGGCGTGGCCGCGGTCGCGCCCGAAGGCCGCGCCGGCGCCACCGTGGTCGGCAACGGCCGCAACTGGGCCACCAACGTGACCGGCAGCACCAACGCCTGGTTCGACACCGGCAACTGGAAGCTCGCCGCCGGGCGCAAGTTCGAGGACGACGAGATCACGGCCGGCGGCGCGGTGTGCATCATCGGCGAGACGGTCCGGCGGGAGGTCTACGGCGGCACGCGCGGCCTCGGCGAGCAATTGCGCATCAAGCAGTTCTCGTGCGAGGTGATCGGGCTGCTCGCCCCCAAGGGGCAGGGCGCGATGGGCAGCGACCAGGACGACACGGTGCTCGTTCCGCTGCGCACGCTGCAGCGCCGCGTCACCGGCAACCAGCGGGTGGCCACGCTGCTGGTGTCGATGCAGGACGACACCGACAGCACGCGGCTCAAGGCGGGGCTTCGGCAGCTCCTGCGCGAGCGTCGCAAGCTGGCCGCCGGCGAGGACGACAACTTCAACGTGCTCGACACGCAGCAGCTCGCCGAGACGCTGTCGGGCACCACGCAGGTCATGACGACGCTATTGGGAGCCGTGGCCGCCGTGAGCCTCCTGGTGGGCGGGATCGGCATCATGAACATCATGCTGGTGAGCGTGACCGAGCGCACGCGCGAGATCGGGCTGCGCCTGGCCATCGGCGCGCTGGAGCGGGAGGTGCTGCTGCAGTTCCTGATCGAGGCCGTGGCCCTGGCCGCGCTCGGCGGCATCGTCGGCATCGTCGTGGCGACGGGCGCCTCGATCGGGCTGGCCAGCGTGATGAAGGTGCCTTACCTCTTCGATCCGGCGATCAACGCGCTGTCCTTCGTGTTCTCCGCCGTGATCGGCGTGCTCTTCGGCTACTTCCCGGCCCGGCGCGCAGCGCAGATGGATCCCATCGAGGCGCTGCGGCACGAGTAGGGGCCCCGCAGGCGGCGCGTGCCGCCCCGGGGCACGCAGGCTAGATCTTGCCGAGCAGCAGCAGCACGACGAGGATGATCAGGATCAGGCCGACGCCGCCGCTGGGGCCATAGCCCCACGACTTGCTGTGCCCCCAGGTCGGGATCACTCCCAGCAGGATCAGGACCAGCACGACCAGAAGAATTGTTCCGATGCTCATTTGTCACTCCCGGGGCTAGAGGTTCATTGCCACGTAAGGGACGGGCGGCCCTGCCGCGGTGCCTTGACGGCGCCGGAAGCGGGAACTGATGCAGCGCAGGAAAGCCGGCGAACTACTTCGCCGCTTCCTTCACCGCGTCCTTCACGTCCTGCTTGACGTCGCCATACTTCGCCTGGGCCTGGCCGAGAACCTTCTGGACCTTGCCCTTGGCTTCCAGCTTCTCGTTGCCGACGAGCTTGCCGGCGGCTTCCTTGATCTTGCCTTCCGCTTCGTTCACGCGGCCCTTGACCTGGTCTTTGTTGACGCTCATGGCTGACTCCCGATGACCTTTGCCGGCAAGCGGCCGACACGCTTTGCTTCAAGGCCATCTTGAAGCCCGCGCCATGCCCGGTCTGTACGCTGTCGCACCCAGTGCGCAGGGGTCGGTTTTGGGACGGTTCCTGGGGACGGTTCCTGGGAACCGTCCCCAGGAACCGTCCCAAAACCGACTTTCTACTTCCGGAGGCGCCAGAGGGAGGTGACTTCGGCGGCGCGGGCGGCGTGCAGCGGGTCGTCCTCGTCGGCGGCCTTGGGATGGCGCGGCCGCGTGTCGACCCGCTTCTCCACCTTGAGGCCGGCGCCGCGGATCATCGCCATCAGCTCCTCGCGCGTCCTGAGGCCAAGGTGCTCGGCGAGGTCGGAGAGGACCAGCCACCCCTCGCCGTCCGGCAGCAGGTGCTCCCGCAGCCCCGTGAGGAAGCCGCGCAGCATCTGGCTCTCCGGGTCGTAGATCCCGCGCTCGATGGGAGAGCTCGGTCGCGCGGGAACCCAGGGCGGGTTGCAGACGACGAGTGCGGCCTGCCCTTCGGGAAAGAGATCCGCCTCGACGACTTCCACCTGCTTCGCGAGGTCGAGTCGTTCGATGTTCTCGCGGGCGCACGCGAGTGCCCGTGGGTCCTGGTCCGTGGCGATCACGCGCTGGATGCCGCGGCGCGCCAGCACGGCGGCCAGCACGCCGGTGCCGGTGCCGATATCGAAGGCGAGGCTCGCGGACGACACGGCGGCCGGCAACGGCGCCGCGGCGACCAGGTCCACGTACTCGCGGCGGATGGGCGTGAACACGCCGTAGTGCGGGTGGATGCGGCCGTCGATCGCCGGGATGGAGATGCCCTTGACCCGCCACTCGTGCGCGCCGACGAGGCCCAGCAGTTCCCGCAGCGACACGACCGTGGCGCCCTCCCCCGGCCCCCAGGCCTCCAGGCAGGCGTCGCGGACAACGGGGGCGCGGCGCAACGGGATCGCGTAGGCGTCGTCCATCGGGATCAGCAGCATGCCCAGCGTGCGCGCGCGCTGCGACTGGACCTGGCGATGGCGGTGGAACACCTCGGCGGGGGGCACGGGCGTGGCCCCCTTCGCCTTGCGCGGGCGGCGGTCGGCGCGCTTGGCCATCGCCGTGAGCAGTTGCCTCGCGTTCTGGAAGTCGCCCCGCCACAGCAGCGCCGTGCCCTGGCAGGCGAGGCCGTAGGCCTGGTCGGCCGTCATGCGGTCGTCGGCGATGGCCATCTGCTTCGGGGGCGGCGCCCCGCTCTCCGAGCGCCAACGGGCCGACCGCGCCTCGTCGCCCTCGGCCCAGTCGATGAACGAGTGGTCGTCCACGCTAGAGCTCGGTGTACTTGCGGGCCGTGCCGCGAGCCTTCTCGACGGGATACTTCCGCGCGTTGGCGACCATCTTGCGGTGGGCGGCGGCGACGGGGTCGATGCCCAGCTTGTCGCTCAGGCGCACGAGGTAGAGGAGGACGTCGGCGATCTCCTCGCTCGCCGCGGCGAGCAGCTCCGGCGAGGGACGGCGGCTCTGCTCCTCGGTGAGCCACTGGAAGTTCTCGAGGAGCTCCCCGGCCTCCCCGGCGAGCGCCATCGCCAGGTTCTTGGGGGAATGGAACTGGTCCCAGTCGCGGGCGGCGGCGAAATCCCGCAACTGGTCGCGAAGCTTGTCGAATTCGGTCAACGTCGTGCTCCGGAATCGCGGCGGGTCGTCGGGTTGGATGTGCTCGAGGCAGGTCCCCACACTACCACGCCCGAAGCCGCATGCCGGAGGCGTAACATCCCACCTGCCATGCCAATTTCCCGGCCCCTCCGCGCGCTGATCCTCCTGGCCCTCGGCGCCTGCGTGGAGGCGCCGGCCCTGGCGCGCGACGGGAAGACGGTGCCGGCGGATGGCTACGCCGAGGCGCGCGGCGAGATGGTGGCGAGCCAGATCCGCGCGCGCGGCATCGAGAACCCGAGGGTGCTGGCGGCCATGGCCCGCGTGCCGCGGCACGAATTCGTCCCCACGCTCGTGCGCCGCCTGGCCTACGGCGACCACCCCGTGCCGATCGGCCACGGTCAGACCATCTCGCAGCCCTTCATCGTCGCCTTCATGACCGAGGCGCTGAACCCGGCACCGGCGGACCGCGTGCTCGAAATCGGCACCGGCTCCGGCTACCAGGCGGCGGTGCTGGCCGAACTGGTGGCGAAGGTCTACACGATCGAGATCGTGGCCCCTCTCGGGGAAAGGGCGCGCGACGACCTCGCGAGGCTCGGGTACGGCAACGTGCTCGTGCGCGTCGGCGACGGCTACGAAGGCTGGCCCGAGCACGCGCCGTTCGACGCCATCATCGTCACCTGCTCGCCGGAGCACGTGCCCCAGCCGCTGGTCGACCAGCTTCGCGACGGCGGCCGAATGATCATCCCCGTGGGCGACGCGAAGAGCGGTCAGGAGCTCTACCTTCTGGAGAAGCGCGGCACGAAGGTGGTGAAGCGCGCGGTGCTGCCCGTGCGCTTCGTGCCGATGACGGGGAAGGCTCAGGGTCGGTGAGGCAAATCCGGATGATGGGGTCCACGGCATGACGCGGCGGGTCCACCGCATATTCCCGGTGCTGCACGTGCTGTCGGTCGCCATCCTGCTCTTCTCGCCGGCGTACTTCGTGCCGTTCGCCTTTTCGGTGGCGCTCGCCGACGGGTTCCACGCGGTGTTCGCGGTGGGGTTCCTTGTCGCGGCCTTCACGGGGCTCTTCCTCTTCTTCCTGACGCGCGGGCGGTACCGCCGCGAACTGCAGCCCCGCGACGGCTTCCTGCTGGTCACCCTGGTCTGGACCTCGGTGCCCATGCTGGCCACCATCCCGCTGCTCCTCGCCATTCCCGGGATGAGCTTCACCGACGCCTACTTCGAGGCGGTCTCCGGCCTCACCACGTCCGGCGCGACGGTGCTGACCGGTCTCGACGGCCTGGCTCCCTCGATCAACATCTGGCGCACCCTGATGGTTTGGCTGGGCGGCATGGGCATCATCGTGCTGGCGGTGGCGATCCTGCCCATGCTCGGCATCGGCGGCAGCCAGCTTTTCAAGGCGGAAAGCCCGGGCTGCATGAAGGACACCAAGCTCACGCCGCGCATCGAGGAGACCGCGAAGGGCCTGTGGGGCGTCTACGCCGCCGTGACCCTGGCGTGTATCGCCTCCCTGCACCTGGCCGGGATGACCTGGGTGGATGCCGTGGTGCACGGCTTCTCGACGATGGGGCTGGGGGGCTTCTCGTCGCACGATGCGAGCTTCGCGTACTTCAACTCGGCGACGATCGAGGCGGTGACCACGTTCTTCATGCTGGCGGCGAGCCTCAATTTCGCCATCCACTTCCTCGCCCTGCGCCGCCGCTCCCTGGGTCCCTATGCGGAGGACACGGAAGCGCGCTGGGTCCTCGCCTGGCTGGGCGTCTCCTGCGCGGGCATCGCCGCCTTCCTCCTCGCGAAGGGCACCTACCCGGACTTCTGGACGGCGTTTCGCCACGCCTCGTTCAACGTCGTCTCGATCGCCTCGACGACGGGCTTCGCCTCGGTGGACTTCGCCCAGTGGCCCGTGTTCGCCCCCGTCTGGATGATCTTCCTGTCGAGCTTCGTGACCAGCTCCGGGTCCACGGGAGGCGGCATCAAGATCGTGCGCGCGCTGGTCCTCCTGAAGCAGTCCTTCCGGGAGCTCACGCGCATCATCCACCCCAGCGCCGTGCTGCGGATCAAGCTCGGCACGCAGGTGATCGAGAACAACGTCATCTTCGCCGTGCTCGCGTTCATGCTCATGTACGGCGGAACCATCATCACGATGTCGATCCTGCTTCTCGCCTCGGGCCTCGACTACATCACAGCCGTCACGGCCGTGATCGCGTGCATCAACAACATGGGACCGGGGCTGGGGCAGGTGGGGCCGTCGTCCAACTACCAGGGGCTGACGGACTTCCAGACATGGGTCTGCACCTCGACCATGCTGCTCGGGCGGCTGGAGATGTTCCCGATCCTCGTCCTCTTCACGCCGGCGTTCTGGCGGAAGTAGCGCGCCTACTTGTAGAACGCCTCGACCTTGCCCCGGAGCTTGATGAGCAGCGGGTGGCCGTGGCGGTCCACGGTTTTCCCGGCCGCCACCTTCACCCAGCCCTCGCTGACGCAGTACTCCTCCACGTCCTTGCGTTCGTTGCCGTTCAGGCGGATGCCGATGTCGTGCTCGAGCACGGCGGCCAGGTAATGGGGGCTGCGCGGGTCCACGGACAGGTGGTCGGGAAGGGGCGGGAGTTCGGGGGTGGTGTTCATGGCTTGCTCAGGGTTGCTCGATCCCGTGAATCTATCCCATTGCGGCCTTCGCGTGGCCCGGCTCGCACGCTCGGGGATAATGTCAGTCTCGCTGCAGGATTCCGGGTACTGCCATGAAGACGCTCATTCTCGTCCGTCACGCCAAGTCCAGCTGGGCTGAACCGGGGCTCGCCGACCGGGACCGGGTCCTCAACGATCGCGGCCGGCGCAATGCCCCGGAAATGGGCAAGCGGCTGGCGAAGCGCGACCTCAAGCCCGACGTCGTCCTCTCCAGCCCGGCGACGCGCGCGCTGGCGACGGCGAAGCTCCTGGCGGAAGAACTCGACTACAAGTGCGCCGACATCCGCGTGGACGACCGCCTGTACGCCGCCGAGGCCGACGTCGTGGTCGAGGTCGTCCGCGAACTCGGCGACGGGCCGAAGCGCGTCATGGTCGTGGGCCACAACCCGGAGATGACCGACCTCGCGCAGCGCTACTCGGGGACGATAGACCACATGCCGACCTGCGCCGTCGCGGTCTTCACCTTCGACATCGCCTCGTGGCGGGCCCTGGGCCCGGGCGAAGCCCGGAGCTGCGCGTTCCACACGCCGAAATCGAGGACCACTCCATGAAGTCGAACCACTCGCGGCTGATGCGGATCCTGGTCGCCGGCATGCTGGCGGCCCTGCCCCTGGTGGCGACGGCCGGGCTCGTGTTCCTCTCCATCGGCGTGGTGGTCGAGTGGCTCGGCCCGAACAGCATGTTCGGCCATCTCATGGGCGCGCTCGGGGTCGGCGTATCCGGGCACGAGTGGGCCGGGTACGTGATCGGGCTGGGCCTGGTCGCCGTTCTCATCTTCGCGCTCGGCCTGCTCGTCGAGAAGGGGCTGGCCGCGTGGCTCAACACCACCGTCAACACCGTGGTGGGGCGGATCCCGGTGGTGCGGACGGTCTACGAGACGATCCGCAAGTTCGTGGAAGTGGTGTCGCAGCGCGACGAGAGCCAGCTGCAGACCATGCGGCCGGTCTGGTGCCACTTCGGCGGCCCCGGCGGCGTCTCGGCGCTGGCGCTGCTTTCCTCGCCCGAGCCCGTCCTCGTGAACCAGCTCCCGTGCTACGCGCTGATCGTGCCCACGGCACCGGTGCCCATCGGCGGCGGCCTGCTCTACGTGCCCGTCGACTGGATCAGCCCCGCGGATGTCGGGATGGAAGCCCTCACCAGCATCTATGTCTCGATGGGAGTGACCTCCCCGCAGTTCCTTCCGCCCGCCTTGGCGGCTCCCCGGCGCTCGCCGTCGGCGTGACGCGGCGGCCGGAGTCCGCGTCTCCGTTTCAGGAGAGGTAACGCGACTCCAGGTGCGCCTTGAAGTGCGCCGGGTTCAGCGCCTCGCCGGTGGCACGGCGCATCAGCTCGTCGGTCTCGTAGCGGCTGCCGTGCCGCCAGATGTTCGCCCGCAGCCACTCGAAGACGGGCTGCAGGTCGCCCGCGCCGATGCGCGCGTCGAGGTCCGGCACGGCGCGCCGGATGGCGGCGAAGTACTGGGCCGCGCACATCGCCCCCAGCGTGTAGCTCGGGAAGTAGCCCACGAGCCCGATGGCCCAGTGGATGTCCTGCATGCAGCCATCCTTGTAGTTTCCGCGCGTGTCCAGGCCCAGGTACTCGCGCATCTTCGCGTCCCACAGCGCCGGGATGTCCTCCGGCTCGATTGCGCCGTCGACGAGCGCCCGCTCGATCTCGAAGCGAAGGATGATGTGCGCCGGGTAGCAGAGCTCGTCGGCCTCGACTCGGATCAGGTCGGGCTGCACGCGCCTGTAGCGGCGAACGAGGTTATCCGCCGAAAGCGCGGGCTGGTCGCCCAGGTGCTCGCGGATCACCGGCGCGATGAAGCGCAGGAACGCGGGGCTCCTCGCCACCTGCATCTCGAACGAAAGGCTCTGGCTCTCGTGGATGCCGGCGGAGCGGGCGCGGCCCACGGGCAGCGCTACCGTATCGCGCGGCAGGTTCTGCTCGTAGCGCGCATGCCCCGTCTCGTGGATCACCGCCATGAAGCTTGCCGCGAAGTCGCCCTCGTCGTAGCGCGTGGTGAGGCGAACGTCCTCGGGCACGCCGCCGCAGAATGGGTGCGTGCTCGCGTCCAGGCGCCCGCGCTCGAAGTCGAAGCCCAGGAGCTTCATGACCGCGAGACCCAGGGCGCGCTGGCGCTCCACGGGAAACGGGCCCCTCGCATCGGGCGCGGGATCTGCCTTCCGGCGCTCGACGGCAGTTCGGATGAATCCCGGGAGCCAAGTCTTCACGTCGCCGAAGATTCGCTCGACGTCGGCGCTGCGCACGCCGGGCTCGTGCCGGTCCATCAACGCGTCGTAGGGGACAAGCCCCTGCGCCTCGCCGAGCAGGCGCGCTTCCCGGCGCACGAGCGCCACGACCTCGCGCAGGTTGGGCAGGAACCCCTTCCAGTCGTGCTTGCCGCGCTGCTCGCGCCACGCGTGTTCGCAGCGCGAGGTCGCCATCGTCCTTGCCTGGACGAGGTCGGATGGCAGGAGGTTGGCCCGCTGCCAGCTGCGCCGGATCTCGCGCACGTTGGCACGGCCCGGCTCGTCGAGCGGCTCCTGCTCCGCCGCGCCGATAAGGTCCTTCACCTTCGGGTCCGTCTCGATGCCGTGCACGAGCAGGCCCAGCTCCGCCAGGGCGGATGCGCGCGTCTCGTTGCCGCCCGGGGGCATGTTGACGGCCCCATCCCACATGCCCAGGGACTGGAAATGGCGGAAGCGGTGCAGGCGCGTGTAGGTGGCGCAAAGGGAGTCGTAGGCGGGGGTGGCGGGCATGGAAGTGGCTTCGCGGGAAATGCGCGAATCTAGCATCTTCACCGCCGGGGCCGGCGCGCTGTGGCAAACTCGCAGGCCCCCAGCACCGACCCGCCGATGGTTTCTCCCGCCGTGTTCCGCTTCGACAATTCCTTCGCCCGCGAACTGCAGGGGCTTTGCGTGCCCTGGCAGCCTGCCAACGTATCCGCACCGAAGCTTCTCTTCTTCAACCACGCGCTGGCCGAAGAGCTCGGCCTCGATGCCGACTCGCTCGCGGGCCCCGCGGGGGCGGCGACGTTCGCAGGCAACGTGCTGCCCGAGGGCGCCGAGCCCGTGGCCCAGGTCTACGCGGGCCACCAGTTCGGCGGGTTCTCGCCCCAGCTGGGCGACGGCCGCGCGCTGCTGCTGGGCGAGGTGATCGACCGGCAGGGGAGGCGCCGCGACATCGCCTTCAAGGGCTCGGGGCGCACGCCGTTCGCGCGCGGCGGCGACGGCAAGGCCGCCGTGGGGCCCATGCTTCGCGAAGTGCTCATCGGCGAGGCCATGCACGCGCTGGGCATCCCCACCACCCGGGCGCTGGCGGTCGCGGCGACGGGCGAGCCGGTGCAGCGCGAGACCGTGCTGCCCGGCGCGGTGCTCACGCGCGTGGCGGCGAGCCACATCCGCGTCGGCACCTTCCAGTTCTTCGCCTCGCGCGACGACCTGGAAAACCTGCGGAAGCTCGCCGCGTACACGATCGCGCGCCACGACCCCGCGGCTGCCGACGCCCCGCAGCCCCACCTCGCGCTCTTGCGGGCGGTGGCGCAGCGCCAGGCCGCGCTCATCGCGCAGTGGATGAACGCGGGCTTCATCCACGGCGTGATGAACACCGACAACATGGCGATCTCCGGCGAGACGATCGACTACGGGCCCTGCGCCTTCATGGAGGCCTGCGACCCCGCCACGGTGTTCAGCTCCATCGACCAGCACGGCCGCTACGCCTTCGGCAACCAGCCCCCCATCGCGCAGTGGAACCTCACGCGCCTGGCCGAGGCGCTGCTGCCCCTGATCGACGACGACCCCGACCGCGCGGTGGAAATGGCCACGGTGGTCCTCGAGGAATTCCCGGCGGATTACCACGCGAACCTGCTGCGCGGGCAACGCGCCAAGCTGGGGCTGCGCCGGAGCGAGCCGAGCGATGACGGCCCCGATGCCGAGCTCGCCGAGGGCTGGCTGGACCTGCTGCACGCCGGGCGGGTGGATTTCACGCTGGGGTGGCGGCGGCTGGCCGACGCCGCGGCGGGCATTGAGGCGCCGCTGCGCGCGCTGTTCGCCGATGCCAGCGCACCGGACGCGTGGCTTGGGCGGTGGCGCGCGCGCTGCGCAGCCGAGGACGCGGCCGCGGGCCTGGACGCGAAGGTTGCGGATGATGAGCGCGCCCGGGCGATGCGCCGCGTCAATCCCCGCGTGATCCCCCGCAACCACCGCGTCGAAGAAGCGCTTGCCGCCGCGTCCAGCGATGGCGACCTCGCGCCCTTCGAGCGACTGCTCGACGCGCTGCGGCGGCCCTACGACGAGGCGGACGAGTTGGCTCCCTACGCGGAGCCCGCGCCCGCCGCCGTGACCGCGTGCTACCGCACGTTCTGCGGAACCTGATCGCGGGGAGCCGCCCGTCGCGGGTGCCAACCCGCGACTCTCGAGGGGTACGATGGGGAGAACCATGCGAGCGATCCCGCCTCTCGCGCCCTGGGCCCTGCCCCTCGTCGCGGGCCTGCTGCCCTTCGCCGCCACCGCGCTGGCGTTCTGGATATCGGTGACGGAGGAGTCGATCGCGGCCTGCAACCCGTTCGTCGAAGGGTGCGTGTCCATCAGCCGCGCCGCGCGGCACGGCCTGGCCAACCACGTGTTCCGCGCGCTGGTTCTGCCGGCGGCGGTGCTGCAGGGCCTCACGTGGCTCATGTGCGTGCCGTGGCTTCGCGGTCTCGGCGCGCAGGGGCGTTCGCTCGGGTGGCTCGCCTGGCTGGGCGCGGCGGCGGCGGTGTTTCTCGTGCTCTACGGCACGTTCCTGGGCACTGAGGGCGACGCCTACCGCTGGATGCGCCGCTACGGCATCGTCGGCTACTTCGGCGGCACCTTCCTGTGCATGCTGGTGGCGGGCGGGCACCTGCGACACCTCGCGGCCACGGAGGGCGGGAGGTTGCCGGCGAGGGTAGGAGGGTTGCTGCTACTGATGCTCGCGCTGCTGCTGGCCATGGGGCTCGCCAACGTCTTCGTCCCGCAGTTCCTCGGCGACGGCGACTTCAAGAACCGCCTGGAGAACGTGCTGGAGTGGCACGCCGGCGCCCTCTTCACCGCGTGGTTCCTCGCGCTCGCGTGGCTGTGGCGGCGCACGCGGTTCCGGGTCTTGACGGGATTCGGCGCCTGAACAGGCCCGGGGACTGACGGCAACCGTCCCGGTCCGTCACTCCGGATGCGCGAGCGAGCCCTTGTAGAACACTTCGCACTCGGCATCCTTCCCCGGCAGGAGGTCCGCCGCCCTGCCCAGCAGGTCCTTCATCGGCCCCGCGAGCGCGGCGAGCACGCTGGCCTTCTCCACCACGGGCTTCGCGAACGGGCCGCGGATCCGCTGGGTCACCTTGGCGCAACCCTTCGCGTCGACCAGCGCCACGAAGACCTCGTCGAACTCCTCGTCCACGAAGTCCAGGCCACCGTGGAGCGCGAGCCGGTTGTGGCTGGTCGCCATGGCAACGTCCCTCGCGTGCGCCACGCCCTTCTCCACCTTCCACCGGGAGACCACGGTGCGCACCTGCGTGGCTCCGCCGGGCGCCTGGGCGAGGCTGGAAAAGTCGTAGCCCTTGGTGACCACGAGGCCGACGGGCCCGGCGAGAAGCAGCGCGGCCACGTCGATCAGGTTGAAGGCCTGGCTGGTCGCGAACCTCGCGTACTGCGCATCGACGTCCATGCCGACCAGGGTGAGGTTCGACCCGGACAGCGACACGTCTCCCGCGGCGCTCCGGACCAGTTCGTCACGGGTATGCCCGCGCATCGCCAGGGCGGTCGAGAAATCCATCACGCCGCTGACGGACTTGCCCTGCGGCAGCATCCTGGCGACCTCTTCCATGCGGATCCTCGCGAGCGAGTAGTCGAGGTGAACGGCCGGCACCGCCGCCGAGCGGTCCATGCGCAGGCTTCCCGTCCCCTGGCCTTCGAAAAGCCGCATCGTGACCGGCTTGAAGTCGAAGACGCCGTCCCTGGCCTCGACCGGGACCTTCAGGTCCTTCGCGCCCACATCCGTTCCCCGCACCTCGCCGCATTCGAGCCGTCCGGAAAGCGAGAGCCGCATCAGGAACGGGGCACCTCCCGGGTGCCGTACGTCGGTGAGCTCGCCGTGGCATCCCGTGGTCTCCAGGCCGCCGCCGGCCAGCTTGTCCGCATACGCGACGACCAGTTCCGGGAAGTGCACGCGCTGCAGATCCAGTCCGGGAAACGTCCGCGGCTTTCCAGGCGGCCCCTGGAAGTTGTACCGGCCATCGCGGCCCCGTTCGACCGAGAGGCGGGCGCGATGCAGGGTGACGCTCCGATACCGGATCTCGTTGCGCAGGAGGGGAAGTAACCGGACCGCAAGGTCGGCTTCCTCCGCGAACAGGAGTTCGGAGCCGCGGTTGCGCACGCGCACGTTCGCCATCCTCAGCCGCAGCCCCGGAAGGAAGCCGATGCGAAGGCCTCCCTCGACGCTCACCTCCATGCCGAGCGCGCCGGAGGCCGCCGTCTCCACGCGCGGCTTCAAGGCATCGACGTCCGTGAAGAGCAGCACCGCCAACACCGCGAGCAGCAGGGCCCCCGCCAGCCCGCCGAGGGCGAAGAGGACCTTCTTCACTACCGGGCTCGTCCCGCCTTCACGAAATCGATCGAGGCCTGGAAGAGCTCGAGATCCAACTCGTAATCCGCCGCGTCCCCGCGGTCGATCTGGATCCACTCTCGCGTGCTCGCCATGCCGCCCGGCTGGAACGGGCCGACGCCCTCCCGCGAAAACTGCAGCTCGGTGGCGACGGCCACGGGCAGGCGCAGGCCGACGCCCTTGCCGCTGATGCACGCGAACATCCGGTCGCCGACGACATAGGCGTCCATGCCGCCGATCTTCTTCGCGCTCACGCCGGGGAGCTTGAGCAGCACGGCGTCGATCAGGGACTTGCGGTCGGTGCTGGAGGTGTCGGCAGTCACGGAAATCGCCCGGCTCGTGGTGAAGGGGGAGACTGAATGATATACGCGGGCGCGGCGGGCACCGTACGGCACCGCACGGACTTCCCGCGCGGCGGCGCCCATCATTCGACCCATGGAATCCATCGTCCTGGTGCTCGCCATGCTGCTGGCCGTGGTGGCCAGCGGATACCTGGCGCGCATCCTGCCGGTCCCGGTTCCCCTGCCGCTGGTGCAGATCGCCATGGGCGCGATGATCGCCGGCGGGTTCAAGAGCGGCTTCACGCTGGACCCCGAGGTGTTCTTCCTCCTGTTCCTGCCGCCGCTGCTGTTCATCGACGGCTGGCGGGTTCCCAACTACGGGCTGCTGCGCGACAAGGGCACCATCCTGGAACTGGCGCTGGGCCTGGTGATCTTCACCGTGGTCGGCATGGGGTTCCTGATCCACTGGATGATTCCCGCCATGCCGCTGGCCGTGGCGTTCGCGCTGGCCGCCATCGTCTCGCCCACCGACGCGCTGGCCGTGTCCTCGATCGCGGCGCGCACGCCGCTGCCCAGGCGCCTGCTGCACATCCTGCAGGGCGAATCGCTGCTGAACGACGCCACGGGCCTCGTCTGCTTCCGCTTCGCGGTGGCGGCGGCGATGACCGGCGCCTTCTCGCCGGGAAGCGCGTCCCTCACCTTCGTTTGGATGTTCCTCGCCGGCGTGGCCGTCGGCGTGGCCTTCACCCTGGGCGTGACGATGGCCCAGATGGCGCTCTCCGGACGCATCGGCGAGGAGACCGGCACGCCGATCCTGGTGAACCTGCTGCTGCCGTTCGGCGCCTACCTGCTGGCCGAGCAGCTCGGCGCGTCCGGTATCCTCGCCGCGGTGGCCGCCGGCGTCACGATGAGCTACGTCGAACTCACCGGCCGCGCCCCGCCCGCCACCCGCGTGGATCGCGCCGCGGTCTGGGACACGGCGCAGTTCGCGCTCAACGGCATCGTGTTCGTGCTGCTTGGCGAGCAGCTGCCCGGCATCCTGCGCGGCGCGGTGACCTCGGTGGGCCAGAGCGGGCAGGTGAACCCCTGGTGGCTTGCCGTCTACGCCGTGGCGATCACCGCCGGGCTGGGATTGCTGCGCTTCGCCTGGGTCACGGTGTCGCTTCGCATCAGCCACTTCGTGGCGCGCCGGCGCGGCGAGCCTGTGGAGACGCCGCACTGGCGGCTGGTGGTGGCGGCCACGCTCGCGGGCGTGCGCGGCGCGATCACGCTGGCCGGCGTGATGAGCCTGCCGCTGCTGCTGCCGGACGGCTCGCGCTTCCCGGCGCGGGAGCTGGCGGTGTTCCTGGCGACGGCGGTGATCCTGCTGTCGCTGCTGGTGGCGAGCATCGGGCTGCCGCGCATGCTGAAGGGGCTGGAGCCTCCCGGCGAACAGGCGGAGACGCTGGCGGAGGAGCGCGCCCGGCGGGATGCCGCGCACGCGGCCATCGCCGCCGTGGAGGTCGGCGTGCACGACCCGTCGGTGATGCCGGCCGATGCCGACGCGCACGGAAATGCCGCGGCGCGCGTGATCGCGCGATACCAGCGCCGGATCGACGGCGGCATGCCCGCCGGCGCCACCGCCGAGCAACGGCGCAGGGCCAACCAGGCGGAGCAGGCGCTGCTTCTCGCCGGCCTGCACGCGGAGCGCGAGGAGATCTTCAGGCTGGCGCGGGAATCGCGCATTTCCGACGAGACCTCGCGCAAGCTCGTGCGCGAGGTGGATCTCGTCGAGGCGCGGTACCGCCAGGCATGAATCGACCGATGAACCAGGTTCCATGAGGGGTGCGACATCATGGCGCGCGAGCCGCCCCCGCATGTCTTCGGCGCACAGTCCCCATCGTTGCGCCCCGCATCGCCCGCGCCGTCACCAAGGAGCCACACCATGTCCGTTGCCCGCGTTTCCGAAGTCATAGCCAGGAGCAAGAAGAGTTTCGACGATGCCCTGAAGCAGGGGGTGGACCGCGCCCACAAGACGCTCAAGAACGTGAAGAGCGTCTGGATCCACGACCAGTCCGTGGACATCGAGAACGGCAAGATCGTCGCCTACAAGCTGTCGCTGAAGGTGACGTTCGTCCTGAAGGATTGACGCCCGGGCCCCGTCGTCATGGCGGGGCCTCCTTTTCTTCTCCGCACCCAGGAACCGAGAAACCCATGAAGACACCGCTCAAGTCACTCCCCACTCCCGCCGGCGATGCCTCCCGGCACCCCGGTCGCTCCATGCGACGCCTGATTCGCAACGCGGCCGCGGCCACGACCTGCGCCCTCGCCGCGACGTTCGCACTGGCTGCCCCTCCCGCGCCCGTGGAACACGTCGGCATCAATGCGGAGCGTGGAGACCCCGCGCGCTGGTATGTGCCTGCCGACACGCCCAGGCGCCTTTACGACACGCAGGTGAAGGAGGCGGGTGCCGCCCGGGGAGAGCAACTGAAGGACTGCCGCGCGATGCAGGCCGATCGCAGCGCGTGCATCGCGGAGGCGAACGCGCTGTACCGTCGCGACCTGGAGGACGCGCGCAGCCTCCTCGCGCGCAACCAGGGCGGCGCCGTTCGCGGCAGGTGACCCGCAAGGACGAGTCCCGCGGCGGGAGCCGGCGCGCGGATCGGGTGCCGCGGGAGGGCGGATCGGGGGATACTGCCCGTATAGTTCCTCCTTCGGACTCGCTCTCCCCGCAACCCAAGATGACTTCCGCCCTGGCCAGCACCTGGCGGCGCCTGAAAGGCGGCGCCAGCCGCCGGCCCGCCCTGGAGGCCCTCCCCTGCATCCCGATGTCGGCCGGCCGCGTCGCGACCCTGGACGGCCCGGCCGAGTTTCGCGAGACGCTGCTGGACCTCATCGCCCGCGCCCGCGAGCGGATCCTCATCGCCACGCTCTACCTGCAGGATGACGAGGCGGGGCGGGAGGTGCTGTCGGCGCTCTACGCCGCCAAGGCGGCGCGGCCGGAGCTCGAGATTGCCGTCTTCGTCGACTGGCACCGGGCGCAGCGCGGGCTCATCGGCACCGCGAAGAGCGCGGGCAACGCGGTCCTGTACCGGGAGATGGCCCACCGCCTGGGCCCGGGGGTTCCCATCCACGGCGTGCCCGTGCAGACCCGCGAGATGCTGGGCGTCCTGCACCTGAAGGGCTTCGTCCTCGACGACACGGTGCTCTACAGCGGCGCGAGCCTGAACGACGTCTACCTGCATCGCCACGACCGCTACCGGCTGGACCGCTACCACGTGCTGCGCGACCGGAACCTCGCCGACAGCCTCGCCGGCCTGCTGCTCCACGTCGTGCGCCCCAGCCCGGCCGTGCACGCGCTGGACACGGATTCCGTGCCGAGGGCCGCGTCGCTGCGACCGGCAATCGCGCGCTTCCGCCGCGACGTGGCGAAGGCCCGCTACCACATGGCCGAGGGAACGATCCGCCAGGGGGAAGTGGGCATCACGCCGCTCCTGGGCCTGGGCGCCAGGGACAACGAGCTCAATGCCGTCGTGCTGGACCTCATCGGGCACGCGAGGCACCACCTCGTCGTCTTCACGCCCTACTTCAACCTGCCCGGGCCCGTGCGCCGCGCCATCGACGCGAAGCTCAGGGAGGGATGCAAGGTCACCATCGTCGTGGGCGACAAGGTCGCCAACGACTTCTACATCCCGCCCGAGGAGCCGTTCAAGTCGATCGGCGCCGTGCCCTACCTCTACGAGGGAAACCTGCGCCGCTTCTGCCGCGCGCGCCAGGGAGCGATCGACCGGGGGATCCTGAACCTGCACCTGTGGCGCCACGGCAACCACACCTTCCACCTCAAGGGGCTGATGGTGGACGAGGACTATTCGCTCCTCACCGGCAACAACATCAATCCGCGGGCCTGGCGCATGGACCTCGAGAACGGCCTGCTCATCCACGATCCGCACGGGCTGCTGGCGGCGCAGAACCGCGAGGAACTGGCGCGGGTGATGGCGCACGCCCCGCGGCTGGACCACTACACGTCGCTCGAGACCGTCGACAGCTATCCCGCTCCCGCGCGGCGGCTGCTCAAGCGGCTGGCGCACGCGCGGGTGGACCGCCTCGTGAACCAGGTGCTGTGAAACGCAAGAAACCGGAGATCCGATGGACCCGCGCACGATGAGACGCAATTTCAAAGCAGGCCTGTTCTCGGGCCTGCGCGTGGTGTGGCCGATCCTGTCGGCCCTGCTCACCCTGATCGCCTCGCTCGGTCTGGTGGTCGGCCTGATAGAGCACTGGTCGATCCAGGAATCGCTCTACTTCGCCTTCGTGTCGGGCCTCACGATCGGCTACGGCGATCTCGCGCCCAAGACTCTGCTCACGCGCACGCTCTCCGTCCTGATCGGCATCTGCGGCGTGCTGCTGACCGCGCTCGTGGCGGCAGTCGCCGTCAAGGCGCTGGGGACGACGGGAGCCGACGAAAAGGAGTAGGCCGGGGCAGCGCCAAAGCCAGGCGCCTTCCCGGGCGGACGAGTCCGCGCGGCACCCGGCCGGGCGTCAGCCGCGCTTCCGCTCCTGCTTCTTGAGCTTCTTGGCTTCCTTCTTTTCCTTCGGCGTCTTCAGCGGCTCCTTCTTGACCATCTTCTTGGTGTCCTTGTCCTTGCTATGGCTCATGGTCCTGCCTTCCCTTTCTGGAGGGTGGAAACCTGCGGGGTTCAAGCAGCCATAGCTTACCCAGAAAAAGGGCGCCTGCAACACGCCCACCCCCGGGGGATGGGCGGCGCAGGCGCCCTTTGCCGTTTCTGCAGGGGCCCGGTCGCGCGGACTCAGAGCCCCAGTTGCCTGAAGAAGTCGTTGCCCTTGTCGTCCACCAGGATGAACGCCGGGAAGTTCTCCACCTCGATCTTCCAGACCGCCTCCATCCCCAGTTCCGGGAAGTCGAGGCACTCGACCTTCCTGATGTTCTCGTCGGCCAGCACCGCGGCCGGGCCGCCGATGGAGCCGAGGTAGAACCCGCCGTACTTCCTGCAGGCGTCGGTCACCTGCTGGGAGCGGTTGCCCTTGGCGATCATGATCATGCTGGCGCCCTTGCTCTGCAGCAGGTCCACGTAGGAATCCATGCGGCCGGCGGTCGTCGGGCCGAAGGAACCGGAGGCCTTGCCCTTCGGCGTCTTGGCCGGGCCTGCGTAGTAGATCGGATGCTTGAGGAGGTACTCCGGCACGGGCTTGCCGGCGTCGATGAGCTCCTTGAACTTCGCGTGCGCGATGTCGCGCCCGACAACGATGGTGCCGTTCAGCAGGAGCGGGGTCGAGACCGGGTGTTTCGACAGCTCGGCCAGGATCGCCTTCATCGGCTGGTTCAGGTCGATCGGCACGCCGATCGCCTTCTTGCCCCGGTACTCCTCCGGGATGAGGCGGCCCGGATCGTGGTCGAGCTCCTCGACGAAGAGGCCCTCCCGGGTGATCTTCGCCTTGACGTTGCGGTCGGCCGAGCAGGACACGGCCATGCCGACCGGGCACGAGGCGCCGTGGCGCGGGAGGCGAATGACCCGGATGTCGTGCGCGAAGTACTTGCCGCCGAACTGGGCGCCGATGCCGAGCTTGCAGGCCTCGTCGAAGAGCTTCTGCTCCAGCTCCAGGTCGCGGAACGCCTGGCCGTGCTCGTTGCCCTGGGTGGGAAGCTCGTCGTAGTACCGGGCGGAGGCGAGCTTGACCGCCTTGAGGCAGGCGTCGGCGCTGGTTCCGCCGACGACGACGGCGATGTGGTACGGCGGGCAGGCGGCGGTACCGAGGTACTTCATCTTCGCGACAAGGAACTTCACGATGCCCTCGGGCGTCAGCAGCGCCTTCGTCTCCTGGTAGAGGGCGGTCTTGTTGGCCGAGCCGCCGCCCTTGGCCATGAAGAGGAACTTGTAGGCATCCCCGTCCACCGCCTGGATGTCGATCTGGGCCGGGAGGTTCGTGCCCGTGTTGACCTCCCGGTACATGTCCAGCGCCACGGTCTGGGAGTAGCGGAGGTTTTCCTCGGTGTAGGTCTTGTACACCCCCTTCGCGAGCGCTTCCTCGTCCCCGCCGCCGGTCCAGACCTGCTGGCCCTTCTTGGCGATGACCATGGCGGTGCCCGTGTCCTGGCATACCGGGAGTTCGCCCCGTGCGGAGATCTCGGCGTTCCGAAGCATCGTCACGGCAACGCCCCTGTCGTTCTGCGAGGCTTGCGGGTCGCGCAGGATCCTGCCCACGGAGTCGTTGTGTTCGGCGCGCAGCAGGAAGGCGGCGTCGCGCATCGCCTCGTTGGCCAGCACCGTCAGCGCTTCGCGATCGACCGTGAGGATCTCCCGGCCTTCGAAGGACTTCACGGAAACGTACTTCTCCGATCCCTCGACCTTCCGGTAGAGGGTCCGGTCGGCGCCCAGCGGGAAGGGTTCCTGGTAGACGAACGGTTTGGTAGCCATTGCGCGGCGCTCCTTGAGTTCAGGCCAATCGATGGAGCGATTCTGGCGCCGGGCCCCGACCCCCCCTATGACGCAAAGCAAGGCTCGCGGGAAAACCCCGTACTCCGGGCGGTCACGCTACCTATTGGTGCGCTGCGCACCGGCACGGTGCTACCCTGCGCCCAGAGGCACCGATTTGGCCCCGATTTGCCATGGCCCGCCATTTGCTTCAAGGAGGAAACCCTGCGTTCGAGCTACCGCGCGCATTCCGCATCGACCCCTTCAGGAGATCCACCATGAAAACGACCCGCCGTTCCTTCCTCACCGCCGGTGCCGCCGCCGGCGCCCTCGGCTTCCCGATGATCGCCAAGGCGCAATCGCCCATCAGCTGGAAGATGACGAGCGCCTATCCCAAGGGCTCGCCCTTCTACATGGACGGCCCCGGCAGCGCCACCGACCTCGCGAAGCGCATCGACGCGATGAGCGGCGGGCGCCTGAAGATCCAGGTCTACGGCGCGGGCGAGCTCATCCCGGCCCTCGAGGGCTTCGACGCGGTGCGCGCCGGCACCGTCGAGATGAACCACGCCAACAGCTACTTCTGGACGGGCAAGACCTTCGCCGCGCAGTACTTCACAGCGGTTCCCTTCGGCCTGAACTTCCAGGGCATCAACGGCTGGTTCTACGACGGCGGCGGCATCGATCTCTGGAACGAGGTCTACGCGCCCTTCGGCATGGTCGCCATGCCCTGCGGCAACACCGGCGTGCAGATGACCGGCTGGTTCAAGAAGGAGATCAAGTCGGTGGCCGACTTCAAGGGCCTGAAGATGCGCATCCCGGGGCTTGCCGGCAAGGTGTACGCGACGCTCGGCGTCGACGTGAAGCTGCTGCCCGGCGGCGAGATCTTCCCGGCGCTCGAGCGCGGCGTGATCGACGCGGCCGAGTTCGTGGGCCCGTACCAGGACCGCCGCCTGGGGCTGCAGAAGGCGGCCAAGTACTACTACACCACCGGCTGGCACGAGCCGGCGACCGTCTCCGAGCTCCTCATCAACAAGGCCGCCTGGCAGAAGCTCCCGAAGGACCTGCAGGCCGTGGTCGAGAACGCCGCCGCCGCTTGCAACGTGGTGAGCGAGGGCTGGTGCCAGAAGACCAACGCGGAAGCGATGGAGGACCTGGTGAAGAACCACGGCGTCATCGCGCGCCCGCTGCCCGACGACGTCATCAAGGCGCTGCGCGAGCAGACCGCCAAGGTGCTCGCCGAGGCCGTCGCCAAGGACCCGATCGTGAAGAAGGTGAACGATTCCTACATGGCCTACAAGGCCAAGTTCGACGCCTGGAGCAAGTACAGCGAGACGCCGTACCACACCAAGATCCAGGCCTGACCCGATGCAGGAACGCATCGAACGCGCGGTCGACCTGGTCGGCCGCGCGGCTTCCTGGCTTGCGCTGGTGATCGTGGTCGTCATGGCCACGAACGTGGTGCTGCGCTACCTCTTCAGCTACGGCTCGGTGTGGGCCCAGGAGCTGGAGTGGCACCTGCTGGCGCCGCTCATCCTCTTCGGCATCCCGTACGCGCTCCTCAAGGGCGAGCACGTGCGCGTGGACGTCCTCTTCGCGAAGTTCTCGCCGCGCAACCAGCTTCGCGTGGAGGTCGTCTCCCAGGTGCTGGGCATCCTCATCTCGGCGGCCTTCGTGTGGCTGTCGTTCCAGTACGTGCAGCAGTCCTACGTGATCATGGAGGGCTCCGCCGATCCCGGCGGGTTGCCCTACCGGTGGGTGCTCAAGGCGCTGATCCCCGCGGGGTTCGCGCTCCTCGCGCTGCAGAGCCTCGCGACGCTCCTGGGCGTGTTCGCGAAGCTGCGCACGTTGCGGGGTGCCCCATGAGCGGCCAGGAGATCCTCGCACTCTGCATGCTCGGCAGCTTCTTCGTGCTGCTCATGGCGGGCGTGCCGGTGGCGATCACGCTCGGCACCGTGGGCTTCGTGTTCGGCGCCCTGGGCTTCGGCACGGGGCTCTTCAACCTGCTGCCCTCGCGCATCTACGGGGTGGTGGCCAACTACCAGTGGCTCGCGATACCGCTCTTCGTCTTCATGGGCGTGATGCTGGAGAAGTCGCGGCTGGCGGACGACCTGCTGGACGTCGTGGGGCACCTCGCGGGCGGGCTGCGCGGCGGGATGGCCCTCGGGATCATCGGCGTCGGCGTCCTCATGGGGGCCACCACCGGCATCGTGGGCGCGACCGTCATCACGCTGGGCCTGCTCACCCTGCCCACGCTCCTCAAGCGCGGCTACGACCCGGGGATCGCCTGCGGGGCCATCTGCGCCTCCGGCACGCTGGGGCAGATCATCCCGCCCTCGCTGATCCTCATCCTGCTGGCCGACATCCTGCAGCTCTCCGTGGGCACGCTTTTCGCGGCGGCGGTGATGCCCGGCATGCTGCTCGCCGCGCTCTACTGCACCTACATAGTGATCCTGGGGATGGTGAAGCCGCACCTCGTGCCGCCGCTGCCGCAGGAGGAGCGCGACGCGCTGGCGAAGCGCGACCTGTGGATCCGCTTCTTCAAGGTGGTGGTGCCGCCGGTGCTGCTCGTCTTCGCGGTGCTGGGCTCGATCATCGGGGGCATCGCCGCACCGACGGAGGCGGCCTCGATGGGCGCGCTGGGTTCCATCATCGTCACGTCCTTCGCGGGCCGCATGTCGCTGCGTGTGCTGCGCGAGGTGGTCCAGTCGGTGACCAAGATCACGGCCATGATGATGTTCATCCTCATCTGCGCGCAGGTCTTCTCGCTCTCGTTCCGGGGCCTGCACGGCGAGGACATCATCTCGCGCATGTTCGAGTGGCTGCCCGGCGGCGTGGGCGCGGACATCTGGTTCCTGATGTTCCTCATCTTCGTGCTCGGCTTCTTCCTCGAGTGGATCGAGATCAGCTACATCGCCGTGCCGCTCTTCCTGCCGGTGTTCGTGA
>JAABQW010000012.1 GCA_011391275.1 Betaproteobacteria bacterium
CGCGAAGCCCTTCGGCCCCCACCAGCGCGCCAGGTGCGCCGCCTCGGTGTGCGCTCGCCAGACGAGCTCGCGGGGCGCCTCGAAGGTGCGCGTCACCATGAAGCCGCCGAGCGTGGTCACGTGGTCGCGCAGCCTCGCCATCGTCTCCTTGAGCCCCTCGATCGCGCCGTACTTCCCGATGACCAGGTCGCGCGCCTCGTTCGAGGGGAAGCGCATGCGCATCGTGAGGCGCGTGCCGCCCGCCTCGTCGGCGAAGTCGACCGTCACCTCGAAGTTCACCTCCTCCGTGGCCCCGACGCCTCCATGCCGGTAGGCGATGCGCGAGGGCTTCCTCACCTCCACGAAAGTGATGAGGTTCTCGTAGTCGGTGCCGTCCGGATCGTGCATCACGAACCGCCACTGGCCGCCGGGCTCGAATGCCGCTCGGCTCGTCGTGGTGGTGAAGCCGGCGGGGCCCCACCATTGCTCCAGGTGCGCCGTGTCGGTCCACGCGGCGAACACGAGGTCGCGCGGCGCGCCGAGGAGGCGGGTGGCGACGATCTCGCGGTCGGCGAGCGCGGTGCTTTCGGAGTTCCCCAGGTCACTTCCTGCGTCCACGTTTCTTCTCCTTTGCCTGCAGTTCACGGAGGTAGCGCTCCAGCCCGTCCAGCCTCTCTTCCCAGAGCTGGCGGTATTGCTCGAGCCAGTCCGTGGCGGCCTTGAGCGACTTCGGCTCCAGCCGGCACGGGCGGTACTGCGCCTCGCGGCCGCGCGAGATGAGGCCCGCGTTCTCGAGCACCTTCAGGTGCTTCGTCACCGCCGGCAGGCTCATGGCGAAGGGCTCGGCGAGCGCGGTGACGGTGCTCTCCCCGCTCGCCAGGCGCGCGAGGATGGCGCGGCGCGTGGGGTCGGCGAGGGCGGCGAAGGTGGCGTTCAGGCGGTCGTCGGGCATGGCGGGGTGAACCAAATGGTTAATTAACCGAATGGTAAACCCAGGAGGCGGGGCGTCGTCAAGCCCCGGTGGAGCGAGGCCGGGTTACGAGGACTGCGCGGGCGGTGCCGCGACGACGGCCACGGCCCGCGGCGCCAGGCGCTCGAGCGCGGCCTGCAGCGCCTCCGGCTGGCTCTCGCGCACGATCTCGAGCCCGGCGCGGCGGCCCATGGCGCGCAGCAGGTCGCCGGCCTTCTCGCACCACGCGCCGGCCTCTGCGAGGTCCTCCGCCAGCACCAGGATCGTGAGGCCGCCGCCGAGGGCGTCGCCGAGCGAGGCGGCGAGCGCCATCGCGTGTTCCGGCGCCACGGTCACGGGGCAGATCGCCGCGACCGGGCCGCCGAGGCGTCCCGAGTGCGGCAGCACGATGATCGTGGCCGGCGCCCCGCGTGCGAACCGCGCGGCCTCGGGTGTCCAGCGCCTTGCGCCGACGACGGTGAGGTCCGCGCCCGTGGAGGCGGCGATGATCTCCTCCGTCACGGAACCGCGCGTGACGCGAAGCGACCAGCGAAGCGAGCGCGGTGCGGCGACCTCGGCAAGTGCCCGCCGGGCTTCCCGCGCGTGTGCCCGCAGCGTGCGCTCCAGGACCGCCGGGTCCATCGGCCGCGCCGCGGCGGAGCTCACGCCCAGCTCGCGCGCGAAGGGCAGCCCCGCCAGGCGGTGCACCTCGTCGCTCTCGACGAACAGCGCCTCGAGATCGGCGTCCAGCGCTCCCGCGAGCGCGGCGGCGGCCTCCAGCGCCGGGCGGCTGTGCGGCGCGACGTCCAGCCCGACGACGATGCGCCGGATCTTCACCTCGGCCGTCCCCGCCGCCAATCCTTGCGCACGGGCGGCCCGGCGGCGAAGGCGAGCACGCGCTCGGCGAAGGCCGCGAGGCGCTGCTCGACCCGCAGGTTGACGCTTCCGGCGGGGAACCGGCCCAGCGGGTCGCGCTCGCCGGAGGGCTGCCCGGAGAGGATCGCGAGCGCCTCGTCGACCGACTGCACCGGGTACACCTGGAAGCGGCCCGCCTCGACGGCCTCGACGACCTCGCGGCGCAGCATCAGGTGCCGCGCGTTGGCGGCCGGGATCACCACGCCCTGGGTGCCGGTGAGCCCGCGCGCCTTGCACAGGTCGAAGAAGCCCTCGATCTTCTCGTTCACGCCGCCGATGGCCTGCACGTCGCCGTGCTGGTTCACCGAGCCCGTGATCGCGAGGGACTGCGCCAGCGGCGCCTCGGCCAGCGCCGAAAGGAGCGCGCAGAGCTCCGCACACGAAGCGCTGTCGCCCTCCACGCCGCCGTAGTTCTGCTCGAAGACGAGCGTCGCGGTGAGCGACAGCGGCCGGTCGACGCAGTAGCGGCCCGCGAGGTAGCCGGAGAGGATCATCACCCCCTTCGAGTGCAGCGGACCGCCCAGCTCCGCCTCGCGCTCGATGTCGACGACGCCGCCGTAACCCAGGCGCACGCGCGCTGTGATCCGGCTGGGCATGCCGAAGGCGAACTCGCCCAGCTGCACCACGGACAGGCCGTTCACCTGGCCGGCGCGCTCGCCCGCGGTGTCGATGAGGAGCGTGCCCTTGCGCATCTGCTCGCCCACCCGCTCGCGGATGCGCGACTGCCGGTCCTCGCGCGCGGCGAGCGCGCTGTCGACGTCGGCCGCACCGACGACCTCGCGGCCGGCGGCCGCGGCGAAGTAGTCGGACTCGCGCAGCAGGTCGGTGAGCTCCTGCATGGCCACGGAGAGCTTGCCCGCGTCGCCTGCCGCGCGCGCGCCCTGCTCGATGAGGCGGGCCACACCCCCGCGATCCACGGCGCGCAGCTTCTCGCGCCGCGCGATGGTGGCGACGACACGCGCGTAGAGGAGGTCGCTTTCCGGCGCGCGCTCGATGTCCTCCTCGAAGTCGGCGGCCACCTTGAAGAGCTCGGGGAACTCGGGGTCGTAGGCCTGCAGCAGGTAGTACAGGATGCGCTCGCCGACCAGCACGACCTTCTGGTCCAGGGGGATGGGCTCGGGCTTGAGGCCCACGGTGCTCGCGAGGCCCAGCATCTGCCCCAGCGACTCGGTGCGGATCTCGCGCGAGCGCATGGCGCGCTTGAGCGCCTCCCACGCGAAGGGCTGCGTGAGGACCTTGAGCGCGTCCAGCACCAGGTAGCCGCCGTTGGCGCGGTGGAAGGCGCCGGCCTTGATGAGCATGAAGTTGGTGACCAGCGTGCCCATCTGCGCGAGGTGCTCGATGCGGCCCACGAGGTTGTCGTGGGTGGGGTTGTCCTCGTACACGATGGGCGCGCCGCTGCCGGCGGCGTGCTCGATGAGCACGTTCACCTGGTAGCGCCCGAGCGGGGACTCGCTCTCGGGCTCGGGCACCGGGATGCCGAAGAGGGTGCGCTGCTCGCCTTCCTTGGGATGGCGGAAGGACTCCGCGTGGTCGAGCACGTCCTCGTGCACGCTCTCGAGGAACCTCACCACCGGCCCGAGCGCGACGTAGGCGGCCTTCAGCTCCTCGATGAGACCGGTGACCGTCGCGCCGACGACCTGGCGGTTCAGATCCCGCACCTTGCGCTGCGCCTCGCGGCGCATCCTGGGAACCTCGTGGATCGCCTTCGCGAGTTCCTGCTCCAGCGCCGCGATGGCCTCCTGCACCTCCTTCTGCTTCGCCTCGGAGAGCGCGTGGAACTCGTCCGGGCCCATCACCTTGTCCTCGTGCATCGGCGCGAAGCCGAAGCCGGAGGGCGTCCTCACCAGCGCGATGCCCTGTCCCTTGGCCTTCTCGCCGATCGACTCGATGGCCTCCTCGTGGCGCCGCTCGAACTCGCCCTCGATCTCCTGCAGCCGCGTGCGGTACTCGTCGGTCTCGAAGGCGCTGGGGATGCCGGTGCGCAGGTCCTCGACCAGGCGCTGCATGTCCTGGCGGAAGCGCGAGGCGTCTCCGGCGGGCAGCTCGAGCGCGCGCGGCTTGTCGGGCGCGGCGAAGTCGAACACGTAGCACCAGTCGGAGGGGGTGGCGCGCTCGAGCGCCTTCTTCTCGAGGTGGCGGCGCACGATGGTGTGGCGCCCGATGCCTTCCGGGCCCATCGCGTAGAGGTTGTAGCCGTCGCGCTCCATGCCCACGCCGAAGCGGATGGCCTCCACGGCGCGCGCCTGGCCGAGGACTTCGCCGAAGTCTTCCAGCTCTGCCGTGGTGGCGAAGGCGAGGCTCGCGGGGTCGCAGGTGCGGCGCAGTTGCGCCGGCGCGAGGGGCGCTGCGGATACGGGATTCGTCATTCCGGACTCCTCCGACATCCCAGTTTCCGCCGCGCGACCCCGCGACTCTTGACGCGAATCAAGGTGCGGGGAGGCCCGGGGCGCCGCGTGCCCCGCCGCGGGGTAGGATCGCGGGCGAACCCCGATTCCAGAGGAGGATGCCATGTCGGTGCTGCTCGAATTCTCGATGTCCCCCTTCGACAAGGGCGAAAGCCTCGGCGAGTACGTCGCGCGCTCGCTCGACATCGTCGACCGCAGCGGGCTGCCCTACCGCCTCACGCCGATGGGCACGATCATCGAGGGGGAATGGGACGAGGTCATGGCCGTCGTCACTGCGTGCTTCGAGCGCATGAGCCAGGACTGCAAGCGGGTCTCGACCTCGATCCGCATCGACTACCGGGCCGGGCCGGGCGGGCGGCTCGCGAGCAAGATCGCGACCGTCGAGGGCAAGCTCGGCCGCAAGCTCTCCACCTAGGCGCGCGGGGCTCCTGCGCGACTAGCGCCGCGGCTTCGGCTTCGGGTACTGCAGGAACTTCGAGACCCGGCTTTCGAAGGGATCGCGCCGCGAGAGGCGGGCGACCTGGCGCGCGCTGACCAGCGGGTAGTGGCGAAGCGCGACGAGGCGCTCGTGCGCATCCCAGCAGGGCGCGGTCGAGGTCACCCACTGGTCCGTGTCCAAGCGCCGCAGGTCGAAGGCGCCGGAGTAGCTGCGCAGCGTGTGCCTGCCCTTGCGGTCGCAGTACTCGTGGAAATAGGAGAGCGCCAGCTCGCGCAGCGTCCGGTAGACGGGATCGCGGTGGCGCAGCACCGCGCCGTTGGTCTTGGAGATCGCGCCCCAGAACCGGCCCTGCCGGAAGACGGCGATGCAGTGCGGGTAGTCGGAGAGGTCGCAGTCGAGGTGGACGACGAGCGGCGGCCTGCCGTGGATCCAGAGCGCGCAGGCGGCCACGAAGGCGCCCTCGAGGCAGTGCGCGCGCCGTTGCCGCAGCACCTCGTGCGCGGAGAGGAGCGTCTCGCCGCCGCGCTCGTGGTTGGCGGGAATGCGGTTCACGAAGGCCTGCACCTTCTGCGGCGTGTCGAGGCGGTCGAGCGCGGCGAACTGCGCCTGCGTGAGCCCGAGGTCGGCGCGGCTCGCGAAGCGGCGGTTCCGCAGCAGGGCCATGGGAGGCGGGGCTCCGGAGGTCGCCGGCGCGACGTGCCGGCGCGGCGCGTCAGGCGGCGCGGCCGACGATCTGCGCGGTGGCGATGAGCTCCTCGAGGAGCGCCATCGATGCCTTGCCCGACATGGCGTACGGGTCGAGGGCCATGGTCTCGGAGTACTTGAGGAGCGTCGAGGGGTTCACCTTCGCGAGGTTGACCTGCCCCATGGTCCAGCCGGGGAAGCGGCGCTCGGCGACCTCCTCGTAATGCAGCACGACGACGTCCTTGTGGCGGTTGTCGCGCACGATCTCGTTGTAGAGCCTGTTCACCGCGGTGCGCCCGCCCTCGAGCACCTGCAGGAAGATGTCGCCGCTCTGGCAGAGGATGCCGGTGATGCCCAGCTCCGGGTTGTGCTTGCGCGACTGCTCGAGGATGGACTCGATCACCTCGTGCGTGACGTGCCTGGTGGAGCGGCTGGCGTAGAGGAGTCTCACGATCATTCTTGTTCTCCTAGGCGTTCTTTCTCTGGAGCAGGGCGAGGAATTCGCGGCGCAGGTTCGGGTCCTTGAGGAAGGAGCCGCGCATCACGCTGTTCATCATCCTGGCGTCGGGGTCCTTCACGCCGCGCCACTGCATGCAGAAGTGGTCGGCCTCCATGACGACGGCGAGGCCGTCGGGCTGCATCTTGGATTGCAGCAGGTCCGCCAGGCGCGTGACCGCCTCCTCCTGGATCTGCGGCCGGCTCATCACCCAGTCGCACAGCCGCGCGTACTTCGACAGGCCGATGAGGTTGGAATGCTCGTTGGGCATCACGCCGATCCACACCTTGCCGATGATGGGGCACAGGTGGTGGGAGCAGGCGCTCCTCACGGTGATGGGCCCCACGATCATCAGCTCGTTCAGCCGCTCGACGTTGGGGAACTCGGTGACCGGCGGCTCGGCCACGTAGCGGCCGCGGAACACCTCGGTGAGGTACATCTTCGCCACGCGCCGGGCGGTGTCCTGGGTGTTGTGGTCGCTCTCGGTGTCGATCACCAGGCTCTCCAGCACCCGGCGCATCTTCGCCGCGACCTCGTCCTGCAGTTCTTCGAGCTCGCCGGGCTCGATGAACTTCGCGATGTTGTCGTTGGCGTGGTAGCGCTCGCGCGACTTGCGGATGCGCGCGCGGATGCGCTCCGACGCCGGTGTGGCGCCTTCGCCCCTGGGCGGCGCCGGTCGTGAGGGGGTTTTCCTGGCCATGTGGCTATCGTAACCCTCCCGGGCGGGCCCGTGGCGCCGGAGTCGCGCTAGAATTTCGCTTCCACGCGCAGTCCACGAAGGGAAAACGGGAATGAAGCAGACGAAGGCAATCATCGCGGCCGCGGCACTCCTTGCGGCTTCAGTGCCCGGCACGGCACTGGCGCAGGCCGCCTCCGACGAGGTCAAGCGAGCCTGCCGCCAGACGTCGGAATCGGTCGCGAGGACGATCGAGGCCGCCAAGCGCCGCGGCGCGAAGGATCTCGAGGCGTCCATCCGCAAGCCGTCGGAAGGCTGGTCCGGGCAGGTCGCGACCTACATGATCCAGGCCGCCAACCGTTCCGACAGCCTCTCGGAGAGCGAGCTCGCCTCGCTGGGCTTCGCGTACTGCGTGGAGCGCCGCCCGCGCGGCTGACAAGTCCGCCGGCAACTGATCGGCCTCAATGGGCCATCAGGCAGGGCAGCATAGGATGGCATGGGGCGGCCCTTTCCGCGGCCGCCGGAGCATTGCCATGAGATTCGCCGTCACCAGCCAGAATTTCCGCACCGTCACCGGGCACGCCGGGATGACGCGCCGCTTCCTCGTCTTCCAGGCGAGCGTCCCCGACGAGGTCGCCGAGGTGTCGCGCCTGGACCTGCCGAAGGAAATGGCCTTCCACGAGTTTGCCGGGGAGGCGCATCCCATCGACGGCGTCGACGTGCTGCTCACGGGCAGCGCCGGGGAAGGCTTCCATCGCAAGATGGCCGCCCGCGGCATCCGCGTCGTCGTCACCGGGCAGGCGGATCCGGTGGAAGCCGTTCGCGAAGTGCTCGCCGGGCGCACCACGCCGCCCGCGCCGCACGAGCACGAGGGCGGCTGCGGCTGCGGCGGCAAGCACTGACCCGCGGCGACCGGGCGATTCAGTCCCGGTAGCCCGCTTCGCGTTGGTGGCGGATCGCGTGCACGACGACGAGGTCCGCCGCCGGGTAGAACTCGTACAGGGCGCAATAGCCGGATTTTCCCCGGGAGATCACGAGTTCGTGCAGGCCGCCTTCCGCAGGCCGCCCGATGAGAGGGTGCCTGGCGAGGACCTCCAGCGCCTCCAGGATCAGGCCACCCGTGGCCGCCGCCGTCGCCGGTTCGGACTTCAGGAGAAACTCGACGATACGGCCGAGGTCTTCCTCGGCGTACGCCGAATTGAGGACGGCAGCCACCGCTAGCGGGACGGCTTCTTCACCTTGACCGGGCGCGGGCGCCGCGCCTCGACGCCGGCGAGCTTGGCGCGGTAGTAGGCAGTGACATCCTCCAGTCGGTAGGCCTGCCCCGACTTCGCGAACGCCTCCCGCGATTGCACCGCGCGGCCGACGAAGTCACGGCGCCGCTCGTCGAGCGCCACCCGCTCCGCGATCGCCTCCACCATGTAGGCATGCGGCGTCTGTGCCACGACGCGCGCGAGGTCGGCGACCTTTTCCTTGAGCTCGTCGGGGATCTTGAGGGACGTGGTTCCGGCCATGGATTCCTCCAGTGACACCAAGGTAACACCGCGACGTCCACGCCGCAAGCGCCCCGCGGCGCGACGGCCAAGTGCGCGTTTCCTGATCCAACCGGGGTGGCGCTCCCTGCGGGGGGTGTAAAGCTGGGCGTAGGTCACTTCGCGGAGGACGTCAGCGTGAGGCCGGGCGAGTGGTCGTTCCTGGACTCGATGTGGCGTTGGGCCAGCTACACGACCGATGCGGGCTGGGCGCAGGCGGGGGGCCGCGTGGCGATCGAGCGCCTGCAGGCCGAGCGGCTGTCGCGCCTCCTGCGCTGGACACGCCGCCACTCGCGCCACTACGCCCGTCTCTGGGACAAGCTCCCGGATCGCGACCTTCGCCTGTCCGACCTGCCGCCGGTGCACAAGGCGGGGCTGATGGCCCACTTCGACGACTGGGTCACCGACGCGGCCGTCACGCGCAAGGGCGTGGAGGAGTTCGCGCGCGATCCCGCCGGCATCGGCCGGCCGTTCCTGGGCCGGTACGCGGTCTTCTCCAGCTCCGGCACCACGGGAGTGCCCGGCCTCATCGTGCACGACGGCGACGCGCTGGCCGTCTACGACGCGCTGGGTTCGGCGCGCATGGGCGCGCTCGCACCGGCGTGGAACTGGAACGAGCCGCTCACGGGCCACCGCTACGCGCTCATCGCCGCCACCGAGGGCCATTTCGCGGGCATCGTGAGCTGGGAGCGGCTTCGGGCGCTGCACCCCTGGTTCGAGGCGAACGCGCGCGTCCTGCCCGTCACCGCGCCCATCCGCGAGATCTGCGCGGAGCTCGAGCGCTTCAAGCCCACCGTGGTCGCTTCCTACGCGACGGTGCTCAGGGCGCTCGCGCACGAGAAGGACGCCGGGCGGCTCGACATCGCGCCGAGGGTCCTCTGGTACGGCGGCGAGTGGCTGGCCCCCATGGCGCGCGATCACATCGAGCGCGCGTTCGGCTGCCGAGTGGCGGGCGACTACGGCGCCTCGGAATTCCTCAACATCGCCTTCGAGTGCGAGCGCGGTTCGCTGCACGTGAACGACGACTGGGTGGTGCTGGAGCCCGTGGACGCGGACTACGAGCCCGTGGAGCCGGACACCCCTTCCGCGTCGGTGCTGCTGACCAACCTCGCCAACCACGTGCAGCCGCTCGTGCGCTACGAGCTGGGCGACAGCGTCACGCGCGTGTCGAAGCCCTGCGGTTGCGGGCGGCCCTTCCCGGTGATCCGCGTCGACGGTCGGCGCGACGAGATCCTGCGCCTGGACGACGCGAGGGGCCACGACGTGCCGGTGATGCCGATGGCCCTTTGCACGGCGGTGGAGGAGGGCTGCGGCGTGCACCGCTTCCAGGTGGTGCAGACGGGCCCGCGGGCGCTTCGCGTACGAGTTGAGCCCGCGCCGCGCCAGCGCGAGGCACCCACGCGGGTCAAGGACGCGCTGGCGCTGTTCCTCGCCCGCCAGGGGCTTGCGGGAGTCTCAGTGCGCGTGGAAACCGGCGAAATCGCCGCCCACCCCGTGAGCGGGAAGTTCCGGCAGGTGTGGCGCGAGAAGCCGCGCCACGCCTGATTGCCGCGGATTACCTCGTCCAGACGGCGCGAACCAGGTTCTCGTCGGCCTGGTAGCGCACCTTGAGGTTTCCGTCGTACGCCGCGCGCACGGCGTTGCCGATGGCGCGGGCGAGGTGGTTGCCGGTGGTCTGGATCTCGAGCGAACCGCCGTGCTCGCCGATGGACATCACGCGCTCCAGCGGATGCT
>JAABQW010000013.1 GCA_011391275.1 Betaproteobacteria bacterium
CCGGGGCCAGCGCGTTGATCACGAACTGCGCCGGGTCCGGCGACCAGAGGATGATGTCGACCCTCTCGCCGGCGAGCTCCTGCGTCACGGCCTGGACGCGCGAGCCGCGCATGCCCACGCAGGTGCCGACCGGGTCGATGCGCGGATCGTTCGACTTCACGGCGATCTTGGCGCGCAGCCCGGGGTCCCTGGCGGCGGCCTTGATCTCGAGGAGGCCCTCCTCGATCTCCGGCACCTCGAGCTCGAAGAGCTTCACGAGGAAATCGGGGACGATGCGCGACAGGATGAGCTGCGGCCCGCGCGCCTGGCGGTCGATCTTGTCGATGTAGGCCCGCACGCGGTCGCCCACGCGCAGATTCTCCTTCGGGATCAGGTGGTCGCGGGGCAGCAGGGCCTCGACGCGGCCGGATTCGACGATGAGGTTGCCGCGCTCGGCGCGCTTCACCGTGCCGGTCACGAGCGACTCGCCGCGCTCGAGGAAGTCGTTGAGGATCTGCTCGCGCTCCGCGTCGCGGATCTTCTGCAGGATCACCTGCTTGGCGGCCTGGGCGCCGATGCGGCCGAAGGTCTCGGGCTCCAGCGGCTCCTCGAAGACGTCGCCCAGCTTCGCCTCGGCGTTCTCGGCGAGCGCGTCGGTGATGGCGACCTGGTGGGCCGGCTCCTCGTGCTCCTCGTCGAGCACGACGGTCCAGCGCCGGAAGGCGCGGTACTCGCCCGACTCGCGGTCGATCTCGACGCGCACGTCGACCTCGTCCTTGAAGCGCTTCTTCGTGGCCGAGGCGAGCGCCATCTCGAGCGCGAGGAAGACCACGTCCCTCGGGACGTTCTTCTCGCGCGACAGCGCGTCGACCAGCAACAGGATTTCCTTCGTCATCTCAACCACCTCCAGCATCAGACGTCCGGCACCAGCCGGGCCCGGTCGATGTCCGTCATCGCGACCGACCAGCGCTTCCCCTCGACTTCGATGTGAACCTGGCCACCCTCGACCCCCGCGATGCGCCCTTCCAGCCGGCGCCTGCCCTCGCGCGGGAGCTTCAGCTTCACCGTGGCGTCCCGCCCCTCGAAGCGCGCGAAATCCTCCAGCCGCTTGAGCGGCCGGTCCAGCCCCGGGGACGACACCTCCAGGCGCTCGTAGGCGAAGCCTTCGACCTCGAACACCCGCGTCAGGTGGTGGCTCACCGCGGCACAGTCGTCCACGGTGATGCCCCCCGGTTTGTCGATGAAGACCCGCACCAGGCCACCTCGCGAGGTTTCCAGGTCGACGAGCTCGTAGCCCATCGATCCGAGGGTTCCCTCCAGCCAGTCCGGACTTCCCGCAATCGGTTTCACAAACAAAAAATGGGCGCTGCCGCCCATCTGATTTTGTAACCGCAAAATTATAGCAGCAAACGGGCCGGGTCGGAATCCCGTTGCCGCTTTCCGGCCCGGGGCTGCCGCGGCAGGCATTTTGCGGCTCCAATTGCACAAAACTCTGCGATTGTTGGCTAGAATGCACCGGCAGCCGGGCACGGGGGGGGCGGCGCAGGATTCGACGGGATGGTTCGCCCGGCCGGATCCGACGGCGCACCGATGGCCGGCACCCAGATCTCAAACTCGAAAAGGGCAAACCTCATGAGGAAGCAGAATGCCGCCGCGACATTCCGTCGCACCGCGATTTCCGTGGCCATCGGAATGTGCATCGCGGGCGTGGTACATGCGCAAAGCGCCGATGGATCCATCGTCGGCAAGGCGAAGGCGGGTGCGACGGTCACGCTGACGGGGCCCGGTGGGAAATCGGCCCAGGCCAAGGCGCAGCCGGACGGGACCTTCTCGTTCCCGAAGCTGGCGCCCGGCACCTACAAGGTGGCGAGCGACGGCGTGACGCACGATGTCGTGGTGGCCGCGGGAGTCGATTCCCGGGTGGCGCTCGACACCACCGCCGTCGAGAAGCTGACGGTCACGGGCTCGCGCATCGCGCGTGACACCTTCAACTCGACGTCGCCCGTCCTCGTGATCACGCGCGACGAGACCATGATGTCGGGCTTCAACTCGACGACGGCGGCCCTGCAGGGCACCGGGGTTACGGCGGGGGGCGCGCAGATCAACAACGCCTTCGGCGGCTTCGTGACCGATGGTGGCCCGGGCGCCAACACCCTCTCGCTTCGCGGCCTGGGCGCGACCCGGACGCTCGTGCTGCTCAACGGCCGGCGAGTTGCCCCGGCCGGTACCCGGGGCTCTGTCGGCTCGGCGGACCTCAACGTGTTTCCGACCTCGGTGATCGACCGGATCGAGGTGCTGAAGGACGGCGCCTCGTCGATCTACGGCTCGGACGCGGTCGCCGGTGTGGTCAACGTCATCACGAAAAAGAACATCACGGGCGTCACGCTCGAGGCGCAGTACAACGCGCCGGAAGACGGCGGCGGAGAGGAGACGCGTGCGTCGGCCACCTTCGGCGTCGTCGGCGACAAGGGCTACTTCAGCGGCTCGCTCGAGTTCTACGACCGCAAGGAACTCAAGTGGGGCGACCGCGACTGGATGGACTGCCAGACCGACTACCGCCGGAGGGTCACCAACGGCGTTCCCGGCGAGTGGGGCAGCGCGGACTTCATCGACCCGAGCACGGGCCAGCCCAAGTGCTACACGATCAGCGGCACGGGTAACAATGGGGTCACCATCAATACCATCGGCACGGGCAGCTTGGCGGGCGTCGGCGCACCGGGGTCGGTCGGCACGTCGTTCAACCGCTGGCGCCCGAACGCGGCCATCACCACGGGCCTGGCGGGTTTCGAGGGCGTGGGTGGCGGCGCCAACAGCCTGAACGTGCGCGACACGTTCGACCCGCGGATGTTGAACCAGTCGTTGATCTCGCCGGCCCGGGTGGCCACGGGGTTCTTCCAGGGCGGGTACGACACGGGGATGCTGGGCAACGCGGAACTCTACGGCGAGGCGCTCCTGAGCCGCCGCGAGTCTTCCCAGACGGGGTACCGCCAGCTCTCGCTCGACTACGCGCGCGGCAGCCCTCTGATCCCGGCCAGCCTTCGCGGCGTTCCGAACCTGCAGGGTGCGCCCACGGTCCTCACCTACGGGCAGCCACTGCAGATCCGGGGGTTCATCGGCTTCGGCAACGACAAGAGCGAGCAGGACATCGACTACACCAAAGTTCTGGGCGGCCTGAAGGGCGACCTGCCCTGGGCCGACTGGAAGTACGACGGGGTCATCACCTACGCAAACTCCGATGCCACCTATTCGCGCCAGACGTGGCTGACCAGCCGCCTCGCGCAGAGCATGAACGTCGTCGCGAACGCGGACGGGACCTTCTCCTGCCGGGACGCATCGAACGGCTGCGTCGCGGGACCCGCGCTGAGCACCGCCGTCATCGGCGGCGTGCTGCCGCAGGACTGGGTGAACTGGACCTTCGTGAACGACACCGGCTCGACGAAGTACAAGGAAACCACCACCACCCTCAACACGAACGGGACGCTGTTCGAGATGAAGCACGGCGCAGTCCGCGGCGCCATCGGCGCGGAGTACCGCCGGGCGGAGATCGACGACACACCGTCGATCGACTCGCAGAACGGCAACCTGTACAACCTCACGTCCGCCGCCATCACGCGGGGCTCGGACTCGGTGGCGGAGATCTACGGCGAAGCCGAGGTGCCGCTGCTCCGGGGCCTGCCGGGCGCGGAGGAGCTTACGGTGAACCTCTCCGGCCGCTACACGGACTACAAGTCCTACGGCGGCGACACCACCTACAAGATCGGAGCGCTCTATTCGCCGGTGCGGGCGTTGACGTTCCGCGCGGCGCAGGGCACCTCCTATCGCGCCCCGGCGCTCTTCGAGCAGTACGTCGGCGCGACCAGCGGGTTCCTCAGCAGCCAGGGCGACCCCTGCAACAACTGGGGCGTGAGCACGAACGCGACCCGGAGGGCAAACTGCGAGAGCGAGGGCCTGCCGCCCGACTTCACCGCGACGAGCAGCATAGCGAGCATCACCATTGGCGGGAAGGATGCGGGCCTCAAGGCCGAGACCTCGAAGAACAAGACGTTCGGTGTCATCATCCAGCCCGAGATGCCGACGGGCTGGGGCGACTTCTCGTTCGCCGTCGACTACTACGACATCCTGGTCGACAACGGGGTCGACCGCATCGGCACGTCCAACATCCTGACTCTCTGCTACAGCCAGCCGAACTTCAGCTCCCAGTACTGCCGGCTGGTTACGCGGGCGCCGGCGGGCACCAACCGCTCGCTCAGCGTCAACAACAGCTATGTGAACGTGTCTTCCGACTCGGTGAAGGGTTACGACTACACGCTGCGCTACGTCCGCAACATCGGGCCGGGCACGTTCCGCGCGAACGGCGTCATCACCCATTACACCGAGCAGGCCAACAAGCTGTTCCCGGACGATCCGTTTGACAGCTTCAACGGCAACATCGGCGCGCCGAAGCTGACCGGCGTCTTCGACTTCAGCTACAAGTGGAAGGAATGGCAGTTCCGCTACGGGCTGGAGTGGATCGACAGGATGTCGAGCTACTTCTACTACGAGGAGGACCCCGACACCAGCACCTACAAGCTGGACACGCCGAGCTACACCCGGCACAACCTGTCGGCGGAGTACAAGACGGACAAGTGGTCCGTGATCGTGGGAGTGCGCAACCTCGCCGACAAGGAGCCGCCGCCCATCTCGCAGGGCGTCTACAACCGCGTTGGCAACTCCGCGCTCTACAGCGGCTTCGACTACGTCGGCCGCACGTGGTTCGCGAGCGGCACGTACCGGTTCTAGTATCCGCAGGGCGCGCCACGTCACCACCCGGTGACGTGGCGCTTTTTCTTTCAGGAGGTCGATCATGCAGACAAAGTCCCGCCTCTGGAGGGCGGCCCTCGCCTTCCTCGCACTGGCGGCAGGCGTGGCCCACGCCAAGCCCGCGGCGCCCTCGATCGCGCAGCTGGCCGCCTTTCCCCGGATGGCGAGCTTCACGATCGCGCCCGACGGCAGGCACCTCGCGGCGATCGAGGCACGCGGCGAGGACCGCGTAATCCTGGTTTGGAAGACGGACGAGCTGGACAAGCCGCCGACGGCGATCGGCACCTCGCGGATGAAGTTGAGAGGCGTGCAGTTCATCAAGAACGACCTGCTCGGCGTCACCATGTGGCAGCCCTACGACTCCCGCCTCGACAAGCTCACGAAGACGTTCGTCACGAAGCTGTTCATCACCGACCTCGCGGGCAAGAACTGGCACGAGCCGTTGCCCCAGGAGCGGGCGATGAGCCGCGTCGGGGACAAGCTGAGCGCGCTGGCCAACCCGGCGATCCTCGACGCGCTGCCGAACGACCCCGACCACATCCTGGTGATCAGCGACGAGCTCGGCACCTCGGGCGACGTCTTCAAGGTGAACGTGCGCACCAACCGCGCCGAGCGCATCAATCGCGCCGACGACAAGATCGCGGGCTACGTGACCGACCTGGACGGAAACCTGCGCGCGCGGACCCGGGCCGACGTCGACGGCAGGGGCGCCTTCATCGCCGCGGAAATCCGCGAGACGGGCAGCGGCAGCTGGACCGAGCACTTCCGCTCATACGTGAAGGAACGCGACGCCGTCCAGATCGTGGGGTTCGCCAAGGACCCCAACGTCGCCTTCGTGATGAGCAACGTCGGGCTCGACAAGACGGTCATTTACGAATACGACATCGGCGCCCGCAAGCAGAAGGAGATCCTGTTCAAGCACCGCTTCTTCGACGCGGACGGGGTTCTCATCAGCCGCAACAAGGGCGGCGGCGACGTGGCCCTGGGCGACATCATCGGGATCACCTACAACGGCCCGCGCGGCTCCGGAACCGACATGCAGTGGACCGCGCCGAAGGCCCAGGCCCTCGACAAGGGCATCCGCGATGCCCTGGGGCTGAAGCGCCAGCCCGTCCGGGTGACGGATCCCGCCACCGGGGAGAGCGCCGAGGTCGACTATGACCTGGAGGCGGCCTACACCATCACCTCCTGGACGCCGGACCTCAACGCCGTTGTCTTCCAGGTGGGCGGCGCATCGCGGCCGCCGGAGTTCTACCTCCTGCGCAACGGCAAACTCGCCATGCTCGCAAAGGCGTTCCCCGACATCGATCCAGCCGCGCTCGGCAAGACCCGCCTCGTCTACTACAAGGCGCGAGACGGCCTGGACATCCCCGCGTTCGTCACCACGCCGAACACCGATCTGTGCGGGCCGGCGCCCTGGCCCGCTGTCGTGCATCCGCACGGCGGACCCTGGGCCCGCGACACGATGGGATTCGACACCTCGATGTGGGTGCCGTTGATGGCCTCGCGCTGCTACGCCGTACTGCAGCCGCAGTTCCGCGGCTCGCAGGGATGGGGCCGCAAGCTATGGAAGGCCGGCGACGCGGAATGGGGCCAGAAGATGCAGGACGACAAGGACGACGGCGCCAAGTGGTTGGTCGACCAGGGCATCGCGAAAAAGGACCGGATCGCAATGTTCGGGTTCTCGTACGGCGGCTACTCCGCGATGGCCGCCTCCGTGCGCCCCAACGGGCCCTACAAGTGCGCCATCGCCGGCGCCGGCGTCTCCGATCACAAGCGGATCTGGGCGCAGTTCTACACCAACCCCTTCTTCCGCGAGCGCCAGGCGCCGACCGTCGACGGCCTCAATCCGGTGGAGCGCGCCGACAACCTCCAGATCCCGATCATGGTCTACCACGGCGATCGCGATCAGACCGTGCCCCTTGAGCAGTCGGACTGGTTCGTCTCCAAGGCCAAAGGCGCCAAGAAGCCGGTGGTCTACCACGAGATCGCCGACTACGGCCACGGCCCGGCGTGGACCCGCAAGATCATGGGAGACCAGTTGCGCATCATCGAGGACTACCTGGTCCGCGATTGCGGCGCCAAGGGCCTGTAGGCCTCGGGATCGAAGCGACGGCTCCACATTCGCGGTGCCCGCCGTCGATGTGGACCGCGCGGCCACCGGACGCGAAACGACAACGGGCCCATCTCGTCGACGGGCCCTTCGCGTTTCCGGCACGCCCGCCGCGTTGCGGAAATGCGACAAAAACCGAAAATTGTTGGATGTTTCACAAGACTGTGGCTATTATCCGGCGATCAATCGCGTCCGGACGGCTCTAAGGCCGGCTTTCTTTCATCCAAGCCCCTGTATCCAAAAGAGTTTCCAAAAGACCCCGGGGAACGCGATGATTTCCGGGTTGTGGCCGGGCAGGTAACACCCGCCGTTGCGGCAGCAAGCCGGGATCGACCGAGTTGGATGGGACGTTTCGCATAAACCTTGTCTATTGAGGAGCCCTTGATGAGCAAAAACAAGCAGTCGGCCAAATCCTTCAGGAGGAAGACGTGCGTGATCGCCACGGAGATCGCGATCTCCCTGATGGCCGCGCCCCTGGCCTTCGCGCAGCAGGCCGCCCCGCAGTCCGCGGAGAAGGTCGAGAAGCTGGAGATCACCGGCACCCGCGTGCCGTCGCCCAACGTCGAGAGCGTGAGCCCCATCTCCGTGATCTCGGCCGATGACATCAAGCTCGAAGGCGTGCGCAACGTCGAGAACCTGCTGAACAACCTGCCGCAGGTGTTCGCGGACCAGGGCGGCAACGTCTCGAACGGCGCATCCGGTACCGCCACCGTCAACCTGCGCAACCTCGGCGCCGACCGCACCCTGGTGCTGGTGAACGGCCGCCGCCTGCCCGCCGGCTCGCCGCGCGGCCCGTACGCAGCCGACTTGAACCAGATCCCGGCCGCGCTGATCCGCCGCGTCGAAGTGCTCACCGGCGGCGCCTCCGCCGTGTACGGCTCCGACGCCGTCGCCGGCGTGGTGAACTTCATCATGAACGACAAGTTCCAGGGCGTTCAGGGCGAGATCAACTACAGCTTCTACAACCACGACCAGGGCAGCTCGGTAGCCAATATCGTCGCGGCCCGGGGGGCAACCAACCCCGCCCAGTTCAAGGTGCCTGGCGACATCACCAGCGACGGCGAGGAATCCGACTATTCCCTCACCATGGGCAGCAACTTCGCCGACGGTCGCGGCAACGCCACCGTGTTCCTCGGCTACAAGAAGACGCGCGCGGTGCTCCAGTCCGAGCGCGACTACAGCTCGTGCGCCCTCGGCTCGAACGCCGCCGGCTTCACCTGCGCCGGCTCGTCGACCAGCTTCCCCGGCCGCTTCCTTCCGGGCGGCGCCGTCGGCGACTGGGACCACACGGTGGCCGATGCCGCCGGCAACCCGCGTCCCTTCACCAGTGCCGACATCTACAACTACGGCCCGCTGAACTACTACCAGCGCCCGTCCGAGCGCTACACGGCCAGCGCCTTCGCGCATTACGACGTCAACCAGAGCACCCGCGTCTACACGGAGCTCTCGCTGCACGACGACCAGACCACCGCGCAGATCGCGCCCAGCGGCCTCTTCGGCCTCATCACGACAGTCGGCTTCGACAACCCGCTCCTGACCCCCGGCTGGCGTTCCCTGCTCGGCGTCAACAACCCGGGCGACACGGCGGACATGTTCATCCTGCGCCGCAACGTGGAAGGCGGCGGCCGCCAGGACACGATCGGCCACACGTCCTACCGCGGCGTGGTCGGCGTGAAGGGCGACTTCGCCAAGCACTGGAACTACGACGTGTTCCTGCAGCACGGCCGCGTCAATTACTCCGAAGCCTACCTGAACGACTTCTCGCAGACCCGCGCGGCTCGCGCGATGGACGTCGTCACGGATCCGGCCACCGGAGCCGCGGTCTGCCGCTCGGTGCTCGACGGCACCGACCCGGCCTGCGTGCCGTACAACATCTGGAGCCTCGGCGGCGTCACCCCGGCGGCACTTTCCTACCTCCAGACCCCCGGCCTGCAGAAGGGCTACACGGAGCAGAAAGTCCAGGGCGTCAACTTCTCGTCCGACCTCGGCAACTACGGGTGGAAGATGCCCTCGGCCAAGTCCGGCGTGGGCGTGGCCTTCGGCGCCGAGCGCCGCGTCGAGAAGCTCGAACTGCAGACGGACGCGGCCTTCACCTCCGGTGACCTGTTCGGCCAGGGCGGCCCGACGATCGGCCTGGGCGGCCAGTACACGGTGAACGACCTCTTCGCCGAGGTGCGTGTGCCCCTGGTCGAGGGTCGCGACTTCATGGACCTCCTCAGCGTCAACGGCAGCTACCGCTACTCGGACTACTCCACCGACCAGTCCGCGGACTCCTACGGTCTTGGCATCGACTGGGCGCCCACCAAGCAGGTCCGCTTCCGCGGCAGCTACCAGCAGGCCGTGCGCGCCGCCAACGTGATCGAGCTGTTCCAGGCGCAGGGCGTCGGGCTGTACGACAACGACGCGGATCCCTGCGCGGGCGCCAATCCCTCGCGCTCGTTCGCCGAATGCGCGCGCACCGGCGTGACGGCGGCCCAGTACGGCCGCATCCTGGACAACCCGGCGGGGCAGTACAACGCCCTCTTCGGCGGCAACCCGAACCTCAAGCCCGAGACCGGCAAGACGTCGACCCTGGGCGTCGTGCTCACGCCGATGAAGGACATGAGCCTCACGCTCGACTACTTCCAGATGAAGGTCGAGGACGTCATCAGCACCCTGCCGCCGACCATCGTCCTGGAGCAGTGCCTGAGCACCGGCGCGTTCTGCAACCTGATCACGCGCGACTCGCTCGGCACGCTGTGGGCAACGCCGCAGGCGCAGATCGTGGCGACGAACCAGAACCTGTCCAAGTGGAAGACCTCGGGCA
>JAABQW010000014.1 GCA_011391275.1 Betaproteobacteria bacterium
GAGGAGCAGGTTGTCGGCTTCGGCGGAAAGCGCCGACACGGCGCTCGAGAGCCCGGCGTGGGCGAGGGCGAAGGCGCCCACGCGCGCGAAGGACAGCGTGTTGATGAGGAGCTGGAGGGTGCGCTCGACGAGCTCGCCCAGCCCCGAGCCCAGCGCCTGCGGCCGGCCGTCGTGCACGGCGTGCCCGATGACGAAGGCGAGGGCGCCGGCGAGCGCCAGCCATTGGAACTCAACGGCCGCGAAGAGCCCGAGGATGCCCGCGTAGAGCGCGAGGAGCCCCAGGTCCTCGCCCAGGAGCCGCGCCCACTCGCCGCGCCAGAACGAACCCAGGGCGTGCAGCAGGAGCCCCGCGGCGAGGAGGAGCGCGCCCGCCGCGATGGGCAGCGCCAGCACCGCGATGGGCTCGGCGAGCGGGTCAGTCCAGAGCGGCGTTATCGCGTCGTGGATGCTGAAGACGCTGCCGAACACCCAGCCGAAGAACGCCGCCGAGATTCCGCCGGCCACGAAGAGCTTCGCCACCGGGGTGCGGTTGCGCAGCCACAGTCCGGCGGCGGCGATGACGAGCCCCTGGCCCACGTCGCCGAACATGTAGCCGAAGATGAGCGGCACGGCGACGGCCAGCACCACCGTGGGGTCGGCTTCCGTCGCGCCCGGCACGCCGAGCGCGCGGGGAAAAAGCTCGAAGGGCCGCGCCCAGCGTGGGTTCACGAAGAGGAGCGGCGCGGAGGAAAGCGGCGGCGGCTTCGAGAAGTGCAGCAGCGCGCGCGCGCCGGAGCGGTCCACCGCCTCGGCGAGGCTCGCGCCCTCGCGGTCGCTGGTCCAGCCGGTGACCCAGGCGAAGCGCTCGCCGGACTCCAGCGCCCGCACGTGCTCGATCACCCACTGCAGGCGCGTGAGGTCGCCCAGCGCCTGGCGCAGCCCGTGGCGCTCGTTGAGCTGCTCGAGCGCGGCGTCGAGGTCGGCGCGCCCGGTCGCGATACGCGCAAGTCGCTCGTTGGCCGCGGCGAGGTTGGCGGCACGGTTGCCGGTGAGCCAATCGGCGATCGCGTGGCAGCGTCCCTTGGCCGCGACGGTCTCGCGCGCGGCCGTCTCCACGTCGACGCTGCTGCCCACGACGATGGCGTAGCGGCGCTCGCCCGCGGTGATCTCGCGGACCAGGAGCGAGGCGGGCAGCGGCGGTTCGGGACCCGGTGCGAAGGCGAGGAGCCGCGCCTGGGCCAGGGGGCCGGCCCGGGCGAGCGCGCCCAGGTCCACGCGCGAGCCCTCAAGCACCGCGAGGATGTCGTGCCAACGCAGGGCCTCGTCGCGCTGCCCGGTGTTCTTCTCCAGGAGCCGGATCGTGGGCTCGGCCTCGCGCGCCCACGCATCGAGACGCTGCAGGCCGCGCTCGAGCGTCTTCGCGGGGTGCTCGGGAAAGCGCGAGGCGACCAGCCCTTCCGCGGGCCACCAGGCGCCGTAGCGCGTGCGGAAGTCGGCGAAGCGGGCGAGCGCCGGGCCGGCGGTGGCGAAGGCCTCAGGAAGTGTTGCGCCCGCGCGAGCTTCCAGTTCCACGGCGCCGGTGGCGGCGAGCGCCTCCAGGAGCAGGGTCGTGTCGTCCCTGGCGACGAGCGCTTCGAACCAGCGGGCGGCGCGCGGGCGGATCATGCCGCGATCCTCGCTGCGGGGAAGGCGAGGCGGCGCTCGATCTCGCCGCGAAGGCGCTCGAGGTCCAGGGCGGCCAGTGCCAGCCACGCGAAGGCGGCCGCGGCCTGCACCGGGTGGTGCCGGAAGAACGCGAGGAGGCGCGCCTCGAACGCGCGGCGCAGCGCGTTGGCCTCGTGCGGCAGCGCGACGCGGAAGCGCGCGAGATGGCTCGCCACGACCCGCGCCAGTTCGTCCAGCGCGGGGTCGTCCTCGCCTGCGGGCCAGCGCTTGCGCCATCCGGGGTGGCCGAGGGAGGGCAGGAGCGTGGGGTGGGGCGCGCGGGCCGAATCGCACCACGCGAGCGCCGGGCCCCATTCCGCGGGCATCCACGAGGCGGCTTCCTTCACGGCGCGCGACCAGGTAGTGCGGGCGGCACGGTCGACGTCCTGCAGTCCGGCCTGCGGCGGCAGGATCTCCAGCAGGCGTTCCAGCGAGGTGCCGCGTGCGGCATCGAAGATCGGCACGAGCGTGCGCGCCTCCTCGATGGCGGCCCAGGTGCCCTCCGAGGGGCGCTTCGAGAGGCGCGCCTGCATGCGCGCGAACGCGTACTCGAGGCTTCCGGCGGCGATCATGGCCTGCGGCCCGCCGTGAGGGAGGCTGCGACCTGCGCGAGCGCCTCGTCGAGGCGGCCCTCGCCGCCTTCCGCAGGGGCGAGCGTGGCTTCGAGTTCCCGCAGCCGGGCGTCGGCCCCGGCCTGGTGGCGGGCGATGCGCGCCTCGATGGACTGGCGGGCGGCGGCCAGGCGCGCTTCGGCCCGCTCGGCGATGGCACGCGCCTTCCCCCGGGCCTGGGCGACGGTCGCCGCGGCACGACCTTGCGCCGATTCGATCGAGGCTTGCGCCTCGCGCTCGGCGTCCAGCACCCGGGCGATGCAGGCCTCGATCGCCTCGGGCGTGGGCTTGTCCCGTGAATCCACTGCTGGATACCTCCGGGGGTTCCCCTCCACCCTAACCCCAAGGATTTGCGGACTTTTGACTGGTATCAACGGCCTCGCCGGGCACGGTGCCTGGCACCGTGCCCGACACCGCCGGGATAGAATCCGGGCATGTCCGCCACCGCCGCCCCTGCCGGCAGCCTTCGCCACGACGCGACCATCATTTCGCTCGTGGGGTTCGCGCACGGGACTTCGCACTTCTTCCACTTCATGATCCCGCCGCTCTTCCCGTGGCTGATGGCGGAATTCGGCCTCACGTTCACGCAGGTGGGGCTCGCGATGACGGTTTTCTTCGTCGTTTCCGGCGCGGGACAGGCGCTCGCGGGATTCGTGGTGGACCGCTTCGGCGCGCTGCGCGTGCTGGCAGGCGGAATCGCGCTCCTGTCGGCCTCGGGCCTCGTCCTGGCCTCCGCGCAGAGCTATTCGATGCTGCTCGCGGCGGCGATGGTGGCGGGGCTGGGCAACAGCGTCTTCCACCCGGCGGACTTCACGCTCCTCAACCGGCGCGTGTCCGCGACGCGGCTCGGGCACGCGTTCTCGGTGCACGGGCTTTCAGGGAGCCTGGGGTGGGCGGCCTCTCCCGTGCTCATGATCGCGGTGGCCAGCGCGTGGGGCTGGCGCGCCTCGGGGGTGGCGGCGGCGGTGGTGGGTGTCGCCGCGCTCGCGTTCCTGCTGGCCAACCGCGCGCTGCTGCAGGACGCGCCGCTCGCGGCCGCCGACTCGAAGCAGGCCGCCGGGGGCACGTTCGCGTTCCTCGGCTCGCCGGTCGTGTGGATGTGCTTCGTGTTCTTCTTCTTCACGGTGATGGCCTTCGGCATCCTGCAGAACTTCGCCGCGCCCATCTTCGAGCGCAGCTACGGCGTGTCGCTCGCGCTCGCCACCTCGGGGCTCACGGCGTACCTGCTGGGGTCGGCCGCGGGCACGGGCACCGGCGGGTTCTTCGCCTCGCAAACCAACACGCAGGAGAGGAACGTCGCCATCGCTCTCGGCGTGGCGGCGCTGTGCGCGGTGGCGCTCGCCACGCAGGCCACGCCCGCGTGGGGGATCGTGGCGCTCATGGGCATCATGGGCTTCGGGGCGGGCTTCTCGGGGCCGTCGCGCGACATGCTCGTGCGCCGCGCCGCTACCAGCACCTTCGGGCAGGCGGCCTTCGGGCGCGTCTACGGCTTCGTCTATTCCGGCATCGACGTGGGCCTCGCCACCGCGCCCATCGTCTTCGGCCCGCTCATGGACGCCGGGCGCTACTCGCACGTCCTGTGGGGCGTGGCGGCCCTCCAGACGCTCGCCATCCTCACCGCCCTAACCGTCGGCTCCCGCTCAAAATCCTAGTGGGACGGTTCTACGGAACCGGTCAACAGACCGGTTCCGTAGAACCGTCCCGTTTTTTTTGGGTCAGGGGCAGGTGCCGCAGCAAGTGCGGGCGAAGGAGGCGAAGCGGTAGGCGGCGTAGTTGCCCTGGGCGATGGTGACGCGAAGGATGTCGCCGGACTGCTCCAACGCGAGCCGGCCGGCGGCAGCCGCGATGCGCGTGCCCTCGATGCGGCCCTCGAAGCGAAGCGACTTGGTCGCCTTGCGGAAATCGCCCTCCACCTCCTGGAATCGCTGGTCGAGGCGAATCTTGGTACCGCTCGCCGCGTCCTGCCCGCACCATTCGCCGTTCATGTTGGAGGGAATTGTCCAGAGGTAGGCGTTGGCCTTTCTCCCCGGTGCCCCGCCGGCCGAGGGAATGTCGATGGCGACGGTTCGGTCCGGCTTCCAGTCGCCGAGGCCGGCTTCGAGGGAGACCGCGCGCGTGCCAGGCCGGCCGACGAGAAGGAGCGGTCGGATCCTGAGCGCGGCCTCCGGAGCCAGGTGGAGGACGACCACGCTGGCTGACGGCAGATCCGCCTCCTCCGGGCCCGCGGCCACGTGCGCACTCTTCACCCCCGATCGTCTGGCCGCTGCCCCAAGCCCGCCGGCATCGCCCGGCACGAGGGCGACCACACGATCCGCAGGGCCTGCCTTCGCGAGCTGAAGCAGGGCGTGTGCGACGCGCTCGGTCATCGGTGCGGCAGGCAAGGCATCCGCGGAGCGCGCCCCGAACGGGAGCAGCAGCGGGAGGACCACGAGAAACGGCCGCCATGCGCGCGCCGCGGCTCTCTTCATGACGCCCTGTCCGTTGCGGCGAGCGGCATCGCAACCGCGAGGCTCGTGGCTATAATCAATGTTCATCAGTCGCTTCGGAGGCCAGTGAAATGTTTGCAAGATCCCTCATCACGCCGGTCTTGTTCGCGCTCGGCATTCTCGCATCGGGAGCAATCGAAGCGCAGACCCCTCCGTATTATGTCGTCCGAGGCATCCATCCTCCCGTGCCCGTGCCGTTCGAGACGGTCTCGTTGCGCTTCAGCCAGAAGGACTGTACTTCGTTCCCGGGTGTGTTTCGCGTGGAGTACGCGGCGGGGGAGATAAGGGTCCGGCTCGAGAAGGTAATCGGCGCCCTCTGTGGCCTGGCGACTACTCAGTACTACCACAGCGAGGTTCGTCTCGGGGCCTTCCCGTCGGGTACGTATACCGTCGACGTCGCGGATGCCACGGGCGCCGCCGTTCCCAACTTCGCCCCCCAGCGGCTCACCTTCCAGGTCGTGGCGCCGCCCGTGGAGCCTGCTTCGTTGCCCACCGCGCCGTTCATGGATTTCAGCGGGCACTGGTGGAACCCCGGCGAGAGTGGATGGGGAATGACCATCACGCAGAGCGCCTCGAACCAGATGTTCGTGGTGTTCTTCGTCTACGATTCGTCGGGCGCCCCCACCTGGTATGTCGCGCCGGGCGGAACCTGGGAGAGCCCGGTTTCATGGAAAGCTACGCTCTACCGGGCGAGCGGCCCACCGCTCGCAACCTTTCTCGACAGGACGTTCAATCCCGACAACGTGGTCCGTACGCCTGTCGGAAGTCTATGGTTGAACTTCAACTCGGGTCCTACCGCCTTCGAAAACGCCGACTTCGAAAGTGCAAGCGCCTCCTGGCTCATTGACGGTTCGTCGACGAACCGCACGATCCGCCGGATGCAGTTCTGATTCCTGCGGGCGTTCCTCGAGGCCGTGCCGGCCGCGAGTCAGTCCACCCGCACGATCTCGATCCGCGGCGCGACGATCAGCTCCCGCCTGCATTCGCGCGCGGGCTTCACGGCGCGCATCTCGCAGATCATCTCGCGCACGAGGTTGCGCCCGGCCTGCACCTTCTCGTAGCACTGCGCGGGGTCCAGGCCCCCGAGATGGCGGCCCTCGACGAGGAGACGAACGACTTCGGGCTGCCAGTCGCCGCGGTAGCCGTAGTCGGCGCGCCAGTAATGGGGCTGGGAGAAGAAACCGAAACTGCCCGCGAAGTAGGGGCGCACGTGCGTGGGATCCTCCCATGCCCCGTCGGCGCTGCCGTGTGGCGTGCGGATGCCGGCGATCGCGCCGGGCCGTGCCAGGCGCCAGAGCTCCTGCATGAGGCCGAGGCTGTCGCGGATGTGCTCGATCACGTGCGAAAGCAGGAACTCGTCGACCGAATTGTCGGGAAGCGGGATCGGGCTGCCGCGAACCGCCTCGAGGTCGCAGACGATGTCCACGCCGGGTAACGTTGCCGAATCGATGTTGGTCCAGCCCGCCATCGGGCTGCGGCCACAGCCGATGTTGAGCCGGCAGGTAGTGCTCGCGGCCGGGGACGGTATCGGGTTGGCGGTGTGGGAATCGTTCACTGTGATGGCACCTTGGGTCGCCCGGATGTTGGCATGGCCCGCCCGGATGTTGGCATGGCCCGCCGGGATTGGCGAGAACTGCCCGGGACGCAACCGCGGAACCGTCCCGCTAGCGGCGCCAGACGGTCGCGAGCCACGGCTGCTGCTCGCGCGGCAGGCCGGGCGGGCGGTAGTAGTGCTCCAGTTCCGTGAACCCCGCGCCGGTGACGAAGGCTCGCCACGCCTCGAGGTCGTGCCAGACGCCGTAGCGTCCGTGGCTCCAGCCTTCCCGGTTGTCGCCGCGCGGGTTGGAGCAGAAGAGCACGCCGCCCGGCTTGAGGGCCCCGTGCAGGTCCTTCAGCACGCGCGGCAGCTCGGCGCGCGGCACGTGGAAGAGCGTCGCGTTGGCGAAGATGCCGTCGAAGCGCGCCGCGGGCAGGTCCAGCGCCAGGAAATCCTGCTGCCAGACCTCGCACCCCGTATCCGCGCGGGCCATCTCCACGAAGCTCGCCGAGCCGTCCAGCCCGATGGCCACGTGCCCCATGGACTTGAACGCCATCAAGTCGCGCCCGGGTCCGCAGCCGAGGTCGAGGATCGTGAAGGGCGGCGTGCCGGGCGTGTGCCGCAGCAGCGCCTCGATGTTCTGCGAGACGTCGTGGTCGCGCGTGCCTTCGCGGAACGCCTCCGCCCGGCTCTCGTAGTGGCCGAGGGTGCCTTCGGATACCGTGCGGTGCGGCTCCCTGGTCGCCATCCGGGGCCTAGTAGGCGCAGCTGCCGCAGCAGCTTTTCGTGAACGCGGTGCCGGCCAGGTGCGCCAGCGGCCCGCCGGCGGTGCGCACGTGCATCTGGCCGTCCTTTTCGTCGGCGGTGAGCTGCCCTTCGCCGCCCGTCGAGGACAAGCGTGCCGCGTCGATCTTCCCTTCGATGTAGTGAACGCCCCGCACGTTGGAGACGGTGGCCGTCGCGCGCTGGTACTCCTGGTTCAGGACGATGCGCGTGCCGGTGGCGTTGCCTTCCCCGCACCACAGGCCGTCGAAGTCGCCGGGCACGACCCAGAGGTGCAGGTTGCTGGTCCTGCGCACGCCGCGCTTGGCACCCCAACCCTCGACGGCGACCGTGCGGTCGGGCTTCCAGTCGCCCATGTCCCAGTCGTGGGAGACGATGCGCGTGCCCGCCTTCAGCTCGAGGAGCGAGGGGCGCAGCTTCAGGTTCACGTCCGGCATCAGGTAGAGCGTGACCACCGTCGCGGCGGCGAGGTTCGCCTTGAAGAGGTCCTGCTCGACGAACTTCACCTTCGCCTCCACGCCGGCGCGCTTGGCGTTCTCGATGCTCTTCGCGACGAGGTCCGGGGCGATCTCCACGCCGAGCCCGCTTGCCCCGAATTGCGTGGCGGCGGCGATGACGATGCGCCCGTCCCCGGAGCCCAGGTCGATCACGTGGTCGCCCGGGCCGACGCCGGCGAGCTTCAGCATCGCGACCGTGACCTCGTCGGAAGTCGGGACGAAGGGCACGTCCTTCGTGGCGTGCGCGAGCGGCGCGAGGAGCGCGAGGAGGAGGGCGGTCGAGGCGATGCGGATGGGGCGAAGGCGGGACTTCATGTCGCGGCTCCGGCGCCCGGGCGCCGGCCCTTTCATCGGAGATTGGCGGTGTGGGACGGGCAACCGGCCAGGTGGTCGTCCACCATGCCGACCGCCTGCATGAAAGCGTACATGATCGTGGAACCCACGAACGTGAAGCCGCGCTTCTTGAGATCCTTCGAGAAGAGGTCGGATTCCGGCGTGCTCGCGGGCACGTCCTTCATCGACCGGGGCCGGTTGACGAGGGGCTCGCCGCCGACGAAGAGCCACGCGTAGGCGTCGAAGCTGCCGAACTCCTTCTGCACGGCGAGGAATGCCTTCGCGTTCTTAACCGTTCCCTCCACCTTGAGGCGGTTGCGAACGATGCCGGCGTCGAGCAGCAGCTTCTCCACCCGTGCCGGCGTGAATCGCGCCACCTTCGCCGGGTCGAAGTCCGCGAAAAGCCGCCGGTAGTTCTCGCGCTTGGCGAGGATCGTCGACCAGGAGAGCCCCGCCTGCGCGCCCTCGAGGATGAGGAACTCGAAGAGCACGCGGTCGTCGTGCACCGGGCGGCCCCACTCGCGGTCATGGTAGTCGATGTACGCGGGGGAGCCCAGGCACCAGGGGCAGCGCTTTTCCGTCTTGTCGGGCATGGCGGGTCCGTCCTTCATGAAAGCCAGCGGCGCAGGCGGCTGTAAACGGCCGGGCTGTCGAGCAGGTCGAGGTGGTTCATGCGGTAGCCGACCCACTGCTGGTCCTTGGGAAAGTCGAGCGCCGCGGATGCCGTCCCCTGTCCAAGGGCGCTTCGCACAGGGACGAGGCCGTCGCCGATGAGTTCCTCGCCCATGCCGCCGGACTTCGCAGAGAGCGACGCGGCCACCGCGAAGCACTGCACGCCGGCCGGCAGGGGGACGAAGTGGCGCTTCACGGCGGCGCGTGTCGAGGGCGCGAAGCGGTCCTTGCCGCCCCAGTCCGCGTCCACGAGGCTTCCGTGCCGCAGGTCGGTGATGCCGGCGCTGCGGATCTTGCCCAGCCGCGAGAACGCGGTCGTGTAGGGGCTGCCGTCGAGGAGCACGTCCACCCAGTTGCCGCCGCGTTCCAGCGGCGCCCCGTCGTGCGGCGTGCCGAGGAAGACGATCCTCTTTACGAGCCCGGGCCAGCGGTGTTCCTCCGCCGCGGCGTAGTGCAGGGCGCTTCGTGTCACCAGCCCGCCCATGCTGTGGGCGAGGAACGCGATCTCGGTCACCGGGACGGGCCAGGCCTCGACCAGGGCATCGAGCAGGCGGGCGAACTCGCGGCCGTTGAGCGAGACATGCCGGCCGGAGTTGTAGTGCAGGCTGAGCAGCGTGTAACGCGGCGCGATGGCCGGGTCCGCGGCGAGGCTCGCGCCGTGGTCGTGGCCGTTGCGCTTCCACTGCAGGTCGCTCATGCACAGCCCGTGCACGGCGAGCAGGATCCGCCCGCCCGGGCGAGGTATCGCCTCCGCGAGGGCGTTCCGTTCGACTTCGAGCGGCTTTCCCCTGCGGCGAAGTTGCATCCGGATCGCGAGCGGATTGCGGCTTTCCGCGAGGTGGTCGCCCAGCACGCCATTGAGCGCGGCGATCACCGCCTCGCGCTGCGGTGTCGAGCGCACCTTCCCCAGCAGCGGGCCCAGCTGCGCGAGCGCCATGTCGACGCCGCCGCCCACGAGCCGCGTCACGCCGCGAATGCTGCGGTACACGAACCCCGTGACCCCCGTCGTCGGCTTCTGCGTGGACTTGCCGAGGGG
>JAABQW010000015.1 GCA_011391275.1 Betaproteobacteria bacterium
CGGCCCACTTGCGCAGCCCGATCGTCTCGATCTCTGCACGCACGCCGAGCCGCTCGAGCAGCGGCAGGTTGGCGGGGAGAAGGGACTCGCCGATGTGGAAGCGCGGATGGGCGCCCTTTTCGACCAGCACGACGTGCAGCCCGCGCTCCGCGAGCAAGGTGGCCGCCGTCGAGCCGGCGGGACCACCGCCGATCACCAGCACGTCGCAGCTTGCCGCGGCCGCGCCGCAGCGCGAGAGTGAATCCACAGACACCAGAAGTGACCCCGTCCCCGGCAGCGATGTCGACGTCCCGGAGGGGGGCGCGTATCCTGCCAATTGTTTGCGTCAATTGTAGGGCATGCCGCCCGCAGCCGCGCGAGGAGTCTCGCTTGAAGCGATCGTTTCCGTACGCGCTCCTGTTCGCCTCGCTCGCCCTTCCGGCGTTCGCGAACGACCAGCAGGCGCTCGACCAGTGCATCGCCTCCTGGGGTGCCAAGTCGCCATTCAGGAAGGGAACGCCCGCCAGTTCCGTGATCGCGACCGGCGTGAAGGTGTTCGGCATCGGCCAGGGCTCGCATGGAGCCGACCCCGAGACGGCCCGGCCCGCCCTCGTGCTCGTGCGCCCCGCGGTCAACGTGGCGGGCAGGAGCACCATCCGGCTGGCCAACCCCAACGGCTGGTACTGCTTCCGCTCCAACGTCACGGTGGCGGGGAAGATCGCGATCGAGGCCCACTGCAACGCGAAGATCGCGAGCGCCCGGGAAAGCGGGACCACGGTGGGCGCCGCGGACGAAAGCGACAAGGCGGTGGCCGTGTTCGGCGCGATTCGCGTGACCCGGTTCGGATGCCCGCCCGGGAAGTCGGGGAGCTAGGTTCGCAGGCCGGGGGCGACTCCATCGCTCCGGACCACACGGGAGAAAGCCGGTGAAATCCACGACGCGCGTGCTGATCCTCGGCCTCCTGGCCGGATCGTTCATGGTTCTGGGAGGCTGCGCGGTCGGCCAGCGGTACGGCTACGACCAGGCGACGATTCCTCTCGCGAAAGTCCAGGCCGCCGGCCCGGTTGGACTCGGCGTCCGGGACGCGCGTCCGTACGTCGTTTCCGGCAACAAGGACGCTTCGTTCGTGGGGCTGATGCGCGGCGGCTTCGGGAACCCTTTCGACGTCAACACCCAGTCCGGCCGCCCGCTGGCGGTCGACATGCGCGACGTCATCGAGCGCGCCATGAAGGGGAGGGGACTCGAGGTGACGGCGGTCGACATCGCGCCGTCGCAGGACGGCGGCGCCGCGAAGAGCGCCGTCGTGGGTTCCGGTGGCGCGCGCAACGTCCTCGTGACGCTCACGGAGTGGAAGAGCGACACCATGATCCGCACGGAGCTCATCTACGACGTCACGCTGGTCGTCTACGACCGCAGGGGAACCGAACTCGCGAGGAACCGCCTGCAGGGCATCGACCCGCTCGGGCCTTCGCCGCAGTCGAGCGTCCCGGAGGCGTTCGGCCGCAAGTTCGAGACGCTGTTCAACGACGACCGTATCATCGCCGCGCTGCGGTAAGCGCGAACCGCAACCGACTGTCGCCGCCCCGGACTCCCCATGCGCCCCGAGCGATCCGCACCGATGCCCCAGGGCACGCCGCCCATCGGCCCGATCGACCATTACTGGGCCGACGAGGCGAGCCGGAAGCTGTTCGTCCGCGACCTCTTCGATCGCAGCGCGCCGGAGTACGACCACGTCGAAAGCCTGCTCGCCTTCGGCACCGGCCCCTGGTACCGGCGCGACGCGCTCCGGCGCGCGGGTCTTCGCCCGGGCATGAAGGTCCTCGACATCGCCACCGGGACGGGGCTCGTGGCCCGCGAGGCCTACGCGATCGTCGGCGGGACGGGCCTGGTCGTCGGACTCGATCCCAGCGCCGGCATGCTCGAGTGCGCAAGGGATGCTGCGACGGGCATCCTCGTCCGCGGCTACGGCGAGTGCCTTCCGTGCCGCGACGCCAGCTTCGACTTCGTGACGATGGGATTCGCCCTGCGGCACGTCGCGGACCTGGGCCTGCTCTTCAGGGAGATCCGCCGCGTGCTTCGTCCCGGGGGGGCGGCGTGCATTCTCGAGATCTCGCGGCCGCGCTCCCGACTCGCCTCGGCGGCGCTGCAGGCATTCATGACGCGCCTCGCCCCGCTGGTGGCCGGACGCGCGCCTCGGCGTGCGGAAGCCCGCACCCTGCTCAAGTTCTACTGGGACACCATCGAGGCCTGCGTGAGCCCCGGCGACGTGTTGCTGGCGCTTGAAGCCGCGGGCTTCCCCGCCCCGCGGCGCGGCGTGGTCCTCGGGATCTTTTCCGAGTATCTCGCCGCCAGGGAGGCCGGGCCATGAGTTCCGCCCTGGAGCCGCCCTCTTCCTGCCGTTCGCTCGGAGCGCGCGGTCACCGGCAAGTTCAACTGGGTCCACTGACCGGAGAAGGCAAGGGAACATGAAGAAGATCCTGCTGGCAGCGACGGCCGTCACGGCCGCAGGCTGCGCCATCCACCAGACCGTCTCGCCCGTGGCGCCCCTGCAAGTCACGGAGGTCTGTGTCGTCGAGAACCCGGCGGTGATGTACGACTTTCTCGGGGCGCTCCAGAAGGCCCTTGCCGCTCGCGGCTACGCGGTGCGCAAGCTTCCCCAGGGATCGGCGCTCAGGGAGTGCCCCGTCACGGCCACGTACACGGCGAACTGGCGGTGGGACTTGGCCATGTACATGGCCTACGCGGAAATACGCGTCTTCAGGGACGGCGCCCCCGCGGGCGAGGCCGTCTACGACGCCCTCGGCGGCGGCGGCAACCTGGGCAAGTTCATCAATGCGGAAGAAAAGATCAGGGAACTGGTCAACGGACTCCTGCCCCCGGCTCCCCGCTAGGCCCGTCCCGGTCCCGGTCGCGAACGGGTTCGACGTCGAAGCGTCCTCCGGATCTCCCGCCCCCGCGCCTTCGCATTCTTCGGGACCCGGGCAATCGATGGCGCCCCGCCCTTCGCGATGGCGGCGGAATTTCCGCGATAATGGGCGTTCCGGAAGAAAAGGGAATCTCCCCCTTCCCGGCATCCCATGAACATCGCCGACATTCGCAAGGACTACGCCCTCAGGCGCCTCGACGAGACCGACGTCGACGGCGACCCCTTCAAGCAGTTCCACGCCTGGCTCGGGGAGGCGCTCGAGGCGCAGGTGCCCGAGCCCACGGCGATGACCCTCGCCACGGTCGACACCGAGGGCAGCCCCTCGGCGCGCATCATGCTCCTCAAGGCGCTGGACGGGCGCGGCTTCGTGTTCTTCACCAACTACGAGAGCCGCAAGGGGCAGGAGCTCGCGGCACGCCCGCGCGCCGCCCTCACCTTCTTCTGGAAGGAGCTCGAGCGCCAGGTGCGCATCGAGGGCACCGTCGAGAAGGTGAGCGCGGCCGAGAGCGACGAGTACTTCGCCAGCCGCCCGCTGGGCTCGCGCATCGGCGCATGGGCCAGCACGCAGAGCGCCACCATCGCGAGCCGACCGTGGCTCGAGGCGCGCGTGAAGGCGGCCGAGGCGCAGTACGGCGAAGCCCCCCCGCGCCCGCCGCACTGGGGCGGCTTCCGAGTGCTTCCCGACTGGCTCGAATTCTGGCAGGGCCGCCAGAGCCGCCTGCACGACCGCATCGCGTACACGCGCGAGGCGGGCGGCTGGAAGATCTCGCGCCTTTCGCCCTAGCGGTGCGAAGTCCTCCCGGCTGCCACGATCCCGCCCGGCTCGAAGCCGAGAGGCTGACGGCCGCCGCGCTGGAGAGCTCCCTCGACGGGCTGCTCGCCGCCCGCGACCCGCGCGAGCCGCTGTGGATCTTCGCCTACGGTTCCCTCATGTGGAATCCCGGGCTCGCGTTCGTCGCCAAGCGCGTGGGCACGGTCTACGGCTACCACCGCGACTTCTCCCTGTGGTCGCGCGTCAATCGCGGCACTCCGCAGCGCCCCGGCCTCGTGCTCACCCTGGAGCCCGGCGGCAGCTGCCGCGGCCTCGCCTTCCGGCTCACGGGCTCGACCTCGCGCGCGGAGCTCCTCGCGCTGTGGCGGCGCGAGATGTCGCTGGGCTCCTACCATCCCCGCTGGCTCGACTGCCACGCCGGCGCGGACCGCTTCAAGGCGCTCGCCTTCATCGTGAACCGCGCCTGCTCGGGCTACGCCGGCAGGCTGCCGTGGGAGGAGATGGTGCAGTCGATCGCGACCGCGCGCGGCAAGTACGGGTCGAGCGCGGAATACCTCTTCCAGACCCAGGCGGCGCTCGAGTCGCACGGCATCCTCGACACGCGCGTGAAGCGGCTGGCCGAGCGCGTGCGCGCCCACCTTTCGCACCCGGCGCAGGCCCTCGCGAGGGCGTAGGCCGACTTCAGGCCTGGCCGCCCCCACCCTCGCCGCCGCCGCCCGCGGGTGTGCCTCCATCCGTCCCGCGGTTGCGGCCGCGGTTGCGGTTGCGCCGGTTGCGACCGGGCTTGCCCTTGCCGCCGGCCGCGGGGCCCTGGCCCTGCACCGGTCCCTTGCCCTGGGCCGGTCCCTGCGCCGGGGGTTGCCCCTGCGCCGAAGGTTGCCCGTGAACCGCCTGGGCACCGCCCTGCCCCCCCGACTTCGGGCGGCGCTTCTTGCCGCCCCGGCCCGGAGGCCGCTGGCCCTGGCCTTGGCCCTGCGGCGCGCCCTCGCCGCGACCGGGGAACGGAGCCCCCGCCGCGCCGGGCATGCCGGTCTTGGGACCCTGCCGCTTGCCGCGCCGCTTCTTCTGGCCCTGACCCGCGCCCTGCGCAGGACCCTGCCCGGGGCCGCGCGACGGATGGTGCCCGCGGTGGCCGGCGGGAAGGCCCATGGAGCCCGTGGCCCGGTTGAATCCGGGCAGGCGCTCGAAGTCGGGCTGGCGGTCGTCGTCCTCCGCCACGATGGCCGGCTCGCGGGGCTTCCAGTCGTCGAGGAGGTGCGCGGGCTGCAGCTCGTCCTCGACCTCCTCCCATTCCTCCTCCGCGGCCTCGAGCACCTCGCCCGGGGGCGCGACGTTGCCGGGCGCGAACTCGTCCTCGTCCTCCTCGGTCTCGGCGGGCGGCGCGCCCTCGTTCATGCCGGCGAACTCCATTAGCTTCACCACGTCCGCCTCGGCCATGTCGCGCATCATCCCGCGCTTGAGGAACGAGGGCAGCTCGACGGGGCCGTAGCGCACGCGCATGAGGCGGCTCACCATGATCCCGATCGCCTCGAACATGCGGCGGACCTCGCGGTTCTTCCCCTCCTTGAGGACCACGTGGTACCAGTGGTTGGAGCCCTCGCCGCCCTTGTCCACGAGGCGCACGAACTTGCAGTTCTCGCCCTCGAGGTCGATGCCCTCGTCGGTGAGGCGCTGCACCTGCTCCGGCGTGAGGACGCCCACGAGGCGCACCGCGTACTCGCGCTCGATCTCGTAGCGCGGGTGCATGAGCAGGTTGGCGAGCTCGCCGTTGGTCGTGAAGATGAGCAGCCCGCTCGTGTTGAAGTCGAGCCGGCCGATGGACACCCAGCGCGCGTTGTTCATCTTGGGCAGCTTCGCGAACACCGTCGGGCGGCCCTCGGGGTCGTCGCGGGTGCAGATCTCGCCCTCGGGCTTGTGGTACAGCAGCACGCGCGGGAGCGTGGTGCCGAAGCGCAGGCTGATGAGCTTGCCGTCGAGCTTCACGCGGTCGCCCGGCCCCACCAGGTCGCCCAGCTTCGCGACGTGGCCGTTGATGGTGACGTGGCCCTGGGCGATGAGGATCTCGAGGTTGCGCCGCGAGCCGTGGCCGGACTGCGCCATCACCTTCTGCAGGCGCTCGCGCTTGCCGTTGTCCTTGGCGCCGCGGGCGCCCTTGGCGCCCTTGCCGCGGCGCTGCGCCGCCGCCGGCACCTTGGCCCACTCGGGAACGATGCCGCCGGGCCAGTCGAGCTTCGGCGCGCGGGGAGTTCGAAAGGGTCTATCTCGCATGGTCGTCCTGCTCCATTTCCTGCGCGGGCGCGTCGCCCGGCGCTTCGGGGGTGATGGGGGTGGCGAATCCCGCCTCGGGGATTTCGCTGGGGGGGAGTGCCTCGGCCGGCCCGGCTTCGTGGGCCGGGAGGGGTTCGCCGGCTTCGTCGCCGGCGAGGCCGAGGAGCGGCTCCTGCGCCGGTGAGAGCGCGGGGCCGAGGGTCGCGTCGAGCGTGCTCTGCAGCTCGTCGAGCGCGGGCAGCTCCTCGAGCGACCGGAGGTTGAGGTCGTCGAGGAACTTGCGGGTGGTGGCGAAGAGCGCCGGGCGGCCGGGCGTCTCGCGGTGGCCGACGACGTCGATCCAGCCGCGCTCCTCGAGGGCCTTGAGCGTGGGCGGCGAAACCGCGACGCCGCGGATGTCCTCGATGTCGCCGCGCGTCACCGGCTGGCGGTAGACGATGATGGCGAGCGTCTCGAGCACCGCGCGCGAGTAGCGCGGCGGCTTCTCGCTCGTGATGCGGTCGAGGTACTTCTGGTAGTCGGGCTTCACGCGGAAGCGCCAGCCGCTCGCCACCGAGGTGAGCTCCACGGCGCGCCCCGCCCACTCCTCCTTCAGTTCCTCGAGGATGCGGCGCAGGTTCTCCACGTCGAGCTCGCCGGCGAAGAGTCGCTTGAGGTTCTGCACCGTGAGCGGCTCGGAGGCGGACAGGAGGGCCGCCTCGAGGACGCGCTTCACGAGGTCGAGGTCGAGCGGATCGCGCTCGGGCGCGGGCTCGCGCTCCGGCTCCGGGACGGGGGCTTCGACGGCTTCGATGGTTTCGATGGTTTCGTCGGTCATGGTCAGGTGATCGTGAGCGGCGCCCGCTCGCTGCGCAGGCGCACGTAGATGGGGTCGAAGGCGGACTGCTGGGTGATCTCGATGAGGCTCTCGCGCGCGAGCTCCAGGAGTGCCAGGAAGCTCACCACGAGCACCGGCACGCCGTGCTCGGGCTGGAAGAGGTGGGAGAACTCCGTGAAGGCCCCTCCCGAGAGCGTGCGCAGGATGCGGCTCATGTGCGAGCGCACGGAAAGCTGCTCGCGCGTGATCTTGTGGTGCCGCGTCATCTTCGCGCGGGCGAGGATCGAGCGCCAGGCTTCCGACAGGTCGGCCACCGCGATGCCCGGCAGCCGCTCGGCCATCGCCTGCTCGATCGCCACCTCGACGATCGAGAAGTCGCGGCCGGCCACCGGCACCTCGGAGAGCGCCTGCGCGGCCTTCTTCATCTGCTCGTACTCGAGCAGGCGGCGCACGAGCTCGGCGCGCGGGTCCTCGGGCTCGGCCTCGTCCGCGCGCTTCGGGCGCGGCAGCAGCATGCGCGACTTGATCTCGATGAGGAGGGCGGCCATCAGCAGGTACTCGGCCGCTAGCTCGAGCTGCTTGGTGCGCATCATCTCGACGTACTCCATGTACTGGCGCGTGAGCTCCGCCATGGGGATGTCGAGGATGTCCAGCGAGTGCCTGCGGATGAGGTAGAGCAGCAGGTCCATCGGCCCCTCGAACGCGTCGAGGAACACGGAGAGCGCCTCCGGCGGGATGTACAGGTCGGCCGGCATCTCGGCGAGCGGCTCGCCGCGGATCTTCGCGACGGGCAGCTGCAGGTCGAGCGCGGGCTGCATGCCGGGGGCGAGCGCGTCGTTGGCGGCCTGCGCGTTCACTTGCCCGCCCCGTAGACGAGGTCGGCCGCGGCGCGCGACATGCGCGCCCCGTCGTGCGCGACGCCGGGGATATAGGAGAGCTCCCACGCGAACGGCATGCCGTGTTCCCTGGCGAGCGACGTGGCGGCGGAGAAGAAGGTCTCCCCGCGCTCGACGCGGTTCGCGCCCTGCGCGAGCGACCCGTCCGTCTTGTCGAGGTTCGGGTCGTTCGGGTCGACGTCGCCCTCGGCGATGAGGAGCACCATCCGCTTCGAGAACGCCTGCCGGACTTCCTTCTCGCCCACCTTCGACCCGGCGACGGCGTGGGGCCACCTGAATTTCGCCTTGTCCTCGCGCCATTCCGGCAGGGTGTACCAGCCCGCGTTGGCGGCGATCACGACCGAGGCGCGGTTGGCGGGGACGAAGTAGAGGAAGCGGTGCACGAACTGCGCGCCCGCCGAGTGCCCGAAGAGGCGGTAGTCCTTCTGGCCGACGCGCACCTCGTCGAAGAGGTGCTCGATCGCGGCGAAGGCCCACTTCTCGCGGTCGTCGGTCGCGTCGACGTCGCCGCGGTTGTAGCCCGCGCCCCGGGGCCAGTTCGCCTTCGTGAACTCCGGCGCCACCACGATGAGCCCGTGGCGGTCGGCGACGAGCTCCCAGTAGTCGCGGTAGTCGGAGGCGTTGCGGTTCACGCCGTGCATGACGAACTGGATGGGGCAACTCTCGTCGCACTGGCGCGGCCTGTACGTGTACACGCGCATCGGCCGGTCCGCCCGGCCCTTCGCGTCGGTGAACACGAAGCTCCACTTCCCCGATGGCACCGGCGTGGCCGCCATCGCCGGCAGCGCTGCCGTGATCGCTCCCAGCACGATCGCCCCCATCATGGCCTTCAATCCGTGTTTATCCGTGTTCATCCGTGTCCCCCGCCTTTCGGCCGCGTCACTCTCAGGAGTAATTGAGTCCCATGGCCTCGCGCACGTCCCGCATCGTCTCGTCCGCGAGGTCGGAGGCCTTCTCGCACCCGTCCTGGATGATCGAGCGAACCAGCGTCGGGTCCTCCTCGTAGCCGGCCGCGCGCTCGCGGATGGGCCTGAGCTCCGCGTTCACCGCGTCGATCACCGGCTGCTTGCACTCCAGGCAGCCTATGCCCGCGCTCTTGCAGCCCTTCATCACCCAGTCGCGCGTGTCCTGGCCCGAGTAGACCTGGTGCAGGTTCCACACCGGGCACTTCTCGGGGTCGCCCGGGTCGGTCCGCCGCACGCGCGCCGGGTCGGTGGGCATCGTTCGCACCTTTCGCGAGACTTCCTCGGGCGTGTCGCGCAGGAGGATCGCGTTGCCGTAGCTCTTGCTCATCTTCTGGCCGTCGAGCCCCAGGAGCTTCGGCGTCTCGGTGAGCAGCGCCTCGGGCTCGGTGAGGATCATGCGCCCGCCGCCCTCGATGTAGCCGAAGAGGCGCTCCCGGTCGCCCAGCGACAGGTTCTGCACGTCGCCCACCAGCTCGCGCGCCTGCTCGAGGGCCGCCTCGTCGCCCTTCTCCTGGAAGCGCGTGCGCAGCTCCCGGTAGAGCTTCGCCTTCTTCGGGCCCATCTTCTTCACCGCGGCCTCCGCCTTCTCCTCGAAGCCCTTCTCGCGGCCGAAGAGGTGGTTGAAGCGCCGGGCGATCTCGCGCGTGAGCTCCACGTGCGAGACCTGGTCCTCGCCCACCGGCACGCGCGTGGCGCGGTAGATGAGGATGTCGGCCGCCTGCATGAGCGGGTAGCCCAGGAAGCCGTAGGTCGTGAGGTCGCGTCCGTGCTCGGCGTGCCTTTCCACCGCGTCCTTGTAGGTGGGCACGCGCTCGAGCCAGGAGAGCGGCGTGAAGAAGGACATGAGGAGCGTGAGCTCGGCGTGCTGGGGAACCCGCGACTGCACGAAGAGCGTGGCCTTGGCCGGGTC
>JAABQW010000016.1 GCA_011391275.1 Betaproteobacteria bacterium
CGTGCACGGCGATGAGCCGCGGGCCCACCAGCCCCAGGCGGCGCAGCCGCTCGAGGGGCCGCACGCCGTGCTGCGCGATGCCCTGGGCGATCTCGTCGGCCGTCTCGTGCACGTGCGTGTGGATCGGCGCGTCGATCTCCTCGGCCAGGGTGGCGATGCGGGAGAGCGTCTCGTCGGCCACGGTGTAGGGGGCGTGCGGCGCGAGGCAGAAGGACAGCAGTTCCTCGCCCCGGTAGGCGTCCCGCGTGGCGAGGCCCTTGTGCAGGTAGCCCGTGGCGTCGGCCGCGTAGGCGCTGGGAAACTCCACGGCGATCATGCCGAGGCTCGCCCGGATGCCGGCCTTCAGCGCCGCGCGCGCCGTGGCCTCGGGGAAGAAATACATGTCGTTGAAGCAGGTGATGCCGCCGCGCAGCATCTCGGCGGCCGCGAGGAGGCTCCCGTCGTGCACGAACTCGTCACCGACGTGCCGGGCCTCGGCGGGCCACACGTGCTCGCGCAGCCAGGTCATGAGCGGCAGGTCGTCGGCGATGCCGCGCAAGAGCGCCATCGCCGCGTGGCCGTGCAGGTTCACCAGCCCGGGGATGACCAGGTGCCGGTCCAGGTGCACCTCGGTGCGGGCCGAAAACCGCCCCGGCACCGCGCCCGTCGGCAGCAGCGCCTCGACCCGGCCGTCGCGGATGGCCACGCTGTGGCGCTCGAGGAGCGTCCCCGCGGGCTCCACCGGGGCGACCCAGGCGGCGTGGATGAGGGTGTCGACTTCCATCATGGGATCGCAGTAACAAAAAACCCCGCCGGGGCGGGGTTTTCTGCCGGGTTTTCCGGGGCTTACTTCTTGACGCCCTTGAACTCGATGTCCACGCGGCGGTTCTTCTGGCGGCCTTCCTTCGTCTTGTTGGTCGCCACAGGCTGCGATTCGCCCTTGCCGAGGGTGGTGATCTTCGAGGCCGGGATGCCCTTGGAAACCAGGTACTCCTTCACGGCCGCAGCACGGCGCTCGGAGAGCTTCTGGTTGTAGGCGTCCGTGCCGACGGAGTCGGTGTGGCCGGTCGCGATGACCATTTCGACGTCGACGCCGGCGAGCTTGGCCATTGCGTTATCGATGTTCTTCTTGCCGTCCGGGCGAACCACCGACTTGTCGAAGTCGAAGAGGGCGTCGGCCTGGATGACGATGGCCTGTCTCACCGAGGCGGGAGCGGGCTTCGCGGCGGGCGTGGCCGGCTTGCCGGGAGCGGCGGGCGCGGTCGGCGTCGCCGGTGCGGCGGGCTTGGGCGCCGGGGCGTCCTTCTTGGGCTGGCAGTCCGGGTGGGGGATGCCCGACGTCAGAACGCACACGCCACGCGAGTCGCGAACCGGTACGCCTTGCGAGTCGGTGAGGACCTTCACATCTTGCGCGAGCGCAGAACCGGAAACGAGGGCCACGGCGGCAACCGAGCCGGTCAGCAGCTTCAGAATCTTCATATCGGGACTCCCAAGAGATTTGAGTGATTTTTCGATGCCAGGCATTTTTCTAGGCTCGCGCCTGAAACAACTTTCACAATCATACACAAAGCCCCCTCCCGTCGACAACCAAGGGTGGGATTTCCGCAACAACCGGGCATTCCGGTTGCGTCGGCGCCACAGTCCGGGCAAGGCTCCCGCCGGGGTGGCGGCGAGGGCACCGGATGTGCTACGATTTCACTTTTGCCAGCCGGCAAATAATCAATCAAAACAAGCGGTTAGGTTTCGGGCCTGCGGGTCCGGGCCGGCACGCCATCGAATCCCTCGCCCATGGAACCGTTCGCCAAGGAAACACACCCGATCAGCATAGAGCAGGAGATGCGCCGCTCCTACCTCGATTACGCCATGAGCGTGATCGTCGGCCGCGCGCTCCCCGACGCCCGCGACGGGCTCAAGCCCGTGCACCGGCGCGTGCTCTTCGCCATGCACGAGCTCTCCAACGACTGGAACAGGGCCTACAAGAAATCGGCCCGCATCGTGGGCGACGTCATCGGCAAGTACCACCCGCACGGCGATACGGCGGTCTACGACACGATCGTGCGCATGGCGCAGGACTTCAGCCTGCGCTATCCCCTGATCGACGGCCAGGGAAACTTCGGCTCGGTCGACGGCGACAACGCGGCAGCCATGCGCTACACCGAGATCCGCATGGCCAAGATCGCCCACGAGCTGCTGGCGGACCTGGAAAAGGAAACGGTCGACTTCGGCCCCAACTACGACGGCAGCGAGCAGGAGCCCCTGATCTTCCCGGCGCGCTTCCCCAACCTGCTGGTGAACGGCTCCTCCGGCATCGCCGTGGGCATGGCGACCAACATCCCGCCGCACAACCTGGGCGAGGTGATCGACGCCTGCTTCGCCGTGCTGGGCAACCCCGACATCGACATCGAGGAGCTCATCAACATCGTCCCGGCGCCGGACTTCCCGACGCGCGGGATCATCTACGGCACCGCGGACGTGAAGGAGGGCTACCGCACCGGGCGCGGGCGCGTGGTCATGCGCGCGCGCGCGCACGTCGAGGACATGGAGAGGGCCGGCAAGCAGGCCATCGTCGTCGACGAGCTGCCCTACCAGGTCGGCGGCGACCAGCTCCTCAAGCGCATCAGCGAGCTGGTGCACGAGAAGAAGATCGAGGGCATCGCGGACCTGCGCAACGAGAGCGACAAGGGCGGCATGCGCCTGGTGATCGAGCTCAAGCGCGGGGAAGTGGCCGAGATCGTGCTGAACAACCTGTACAAGCTCACGCAGATGCAGGAGACGTTCGGCATGAACATGGTCGCGTTGCTCGACGGCCAGCCGAAGCTGCTCAACCTCAAGCAGTTCCTCGACGCGTTCCTGCGCCACCGCCGGGAAGTGGTCACGCGGCGCACGGTGTTCGACCTGCGCAAGGCCCGGGAGCGCGGGCACGTGCTCGAGGGCCTCGCCGTGGCGCTCTCCAACGTGGACGAGGTGATCGCGATCATCAAGGCCGCCGCCACGCCGGCGGCCGCCAAGGTGGAGCTCATGGCGCGCACCTGGCGCTCGCAGCTCGTCGAGGACATGCTCGCCCGCGCGATGTCCGACCAGTTCCGCCCGGAGAACCTGCCGAAGGACTTCGGCCTGGCGGGCAACGGCTACCGCCTCTCCGACGTGCAGGCGCAGCGCATCCTCGAGATGCAGCTGCAGCGCCTCACGGGGCTGGAGCAGGACAAGATCCTCTCCGAGTACCGCGAGGTGATCGCCGCCGTCGAGGATCTCCTCGACATCCTCGCGCGGCCCGAGCGCGTCACGAAGATCATTTCCGACGAGCTCCAGGAGATCAAGCGCGAGTTCGGCGACAAGCGGCGCAGCGAGATCGTCGTGAACGGGGTGGACCTCTCGATGGAGGACCTCATCGCCCCCGAGGACGTGGTGGTGACGCTCTCCCACGCCGGCTACGTCAAGAGCCAGAAGATCGACGAGTACAGGGCGCAGAAGCGCGGCGGGCGCGGCAAGCAGGCGACGACGACAAAGGAAGACGACTTCATCGAGAAGCTCTTCATCGCCAACACGCACGACTACGTGCTGTGCTTCTCGAACAAGGGCAAGGTCTACTGGATCAAGGTCTACGAGGTTCCGCTGGGCAGCCGCGGCAGCCGCGGCAAGCCGATCGTGAACCTCCTCAAGATGGACCAGGACGAGCGCATCAACGCGATCCTGCCGGTGCGCGAGTTCGTCGAGGACCGCTTCGTGTTCTTCGCCACGCAGCAGGGGGTGGTCAAGAAGACGGCGCTTTCCGATTTCTCCCGTCCGCGCGCCTCCGGGATCATCGCGGTCGACCTGGACGAGGGCGATCACCTCATCGGCGTGGCGCTCACCGACGGGCGCCACGACGTGATGCTCTTCTCCGACGAGGGCAAGGCCGTGCGCTTCGACGAGAACGACGTGCGCTCGATGGGCCGCGGCGCCCGCGGCGTGCGCGGCATGAACCTCTCGAAGGGCGGCAAGGTCATTGCCCTCCTCGTCGCCGAGGACGAGGCGCAGAGCGTCCTCACCGCGACCGAGAACGGCTACGGCAAGCGGACCTCGATCGCGGAGTACACGCGCCACGGCCGCGGCACGCTGGGGATGATCGCGATCCAGACCTCGGCCCGCAACGGCAAGGTGGTGGCCGCGACCCTCGTGTCGACGGAGGACGAGATCATGCTCATCACCGACGGCGGCGTGCTCATCCGCACGCGCGTGAGCGAGGTGCGCGAGATGGGCCGCTCCACGCAGGGCGTCACGCTCATCAACCTGGGCGAGGGCGAGAAGCTCACCGGGCTGCAGACGGTGATGGACCGCGACGAGGACGAGGGCGTCAACGGCAACGGCAACGGCAACGGCAACGGCGGGGAGCCCGCCCCGGCCTGACGGGGACGGGCCTCGCGGAGGACGATCGCGATGCACGTATGGAATTTCGGCTCCGGGCCGGCGATGCTGGTCCCGGAAGTGCTGGAGCAGGCGAAGGCGGAGCTCCTCGACTGGCACGGCAAGGGCATGTCGGTGATGGAGATGAGCCATCGCGGCAAGGAGTTCGTCGCCATCGCCGCCGAGGCCGAGGCGGACCTGCGCGCGCTCCTCGCGATCCCCGCGAACTACAAGGTCCTCTTCCTGCAGGGCGGCGCCACGGCGCTCTTCGCGGGGGTGCCGATGAACCTGCTGCGCGGCAAGGGCTCGGCCGACTTCGTCCTCACCGGCGAATGGTCGAAGAAGGCGCACGCGGAGGCCGCCAAGTACTGCCGTCCCGACGTCGCCGCCACCGCCGCCGACCGCAACTTCAGCTACGTGCCGAAGCAGGGCTCGTGGAAGCTCTCGCCCGGCGCCGCCTACGTGCACGTGTGCACCAACGAGACCATCGGCGGGGTGGAATACCACTGGACGCCCGACACCGGCGACGTGCCGCTCGTCTCCGACATGTCCTCGCATATCCTGTCGCGCCCGCTGGATGTCTCGCGCTACGGCCTCATCTTCGCCGGCGCCCAGAAGAACATCGGCCCCGCGGGGCTCGTGATCGTGATCGTGCGCGAGGACCTCATCGGCCACGCGCTTCCCGACACGCCCAACGTCCTCGACTTCAAGCTGCAGGCCGACGCGGACTCGATGCTGAACACCCCGCCCACGTTTTCGCTGTACCTGTCGGGGCTCACCTTCAAGTGGCTGCTCGCCAGGGGCGGCCTCGCGGCGATGGAGCGCGAGAACGTGGCCAAGGCCTCGCTCCTCTACGATTGCCTCGACGCCATGCCGTTCTACACGACGCCCGTGGCCAGGGAGGACCGCTCGCGCATGAACGTGCCGTTCCGGCTCGCGGACGATTCGCTCGACGCGACGTTCCTCGCGGAGGCGGAGGCGCTCGGGCTCTCCCAGCTCAAGGGCCACCGCTCGGTGGGCGGCATGCGCGCCTCCATCTACAACGCGATGCCGATGGAAGGCGTCGCGGCCCTGGTCGCCTTTCTCCGGGACTTCGCGCGCCGCCACGGCTAGCGCGGGCCGAGCCGCCATGGGGACCACCCGGCCCGCGAAGGCGCCGTTTCGCATCGCCACCTGGAACGCGATCTCCGCCAAGGGACTGCGGCGCTTCCCCGCGCACGCCTACCGCGTGGAGCACGCGCTCGCCGAGCCCGACGCGATCCTCCTGCGCTCGCACGTTCTGGAGGCCTCCGGCGTGGCCGCGAGCGTGAAGGCGGTCGCGAGGTCCGGCGCCGGCGTGAACAACATCCCGGTGGCCGAGATGACCCGGCGCGGCATCCCGGTCTTCAACGCCCCCGGCGCGAACGCCAACGCGGTGAAGGAACTGGTGATGGCCGCGATCCTGCTGGCCGCCCGCAACCTCGTCCCGGCGATCGACGCGGTGCGCGCCCTCGCCCCGGGGCCGGACTTCGAGAAGCGCGTGGAGGACGGCAAGAAGGCCTTCGCGGGCGTGGAGGTGCGCGGCAAGACGCTGGGGGTGATCGGGCTCGGCGCCATCGGCGGCCTCGTCGCCGACGCGGCGCTGCAGCTGGGCTTGCGCGTCGTGGGCTACGACCCGAAGGCGACCGCGGAATCGATAGCGCGCCTTCCGTCGCCCGTGCGCGTCCTCGCCTCGGCCGACGAGTGCTTCGCGCACGCCGACTTCGTGACCCTGCACGTTCCGCTGCTGGAGTCGACGCGCCACCTCGCCGACGCGCGGCGCCTCGCCCTCGCTCCGCCGGGCGCGGTGCTCCTCAACTTCTCGCGGGCGGCCATCGTGGACGAGCAGGCGGTGGTGGACGCGGTTGCCTCGGGGCATCTGAAGGCCTACGTCTGCGACTTCCCCAGCCCGCGCTTCGCCGGCGTGCCGGGCATCGTGGCGCTGCCGCACCTGGGCGCATCCACGGAGGAGGCCGAGGAGGCGAGTGCCGCCATGGTGATCGACCAGCTGCGCGACTTCCTGGAGGAGGGCACGGTGCGCAACGCCGTCAACTTCCCCGCGGTCGAGATGCCGCGCGGCTCGCCGCACCGCGTGGCGATCGCGAACGCGAACGTGCCCAACATGCTCGGGATGATTTCGACTACGATGGCAGCGAGCGGTCTCAACATCCACAACATGGTCAACAAGTCGCTGGGCGAGGTGGCCTACACCCTCGTCGACCTCGACAGCGAGGTCGGCGGCGCCGTGCTCCAGGGGCTCTGCGCGATCCCCGGCGTCCTTTCCGTGCGCCTCGTGCCGCCCCTGCCGGACGAGCCGGCATGAGCGCCGAGCTCGACCGGCTGCGCGGCGAGATCGACCTCGTCACCGACTCGATCCTCGAGCTCCTCAGCAAGCGCGCCCGGCTCGCGCGCGAGATCGGCACGCTCAAGGTGGGGCAGGCCTACCGCCCGGAGCGCGAGGCGCAGGTCCTGCGCCGCATCAAGGAGCGCAATCCCGGGCCGCTCTCCGACGAGACGGTGGCGCTGCTCTTCCGCGAGATCATGTCGGCCTGCCTCGCACTCGAGCGCCCCATCACCGTGGCCTTCCTGGGGCCGCAGGGCACCTTCAGCGAGAGCGCGGCGATGAAGCACTTCGGGCACGCCGCCGTCACGACGCCGCAGGCGACGATAGACGAGGTCTACCGCGCGGTGGAGTCCGGCGCCGCGGACTTCGGCGTGGTTCCCGTCGAGAACTCCACCGAGGGGGCGGTTGGCCGCTCGCTCGACCTCATGCCCCAGACGCCGGCCAAGGTCTGCGGCGAGGTGCTGATCCGCATCCACCACCACCTGATGTCGGTGCGCCCCGAGACCGGGTTCGCCTCCATCGGCCGCATCTACTCGCACAGCCAGTCGCTCGCGCAGTGCCACGAGTGGCTCAATGCCAACGTCCCGGAGGCAGAGCGCATCGCCGTGGCGAGCAACGCGGAGGCCGCGCGCCGCGCCGCCGAGGAGCCGGGCACCGCCGCCGTCGCCGGCGACCGCGCCGCCGAGCACTACAAGCTCGCCATCCTCGCCTCCAACATCGAGGACGAGCCCAACAACACGACGCGCTTCCTCATCCTCGGCGACTACGAGCCTGAGCCCTCCGGGAACGACCGCACCTCGCTGGTGCTCTCGGCGCGCAACCGCGCCGGCGCCGTCTACGAGATGCTCACGCCGTTCGCCACGCGCGGCGTCTCGATGACCAGGTTCGAGTCGCGCCCCTCGCGGGTCGCGCTCTGGGAATACCTCTTCTTCGTCGACATCGAAGGCCACCGGGACGACGCCAACGTCGCCGCCGCGCTCGAGGAGGTGGGTCGCATCGCCGGCTACCTCAAGGTGCTCGGCTCCTACCCGATGGCCGTCCTCTAGAGGCGCGCCATGAGCCCGAAAGACCTCGCCCCGGCCCACGTCCGGGAAATCGCCCCTTACGTGCCGGGGAAACCCATCGCGGAGACCGCGCGCGAGCTGGGCATGGCCGAAGCCGCCATCCTCAAGCTCGCCTCCAACGAGAACCCCCTCGGGTCCTCGCCGAAGGCGATCGAGGCGCTGCGCGGCGCGCTGGGCGACCTCGCGTGGTACCCGGACGGCAGCGGCCACGACCTCAAGGCCGCGATCTCGGCGAAGCTCGCCGTCGCGCCGGAGAACATCGTGCTGGGCAACGGCTCGAACGACGTGCTGGAGCTCGTGGCGCGCGCCTTCCTCACGCCCGCCGATTCCGCCGTCTACTCCCGCCACGCGTTCATGGTCTACCCGCTCGTGGTGAAGGCGGTCGGGGCCCGTGGCGTCGAGGTGCCTGCGAAGGACTACGGGCACGACCTCGCGGCGATGGCCGCCGCCATCCGCGCGGACACGAAGATCGTCTTCCTCGCCAACCCCAACAACCCGACGGGCACCTTCCTGCCCTGGGAGGAAATCCGCGCCTTCGTCGAGCGCGTCCCGCCCACGGCGCTGGTCGTGCTGGACGAGGCTTACGGCGAGTACCTGCCGGATGAGCGCCGGTCGCCGACCGCGGGCTGGCTCGCGCGCTTCCCCAACCTGGTCGTCTCGCGCACGCTCTCGAAGGCCTACGGGCTCGCCGGGCTTCGCGTCGGCTTCGGGCTCGCGCACCCCGAGGTCGCCGAGCTCATGAACCGTGTTCGCCAGCCCTTCAACGTGAACCACCTCGCGATGGTGGCGGCCTGCGCGGCCCTGGGCGACGAGGCGTTCATCGCCGAGAGCCGGCGCGTGAATGCCGAGGGGCTGGAGCAGCTCGCGCGCGGCTTCGGCCGGCTGGGGCTCGAGTTCATCCCGTCGGCGGGCAACTTCATCGCGGTTCGCGTCGGCGACGCCGCGCGCGTCTACGGCTCGCTGCTGCGCGAGGGCGTGATCGTGCGCCCCGTCGCGGGCTACGGCATGCCCGAGCACCTGCGCGTGACGGTGGGCACGGCGCCGCAGAACGAGCGCTTCCTCGCCGCCCTGGCGCGCGCCCTCGAGGCCGCATAGCCATGGGACGGCACCACCCGGGAAGGCCGTCGCCATGCGCCGCCTGAAGACCGTCGCGATCGTCGGCGTGGGCCTCATCGGGGGCTCCTTCGCGCTGGCGATGCGCCGGGCGGGCGCCGTCGCCCGGGTCGTCGGCGTCGATCGCGACGCGCAGACCCTGGAGCGCGCCGCGTCCCTGGGCGTCATCGACACGGCGGCCGAGTCGGCGTCGGAGGCGGCTGCCGGCGCCGACCTCGTCTTCGTCGCCGTGCCGGTGCGCGCCATGGGGTCCGTGCTGCACGACGTCGCACTGGGCCTGGGCCCGGCCGGGGTGGTCACCGATGCCGGCAGCACCAAGGCCGACGTGGTTCGCACGGCCGGGGAAGAGCTTCGCAGTCGCCTGCCGCAGTTCGTGCCGGGACACCCGATCGCCGGCCGCGAATCGAGCGGCGTGGAGGCCGCGACGGCCGACCTCTTCAAGGGCGCGCGCGTGGTGCTCACGCCCGGGCCCGCCACGGCACCGGAGGCCACGGCGCTCGTGCGCGCCTGCTGGGAAGCGTGCGGGGCGCGCGCGACGGAGATGCCGG
>JAABQW010000017.1 GCA_011391275.1 Betaproteobacteria bacterium
ATTTCACCGCACGAGCGCCTGCGTAACCGACGGATTGAGATTGGCTTTCCCTTTGAGGCAATAGCCGGGATAACTTCGAATTCCCGTGGGGACGCCAGCACGTAGGGAGCCGGCCAGAAGCCTGCTCTCCGCACTTCCGAAGCCGTAATGCACCCCCATTTCCTGTCCTGGGAACCAATCTCGCCGGAAGCCGCTCGAACAGGATATGGCGTATACGTTTAAAAACCATAGAAATTAGGTGGTTGCGGTTGGTTCTTGAAGTAGTTTCATTGCACCGGGCCGTAAAACTGCCGTAGAATGGATCCCATGCGCCTGACCCTGGCCTGCTCGCTTGCGGTGTTGTCCGCCGCTTTTTCGCTCAGCCCCTTGCCGGCCCGGGCGGATATCTACTCGTTCAAGGACGAGCGCGGCGTCGTCCATTTCACCAACATCCCCGGGCTCGACCGGCGCTACAAGCTGATCCGGCGCGAAGCCGGCTCCCTCGTGCCCCGCTCCGGCACGGCGTGGATGCCCACCGAGGCCGACATCCGGAAGTTCAGCGGCATCATCGACACGGCGGCGAAGTCCCACGGGATCGAGCCGGCGCTCGTGCAGGCCGTCATCACGGCCGAGAGCGGCTTCAACCCGAACGCGCTATCCCGCGCTGGTGCCTCGGGGCTCATGCAGCTCATGCCCGACACCGCGCGCCGCTACGGGGTGCGCAACATCTTCGACCCGGTGGAAAACGTGCACGGCGGCGTGCGCTACCTGAAAGACCTGATGGCGATGTTCAACGGGGACATGAGGCTCGCTCTGGCCGGCTACAACGCGGGGGAGAACGCCGTCATCCGCGCCGGCCACAAGGTGCCGCCCTATCCGGAGACGCAGCACTACGTCCCGAAGGTGATCGACATCTACCACAAGTTCCGGGCACGCCCGGGCTGAGGGCACGCCGGCGCCGCACGGAAAAAGGGCCGCGTTCGCGGCCCTTGCCTTTCCGGAAGACCCGCGCCTCAGTCCGCCGCGGCGGGCGAGTGTTCCCGGGCGTTGAGGGCACGCTCCCGCTCCAGGCGCTGCTCGAAGGTTTCGTGGCGTTGCGCCAGCAGCGAGTAGGCGGTGGGGACCACGAAGAGCGTGAACAGGGTTCCCACGAACATCCCGCCGACGATGACCCAGCCGATCTGCTGGCGCGACTCCGCCCCGGCACCGCCGGCGTAGGCCAGCGGCAGCGCGCCCAGGATCATGGTGCCCGTGGTCATGAGGATCGGGCGCAGGCGCAACGTGGCGGCTTCCACGACGGCGTCGTGCACGTTGCGCCCTTCCTCCTGCAGCTGGTTGGCGAATTCCACGATCAGGATTCCGTGCTTGGTGATGAGGCCGACCAGCGTCACCACTCCGATCTGGCTGTAGATGTTCCAGGTCCCGCCGGTGAGCAACAGCGCGCCGAATGCTCCCGTCATCGACAGGGGCACCGTCAGCATGATGACGAACGGGTCGCGGAAGCTCTCGAACTGGGCGGCGAGCACGAGGTAGATGAAGACCAGCGCGAGCACGATCACGAGCGTCGTGCTTCCCGCCGACTCGCGGAACTCGCGCGACTGCCCACTGAGGTCTGTGGTCACGCCCGGGAGGACCCGCTCGGCCGTCTCCTCGAAGTAGGTGATGGCCTGGCCGAGGGTGTAGCCGGGCGCCAGGCTCGCGGTGACCGTGGCCGCGCGCAGCTTCTGGAAGTGGTTTAGGTTCTTGGGCGCCACGCCCTCGTTCACGGTCAGCACGTTGGAGAGCTGGACCATCTCGTTGCCGCGGCCGCGCACGTAGATGTCGTTGATATCCTGGGGCGAGGTGCGGTCGGCGTCGGCCACCTGGACGATCACGTCGTACTGCTCGCCGTCGCGCTTGAACCGCGTGACGACGCGCCCGCCGAGCAGCGTCTCGAGCGTGCGGCCGACGGTTTCCACCGGCACGCCCAGGTCGGCGAGCTTCTCGCGGTTCACGCTCACTCGCAGCTCCGGCTGGTTGAGCCGCAGGTCGGTGTCCACCGACACCAGCCCGGGATTGCGGCGCGCCTCGTCCATCAGCCGGTCGACCATGGCGCGCAGTTCCGGCCACGACGCCTGGGTCATGACCACGAACTGCACGGGGGTGCCACGCGACCCGCCCAGCGAGGGCGGGTTGAGCGGAAAGGCGAACACGCCGGGCAACGCCTGCATTTTCGGCGACAACTCGCGGGCGATCTCCTGCTGGCTGCGGGTGCGTTCCCGCCAGGGCGAGAGGATCGCCACGGAGAAGCCCGAGTCGGCGGTCGGGTTGCCGGCCATGGTGAAGAACCGGGTGATCTCCGGCACGCCGCGGTAAATCTCCTCGAGGCGCTGCATGTAGCCGGAGGTGTAGGCCACCGTCGAACCCACCGGTGCGGTCACCGGGGCGAAGAGCACGCCGCGATCCTCGATGGGGGCCAGCTCGTGGCGCAGCTGGCTGAACAGGACGGCGCTGCCGGCACCGAGCGCGATCATCACGCCGATCACGAGCACGCGGTGGTCGAGCGCCCGGAGCAGCCCGTTGCGGTAGGCGCGATTGAGGCCGGCGAAGAAACGCTCGGTGATGTTGAAGAGGCGACCGTGCTTGGGCTCGTGCTTGAGCACCTTGGAGCACATCATCGGCGTGAGCGTGAGGGCGACGAAGCCGGAGACGACCACCGATCCTGCAAGCGCCAGCGCGAACTCCGTGAACAGCCGGCCCGTGCGCCCGCTCGCGAACGCGAGCGGCGCGTACACGGCGGCCAGGGTGAAGGTCATCGCGACGACGGCGAAGGCGATCTCGCGCGTGCCCTTGAGCGCGGCGTCGAGCTTCGACATGCCGCCTTCCATGTAACGGTAGATGTTCTCGAGCACGACGATCGCATCGTCGACCACCATGCCGATGGCGAGCACCATGGCGAGCAGGGTGAGGGTATTGACGGAGAAGCCCGCTGCATAGAGCAGGAGCCCCGTGCCGATCAGCGAGACGGGGATGGTGACCAGCGGGATCATCGTCGCGCGCACGTTGCGCAGGAACACGAAGATCATCAGGGTGACCAGCAGCACCGCCTCGAGGATGGTGAAGAACACGGCTCGCATCGACTCCTCGATGAACACGGAGGAGTCGAACGACAGGCGCAGCTTCATTCCCTCGGGTAGCGCCCTCGAGATGTCGGCGATCTCGGCGCGAACGGCCTTGGCGAGATCGAGCGCGTTCGCGGTCGACTGGCGGATCACGCCCAGCGAAACCGAGGGCTCGCCGTTGAAGCGGGTGATGATGCGCTCCGAGGCGGGCGCGAGTTCCACGAGCGCCACGTCTCGAAGGCGCACCGCATAGCCGCCGGAATCGCGCAGGACGATCGCGCCGAACTGGGGCGGGGTCGCGAGGTCCGTCTGCGTGAGCACCGAGAACTCGCGCGCCCGAGACTCGATCCGGCCGGCCGGTATCTCGACGTTCTGGCGGCGCAACGCGTCCTCGACGTCCTGGGGCGTGAGCTTGTAGGCGGCCAGCTTGGCGCGGTCGAGCCATATCCGCATCGAGGGCCGGCGCTCGGCGAACACCCGCACGTCGGCTGCGCCCGGCAGCGTCTGCAGGCGCGGCCGGATGTTGCGCGTGGCGTAGTCGGAGACCTCCAGGCGCGAGTGCCGGTCGCTGGTGAAGCCGATCCACATGATCGGCCAGGCATCGGCCTCGGTCTTCGAGATGACCGGTTCCTCGATGTCCTCGGGAAGCCTGCCGCGCACCCGCGCCACCTTGTCGCGCACGTCGGCGGCCGCGGCGTCCGGGTCGCGCGAGAGCTTGAACCGCACCGTGATGTCGCTGCGCTCCGTGCGCGAAACCGACGAGATCACGTCCACGCCCTCGATGCCCGAGAGCGACTCCTCGAGCACCTTGGTGACCCGCGATTCCATCACGTCGGAAGAAGCGCCCCGGTAGTCGGTCTGCACGTTCACGATCGGCTCGTCGATCTTCGGATACTCGCGCACCGCGAGCCGCGAGTAGGAGATGATCCCGATCAGCAGGATGGCGAGCGACAGCACCGTCGCGAAGACGGGCCGCTTGATGCAGATTTCCGGAAGGGTCATGGCGCGCTCACGGGAACGGGCGGGGTCAGGAACGCCCGTCGGGGGGCGGGGTGGCCGCGGTGTTCCCGCCGGACGGCGGCCCCGACACAGGCTTCTCCGCGATGCGCACGGAGGCGCCGTCGCGCAGCTTCATCTGGCCGGCGGTGACGACCTGGTCGGCCGCGGCGAGGCCGGCGGTTATCTCCACCAGACCGTCGCGGCGCTGGCCGGTCTCCACCTTCTGGCGCACGGCGCGGCCGTCGACCACGCGGTAGACATACTGGTCCTCGCCGACCGGAAAGAGTGACTCCTCGGGGATTGCGAGCGAATCCTTCACGTCGGTGGTGAACAGGCGTACGCGGGCGAACATGCCGGGCCGCAGGTCCCGCCGGGCGTTGGGCACCGTGGCCCGGATCACGACCGCCCGGCCGCTTGCGTCCAGGAGCGGGTTGATCGCGTAGACGCGGCCCTCGAAGGTGCGCCCGGGGACGGCATCGAGGGTGATCTGCAGGACCTGCCGGTCGCGGACCTCGGAAAGGTGGATCTCGGGAACGCGGAAGTCGACCTTGACCGGGTCGATCTTCTCGAGGTTGACCACGTCCTGGCCTTCCTTCACGTAATCGCCCAGGCTCACGTGGCGCAGGCCGATCACGCCGGCGAAGGGCGCCCGGATCACCGTCTTGGCAAGGCGCGCGCGGGCCAACTCGGTGTCGGCCTGGGCGACGCGCAGGTTGTTCTCCGCCTCGTCCTTCGCCTGGCCGGAGATGAAGCCCTGCTGGCGCAGGTCCGCCGCGCGTTCGAACTTGCTCTTCGACAGGACGAGGTTCGCCTCGGCGCGCGCCACGTCGGCCCGCTGCACCGAGTCGTCCAGCTTCAGGAGCAGGTCGCTTTCGGCCACCGACTCGCCTTCCGCGAACCCGATCACCGCGACGCGGCCGGCAACCTCGGGCCGGACCACGATGGTCTCGTCGGAGCGCAGGCTGCCGACCGTGGCGATGGAGCGCGGAAGCCTGACCGTGGCCACGGGGGCCACCTCCACGGCGACCTCGGGGGCCTGCCCGCCCGGGCCCTTGCCGGCTGCCCCCTTGCCCGATGCCGCCGGGCTGGCGGGTGCGGGCGGCGTCATGCCGCTTCGCGACCCGGCCCAGTAGGAAAGGGCGATCGCGCCGGCCACGGCGGCGATCGTGAACGAGCGCAGAATGTTTTTGGACATTTTGGGATGCTGGGCCGGAAATCAGGCCGAAGTGCCGGGGTGCCGGATTATCGGCCAAAGCGGTCGCGCGAACCAATAGCCGCGCAGAAACGCGCCTGTTACCAGGGACAATCGGGGATCCCGCGGGTTCCCCAGGGAGTGCCTGGGGAGGAAAGGGGGCTCAGGCGGGAATGTCGGGGACCAGCTGCCGCTGCAGCATGAAGATCTGGTCCTTGAGCATCAGTTTTCGCTTTTTCAGTCGCTTGAGCTGCAATTCGTCGTGGAGGGGGTTGAGTTCCAGGGCTTCGATTGCGCGGTCGAGGTCCCGGTGCTCGAGGTTCAGCTCGCCGATGCGCCGCTTGATTTCCTCGGCATTCTCCGCGATGGTCGGCATGGGTCTTTTTCTCCGAAAATGTCCCTCGAACCTTACTCCCAAGGCCGTCGGTTGGCTAGTCTTGACGTCGGGCAAGGTCCCCTTGCGAGCGGGAGGGAAAACCGCGCAGAATATGACGATTGCCCGACGCTCTCGAGCGGCGCGAAGAACAATAAGCTGGACACCTGGGGGTGCACGAAATGGACTACCGCCGGAACGACTTCGACGTGAGCAACCGGGTCAACACGACGGACCCGGCCAGTGTGAGGCTCGAGGTCGGGCGCATCCACCGCAGCCTCTACCCGGGGGCGGCCTCGCCGTCCTTCCTGCAGGCATTCGACGACGCCACCGCGCTCTACCGCGGCCAGCACCCTGCGTACGACAAGTGCGACACGGCCTACCACGACCTGCAGCACGTGCTCGAGGTGTCGCTTGCGATGGCTCGCCTGCTCGACGGCTATGAGCGTGCCCGCGCAGACGGGCCGGCGATCGGCGACCGGCTCTTCCAGCTCGGCATCGTCTGTTCGCTCTTCCACGATGTCGGCTACCTGCGCCGCAAGGGCGACCGCCGCCACCGTCGCGGCGCGGAGTACACGCGCACGCATGTGTCGCGGGGCGGCCGGTTCCTGCGCGAGTACCTGCCGCACATCGGGCTTGAGGAATACGCCGGCGTCGCGGGCTCCATCCTGCACTTCACGGGATACGAAAGGCCCGTTGCCACCATTCGCCTCCGGAACCCTCTGCACCGGCTGCTGGGAAGCCTGCTTGGCTCGGCCGACATCATTGCCCAGATGTCCGACCGCTGCTACCTCGAGAAATGCCGCGACCGCCTCTACCCCGAGTTCGTGGACGGCGGCATCGCGCGCCGGGTGACCGCAACGGGGGAGGAGACCATCTTCGCCTCGGGCGAGGACCTCATCCACAAGACGCCCGGCTTCTTCGTGTCGGCAACGAAGCGCCTCGACAACGACCTGGGCGGCGCCTACCAGTACGCACGGACGCACTTCGGCGGCCCCAACCTCTACTGGGATGCCGTCCGGCGCAACATCCGCTTCGCCGAGCAGCTGCGCGAGGAGGCGACGCTGAGGCTCAGGCGTGTGCCTCCGGTCACGATCAACTGAGGCGCCGCCGGGCGGCACCGTCCTCCTGCGCGCCACCCCGGCCGTGAGATAATCGCGGCCGGCAGCGCCCCGGTAGCTCAGTGGATAGAGCAGCCCCCTCCTAAGGGGCAGGTCGGACGTTCGATTCGTCTTCGGGGCGCCACCACTCCCGTGGTGCCCAGCCTTCACCCCTACGCCATCGCCACCGCGCACTTCATGAGGCTGCCCATGGGCCCGCTCGCCCCGATGCCGAAGAAGGGGTCGCGATTGGCGCGGAACGCAAGGTCGATGGGCTCCCAGTCCCTCGGCGTGAGGAACCGGCGCGCCAGGGGCATGACGATGCCGTCCTCGTTGCGCAGGTGGTCCCCCTGGCTCGCCGTGTACTGCTCGAGCAGGAAGGCGAACTCCTCGACCTCCCAGTCGCCACCTCCCCGCGTCCTCAGCAGCGCGCGCTTGAGGGCGTTGAATTCGGCGGGGCCGGCCGCGTGCTCGTGCTGAAGGGCGAGCAGCACCCGGTCCGCGTCCCGGGTCCTTTCGCGAAGGACGCGGAAGAGGAACTCATCCTCCTTGGGGTGGTGGAACCGGTCGGCGAAGGTCTCGATGTAGGAGAGGATCGTGGCGAAGACCTCGCAGTCGGGCTTCACCCGATGGTGGCGAAGGGGGCCGACGTAGCGGCGAAGGGCCCGAAGGACCGCCTCGAGGCTGCGGTGCTCGCCGTCGATGATCGCCAGCGCCGAGGGCGGTGGCCGCGGCGCGGGATAGGAGTGATTTCTGTGCACGGAGCCGGATGGTTGGGCGGGGGGTATGCCCGCCCGACTTTCTAACCCGGGCCGATGCCGGGGACTTGCGCGGCGTCAACCAACCGCGCGAAACGGCCCGATCAGGCTTCTTCCAGCGGAGCGGAACCGAAACGCGGCGAGAAGAAGCTGGCCGAGCGCCCCAGGGGGCCCGCTCCGAAGAACGGGTCGGTATGCCCGCGGAAGGCCCGCTCGATCGCTTCCCAGTCGGAGGCCTGGAGCGCGCGCGTCGCGAGCGGCAGCACGAGCGTCGCCTCGGTGCGCATGTGCGCCTGCTGCTCGGCGATGTAGCGCTCCAGGCCGCCGGCGAACGCGTCCAGGTCGTCCGGCGAGCCACCCCGCGAACGGGCGAGCGCCTCGCGCAAGGACCGGAGCACGGCGGGGCCGGTCGCGTGCTCGTGCTGCAACGCGAGCAGCGCCTCGTCGGCCTCGTCCGTGCGGCTGCGCAGCGCCCGGAACAGGTACTCGTCTTCCTTCGGGTGGTGGAAGCGCTCCATGAACGAATCCGCGTACCCGAGGATCGTCGAGAGCAGGTCGTGATTGGTCGCCGCCGGCTGCGCCCTCACCACTTCGAGGTGGCGCGAAAGGGCGCGCAGGACGGTGGCGTAGCCCCGGTGCTCCGCGTCCAGGATGGAAAGCGCGGCGCGCATCGCGGCGGTGGGAGTATCGACCTGGTCTGTAGTCACGGGAGTGCGGTCTGCATGGGGGAGTATTATCGGACAACTTCGCCCTGAAGTGGTGCCCTCGATCGCACCGTTGCGCGACATCAAGACGTGTTGGCGGCAGCGGGGGCAGCATTAACGATCGCCAATTCCCAGGAGGGTTCCATGAGCGACAACAAGATGCCCGATTTCTCGAACGTGCAGTCCGGTTCCAGTTCCACCGTCGACAAGGTCTACGTGGTCGTCTCCGGCGACAGCCTGTCGAAGATCGCCAAGCGCGAGTACGGCAACGCCAACGACTGGAAGCGCATCTTCGAAGCCAACAAGGACATCCTCAAGGACCCCGACAAGATCTACCCCGGCCAGAAGCTGAAGATCCCGCCGAAGTGATCCTTGCCCGCATCCCGCAAACGACCCCAGGAGCATCCATCATGCATTCGAAGTTCGCATTCGCCCTCATCACCGCATTCGCCGTCGCCCTTGCCGCCTGCGGCAAGAAGGAAGAGGCTCCGAAGCCCGCTCCGGCACCTGCGCCCACCGCGGCCCCGGCCCCTGCGCCCGCACCGGCAGGCGTTGCCGTATCCACCGTCTCGATCGGCAAGGCCATCGGCGCCGACAAGAAGGTCACCGCCGCCACGGACAGCTTCGCGAAGGGCGATACGTTCTACGCCTCCATCGACACGACGGGCGCAGGAACGGCCACGCTCAAGGCGAAGTGGACCTATTCCAGGGACGGCCAGACAGCCGTGGTCAAGGAGGACTCGATGACGGTCAATGCCACCGGGCCCGCGACGCACGAGTTCCACGTGGCGAAACCCGACGGATGGCCGCTCGGCGAATATGAAGTCGCCGTGTCGGTGGACGACAAGCCGGCGGGGACGAAGAAATTCTCCGTGAAGTGATTGCCCGGCCCCGGGGCGGCCCGCGCCGCCCCTAGGCCGCGGCCGGTATCGCGCCTGGCGTTCCCGAACGCCGGCGCTGCAGGAAGAAGACGAAGCCGATCACCGCGAAGGCGGGGATGAATACCCAGTGCTGCGACGGCGCGTCGGATCGCACCTTCACCTCCTTCACGACCCACCCCTGCTCGAAGCCGCCGCGCTTGGCGCGGCTGCCGAACTTCACGGTACCCACGCGGACCTCG
>JAABQW010000018.1 GCA_011391275.1 Betaproteobacteria bacterium
CCGATCTCCCCGGTCTGCTCGCGCAATTGTCGCGCCAGCTGGCGTGCGATCTGCAGCGTGACCTTCAACGCGATCGCCTTGTGGGACTCGGCGAGCCCGTCGAAGTCACGCCGGGAGAGCGTCTGCAGCACGCAATCCTGCATGGCGCGCGCCTGCGCCGAACGCCTGTAGCCACCGAGGATGGCGAGCTCGCCGAATGCGCGCCCCGGATCGATCTCGGCCACCTTACCGGTCTCGGGCTCGCCCTGCCGGCAGATCAGCACCTTGCCGGAAATCACGACGTAAAGTGCCTGCGAGTCCTCGCCCTGGTCGAAGATGACCTCGCCCTGTGCGTAGTGGCGCTCGTGCAGCAGGCCGGCGACCACGCGATGCTCCCTCGCATCGAGTGTCGAGAAAAGCGTGACGTCCGCCATGCCCTGCGGGCCGCGTGGAGTTCTCCTTCTGCGAATCAGGGGAAACATGGGATTGGCTGGCGGTCGGTAGTCGTGCGGGGAACGGATCCCCGGAGGCAGGCGGACCGGGGTCCGGGTTCTCAGGCCGCGATGATGGAAGCAAGCGTTGCGCCCGTCAATGTCGCGATCGCGGCACCCGGGCGATTCCTCGATCCGCTATCATCGCCAAGCGCGCATCCGGCCACGGGTGCGCCCCATGCTCGTCGGAGGGACAGGGTGAACCAGGGGGAGGGGCAGGCGGCAGGTGCCGTCGGGTTGACGGCCTGCAAGGAGTGCGACCTGCTGCACGGCATCGTGGCGCTCGCGCCCGGGGGCAAGGCGCTGTGCACCCGCTGCGCGGCGCCCCTGTATCGAAACGTGCCCGACAGCCTGGACCGGGCTTCCGCGCTCTACCTTTCCGCGTTGATGCTCTGGGCGATGGCGAACGCGTTTCCGTTCGTATCCCTCAAGCTCAGCGGGCGCGTCGAGGACAACGTGATGCTGTCCGGCCCGCTTGCGCTGGCGCGCGAGGGGATGCCCGAGCTGGCGCTCCTGGTGTTCCTGACCAGCATCCTGTTTCCGCTGCTGACCATCGCCGGTTCGCTCTACGTGCTGCTGCCGCTGCGCTTCGGCTGGCGCGTCCCCGGCGCCGCGCCGGCCTACCGCATGGTGCGGCTCCTGAACCCCTGGAGCCTCGTCGGCGTGTTCATGCTGGGCTTGCTGGTGTCGCTCGTGAAGCTCCTGGACCTCGCCGACGTGTTGCCGGGCGCCGGGCTGTACGCCTTCGCGGGCCTGCTGCTCGCGACCGCCGCGGCGAACGCGAACATGGATCACGATGCGATCTGGCCGCGCGTCGGTCCGCTGCCCGCGGGGCAGGGCACGGCGCCGGCGGCGACGGCGGCCGAGCTCGGCCTGACGGGCTGCCACACCTGCGAGATGCTGGTGCCGGCGGCGCCACCGGGCGGACGGGCGCACTGCCCGCGCTGCGGCAGCCCGGTCCACGGCCTGCGCGAGCCCGACAGCCTTGCGCGCACCTCGGCGCTGCTCGGTTCCGCGGCGCTGATGCTGATCCCGGCCAACCTCTATCCGGTGATGACGGTGATCCGCTTCGGCCAGGGCGAGCCGAACACCATCCTGGGCGGCGTGATGCACCTGATCGGCGGCGGCATGTGGCCGCTGGCGATGCTGGTGTTCTTCGCGAGCTTCGTGGTGCCGCTGAGCAAGATCGCGGTGCTGGTCCTGCTGCTGGTGACCGTGCGCCGGGGATCCGCCTGGCGCCGGCGCGACCGCACCTTGCTCTACCGCGTCACCGAGGTGGTGGGCGCCTGGTCGATGGTCGACATCTTCCTGGTCAGCGTCCTGGTCGCGCTGGTGAACCTCGGCGCGCTGGCGACCGTGCGCCCGGGCGTCGGCGCCGTCTTCTTCGGCGCCGCGGTCGTGCTCACCATGCTCGCGGCCATGAGCTTCGATCCGCGCCTCATCTGGGATCGCGCGGAGAGCACGCGATGAGCGAGACGAACGCCGCACGCGATGCCACGCCGCCCCGGCCGCTGCTGCGCCGGCGCGCGGGGCCGTCGCTGGTCTGGCTGATCCCGCTGCTCACCGCGCTGATCGGCGGCTGGCTCATCTACAAGACGCTTTCGGAGAAGGGCCCCGCGCTCACCATCAGCTTCATGCACGCGGAAGGCATCGAGGCCGGCAAGACGCGGATCAAGTACAAGAACCTGGACATCGGCGTGGTGGAGGGGCTGCGCTTCAGCGACGATTTCGCGCGCGTGCTGGTGCTGGCGCGGCTCAACAAGGAGGCCGCACCTTTCCTCAAGCGCGGCACGCGCTTCTGGGTGGTCAAGCCGAGCCTCGGGATACGCGGCGTCTCGGGCCTGGGCACCCTGGTCTCGGGCGCCTTCATCGAGATCGAACCCGGCCAGGGCGCGACGGAAGCGAACTTCATCGGCCTCGAGGTGCCGCCCGTGGTCGCCGCGAGCGAGGCCGGGCGCAGGATCCAGCTCGTGACCACGCGGCTCGGCTCGATCGACCGGGGCTCTCCGCTCTACTACCAGGGGATCCTTGCCGGCGAGGTGCTGGGCTACGAGATGGCCAACGACTACCGCAGCGTGCTGGTGCACGCCTTCGTGAAGGAGCCGTTCGACCGGCTGCTGCGCTCGAGCACGCGCTTCTGGCACGCCAGCGGCGTCGAGGTGGCGCTCGGCGCCGACGGCCTGCGCGTGCAGACCGAGTCCCTCCAGGCGATGCTCTTCGGCGGCATCGCCTTCGACACGCCCGATGCGCAGGACGGCGCGGGCGAGAACACCGACGGGCTGGTGTTCACGCTGTTCGACGACCGGCGCTCCATCCAGGACCGCGCCTACACGAGCAAGGCCAGGTTCGTGCTGCATTTCACCGAATCGGTGCGCGGGCTGGTGGTCGGGTCGCCGGTCGAGTTCAAGGGCATCAAGATCGGCGCGGTGACCGGAATCCGGCTCGAATACGAGCCGAAGAGCGGGAAGTTCCTGATCCCCGTGGTGATCGAGATCGAGCCCGAGCGCGTCGTCGAGCGCGCGCCCGCGCCCGGCGAGGGCCTGCGGGCGGCGCCGCAGGCGACCTTCGAGGCGCTCGTCAAGCGCGGCCTGCGCGCGCGCCTGCAGACCGGCAACCTCCTCACCGGGCAGTTGTTCGTCGAGCTCGACATGCATCCCAAGTCGAAGATCCGCCTGGCGCAGGTTCCCGGGCCGTATCCGGAGCTGCCGACGATCCCGGGGGGCATCGGGCAAATGACGGTTTCGGTCGAGAGCATTCTCGCGAAACTCGACCGCATCGATCTCGAGGCCATCGGCAAGGACCTGCAGGGCACGCTCGCCGGCACCAGCAAGCTGGCCAACCAGGCGGATCTCGAGCGCTCGATCGCCGATCTCTCGGCCTCGCTCGCGAGCCTGCGCAGCATCCTGCAAAAGGTGGACCGGCACGCCGAGCCTATCGCCGCCAACCTGGACAAGGCCCTCGTTTCGGCGCGCGAGACGCTCGCGCTCCTCGACGGGGTGCTCGCGCCCGACTCGCCGCTGCTGGAGGGAAGCTCGCGCCTTGCCGAGGAACTGAGCGAGGCCGCTCGCGCCATCCGCGCGCTGGTGGACATGCTGCAGCGCGATCCGCAATCCGTGATGTTCGGCAGGAAGGCCCCGCCGGAGAGGACCCCGTGATGAACAGGATCACCCGTGCCGCCTGTGCGCTTGCCCTTGCCGCGGCGCTCGCGACAGGTTGCGCCTCCGCGCCGCCGGTGCGCTTCTATGTCGTCACGCCGCTTGCGGATCCGGCGCCGGCTGCCCGCGCGCCCGGCCCGGGCGTCGTGGTCGCCGCGGTGCGCCTGCCCGAGTACCTCGAGCGCCCGCAGCTGGTCACGCGCAGCGGCGACAACCGGCTGCGGCTGGAGGAGTACGACCAGTGGGGCGGGAACCTGGCCAAGGACCTGACGCGCGTGATGACCGAGAACCTCTCGCTCCTGCTCGGCAGCGACGCCGTGGTCGCGGCGCCGCACACGCAGCGCACGCGGCCGGATTACCGCGTCGAGATCGAGGTGCTGCGGTTCGAGCGCGCCGGCGATGCGCGGGTGCACCTGGCGGCCAAGTGGAGGCTCTTGCGCGGCGCGGACGGCTCGCCGCTTGCCAGCCCGACGACCGTGCTGGCGAGCGAGCCGCTGCCCGAGGCGGCGGGCATCGAGGGCACGGTCGCGGCGATGAGCCGCCAGTACGGCGAGCTTTCGCGCGTCATTGCGCAGGCCATCTCGCGCCAGGAGAAGGCGCCACGATGAGCCGGGCATTCGCGGCAATGGCTGCCCTGGCGCTGCTTGTCGCACTGCCGGCGCCGGTGCTTGCCGCGCCGGACGGCGCCGGGATCATGGAAAAGGCGCGCTCGCACCGCCCGCAGGCCTGCTGCATCTACCAGGAGCTCACCATGATCCAGTCGGATCCCGCGGGCGAGAGCGGGGTGCGCAGGATCCGCTGGTTCGAGCGCCACGAGCCGGGCGGCAGCAGTCGGTTGCTGCTGGTGTTCGTCGCGCCGGCCGACGTGCGCGGCGCCGCCGTCCTGGTGACGCGCGACTCGTCCGGGGCTGCGCAGGGCGAGGTCCACCTGCCGGCGCTCGGCAGGCCGCTCGGCCTGGCCGCCAGGACGGCGGCCGCGATGCCGCTGGTCGGCAGCGGCTTCCGGCTTGCCGACCTGCTCGGGGAGGCGCCGGGAGATTTCACCTACGCGCGCGAAGCCGACGCCGAAATCGACCGCAGCATCCACTTTGTCGTGCGCGCCACGCCGGTCGAAGGCGCGCGGAGCCGCATCGGGGGAGGCCCGCGCCGCCACTTCGTCCGCAAGGGCGACCACTTTCTCGTGCGCACCGACCATCACGACCTGCAGGGCGCGCTTGCACTTCGCCAGAGCTTCCGCGACCCGAGGCAGGTCGAGCCCGGCGTCTGGCAGGCCGACATGATCCTGATGGAAGACTTCGCCGAGCGGCACCGCACGCTGCTCAAGGTCGAGCGCCGCGTGTTCTCGCCCGATTACGCGCCGGCCGAGATCTTCTCCAGGCAGTGGCTGGCCGGGGGTCGCCACCTGCTCATCGGCGGCGACGCGCCGTTCGGGCCCTAGGAAGGGGCGCGCGACATGCTGCGGAAGCTGGTCCTCGCCTGCGTGGAGCGCCGCTACGTCGTGGTGCTGTGCCTGCTTGCGGTCACGGTACTGGCGGCATTGGGCGTGCCGAAGGTCCGGATCGACACCGGCTTCGACCGGCTGATCCTGGCGGACAGCGCCGACCGCCAGGCCTACCAGCGGGTGACCCGGGAGTTCGGCTCGGACAACCGGACGGTCGTCTACGTGCGCGACGCAGCGCTGTGGACTCCCGGGAAGCTGGAGGTGCTCGAGCGCCTGCACCGCACGCTCGCCGCGCTGCCCATGGTGGAGCGCATCGACGACCTCTACACGCGGCGCAGCCTTCGCAGCGTGGACGGGACCGTGGCTGCCGGCCCGTTGCTGTCCGGCGTGGCGGCGGACGTCGAGGCGGCCGCGAGCGCTCGCCGCAACGCGCTTGCCGATCCGCTGGCACTGCGCAACCTGGTCTCGGCCGACGGCAATGCGGTTGCGCTGACCGTCTCGCTGCGCGAACGCGCCGACCCGGAGGCCGACCGCGTCGCCTACCGTGCCATCGAACAGGCGCTTGCGCCGGCGCGCGGCGCGTTCGCCGAGGTGCTGCAGGTCGGGCCGCCGCGCATCGCCTTCGAGTTCGAGCGCGGCCTCGTGCACGACCTGAAGGTGCTGCTGCCGGTATCCGCGGCGCTGATGTTCCTTGCCGTGCTCGCGATCGTCCGCAGCCTGTTTGCGGCCCTGGTGCCGCTGGCGACCGCCGGGCTCAGCCTGCTGTGGACGCTGGGAATGCTGGGGCACGCCGGCATTCCGATCGGCATCCTGGGCGCGATGCTGCCCCCGCTGGTGGTGGCGATCGGCGCGGCCGGGAGCTTGCCGCTGATGAAGGGCTACTTCGAGGGGCTCGGGGGTTCCGCAGAGGGCGATCGCGAAGCCGCCATCCGGTACATGGCGGCGCTTCTCGGCACGCCGGCAGTGCTCACGGCGGCCACCGCCGCGATCGGATTCGCCGCCAACGCGTTCACCGGCATCGCGCTGGTGCGGGACTTCGCGGTGGCCGCCACATTCGCCATCCTGGCCAACGGCGCGATCACGCTGCTGCTGGTGCCGGTGCTGCTGGTGTTCGCCGGGCCGCGGCGCGTCGGGAGCGCGCGCTTCGGCGACGGGGCGGGGCCGGTGGCCGGCCTCGCATTGCGGGCGCTGGCCGAGGTGCGCCGCCGCGCCGTCTTCTACCTGGTCGCCCTCGCGGTGGCGCTGGTCGCGGCGTTCGCCTACCAGGTGCCGCGTCTCCACGTGACGAACGATCCGCTGGCCTTCCTGCGCGCCGACCGGGGACTGGGTCAGGACGCCAGTCGCATCCAGCGCGACATGGCCGGGGTGAAGGTGTTCCACATCACGCTCGAAGCCGCCGACGGGCCTGCATTCGAGGACCCGCCGAACCTGCAGAAGCTCGTGGACATCCAGGCCTTCGTCGCCAGGCAGGCCATCTTCGACCGCAGCCTGTCGCTTGCGGACGAACTGTCGCTGGTGAACCGCGAGCTGAACGACGGCCGCCCCGAGGCCTATCGCGTGCCGGCGACGCGCAAGCTGGTGGCGCAAAGCCTGCTGTTCTTCCAGCGCCGGGACCTCGAGCCCTACGTGAGCCGGGACTTCCGGCGCGCGAACATCGTGGTGCGCCACGACGTCAGGGACTCGACCACGCTGAACCGCCACGTCGAGGAACTGCGCCAGGTGGTGCGCCACATCGCGGGGCCCGACATGGCCAGCTCGGTGACGGGGGAGAACCTGATGGTCAACGCCGCGGCCGATCGCCTGCCCGGCGACCAGGTCCGGGTGGCCACCATCCTCCTGGCGGCGATCTTCCTGGTGATGTCGCTGATGTTCACCTCGTTCAAGGGGGGGCTGGTCGCGCTGGTGCCGGGTGTGGTGCCGGTCGCGCTGATGTTCGTCGTGATGGCGCTCGCCGGCATCCCGCTGAACGCCGGCACGGCGATGGTGGCAGCGATCGCCATCGGCATCGCGATCGGCGGCGCCATACGCCTGTTCCTGCGCTACAACGCGTTGTGCCGCAGGACCTCCGACCACGGGGAGGCGCTGCTCGAGACCGTGAGGGTGGAGGCCGGGCCGGTGGTCGCGGCGAGCCTCGCGCTGGCGCTGGGCTTCGGCGTGCTGCTGCTGTCGGACTTCACCATCGTGGCGCAGTTCGGCGCGCTCGCGGCCTGCGCCATGCTCTTTTCGATCATCGCCAACCTGCTGCTCGTGCCGATGGTGATGTCGCGCATCCGCCTGGTCGGCCTGTACGAGATCCTCGCCATGCAGGTGCCGCGCGAGGTGGTCGACAACAGCCCGCTGTTCCAGGGCATGACGCACTACCAGGTGCGAAAGGCGATCCTGATCTCGGAGTTGCGCGAGGTCGCCGCGGGAACGCGCCTCGTCGAGCAGGGCACGATGGGCGGCAGCATGTACCTGGTGGTGAGCGGCGAGCTGGAGGTGGTGCGCCGCGAGCACGGCGGCGAGCGCAGGCTGGCGCTGCTCAGGCCCGGGGACGTGCTGGGCGAGATCGGCTTCATCCGCGCCACGCTCCGCACCGCCGACGTTCGCGCGCTCGTGCCCGTCTCGGTCCTGCGCTTCGATGGCGACAAGCTCGCGGCCGACCTGCGCTTCTTCCCCGGGATCGTCGCCAAGCTCAACTTCAACATCAGCTGCATTCTCGGCCGGCGACTCGCGGAACTGGTCGAGGCCGACGACGGGGCGCAGGCGGTGCGCCCGGCCGAGAAGGGCGACTTGTAGGGCAGTGAGCCTGGCCGCTTGCAAGGTGTAAAGATAGACTTTACACTATGGGATGATCGTATCGTTCCTGCACAAAGGCCTCGAGGAGCTGTTCGAGAAGGGAAAAAGCTCCAAGGTTCAACCGGCCCTGGCCGCGCGCGCCTTGCGTCGCCTTGACGCCATCGATGCGGCCAAGACACCGGAGGCATTGAATATCCCCGGCTTTGACTTCCATCCGTTTCGCGGCAAGCCAAGGCGCTACAGCGTGCACGTGAACGGTCCGTGGTGCATAACATTCGAGTGGGAGGGCGAGAACGCTCTCAGGCTCGATCTCGAGAACTATCACTAGGAGTCGAACATGCGGAAGCGTAGTCCCACCCATCCTGGAGCGATACTTCGCGAAGACGTGCTGCCGCAGCTTCCCGGCATGTCGGTGAGCGCATTTGCCCGCTTGCTGGGTGTCTCGCGCCAGACGCTGCACGCGGTCCTCGCCGAGCGCAGTGGTATCACAGCGGAGATGGCACTCCGCCTGGGAACGTTGCTTGGCAATGGCCCGCGGTTGTGGATGGACATGCAGTCCAGGTACGACCTGTGGCGAGCTGAGCAGAAGTTGCGCGAAGAACTCGCGCACATGCAGCCGCTTGGGCAACTTGTGGCGGCCTGATCACTTCATGAAAGCTGCTCTGTGTCATGGCGAAGAAAAGCCCCGCGCCTGCGGGGCTTTCCTGTTGCGGGTCGTTGACCGGACATCCGGCTGATCACGCCAGGTCGAAGCGATCCAGGTTCATCACCTTGTTCCAGGCCGCGACGAAGTCGTTCACGAACTTCCGCCGGTTGTCGTCGCAGGCATAGACCTCGGCCAGCGCCCGCAGCTCGGAGTTGGAGCCGAACACGAGGTCGACCCGGGTCCCGGTCCACTTGACCTGGCCGGACGAGCGCTCACGCCCTTCGTAGATCCCTTCGGTCGAAGACGGCCGCCACTCGATGTTCATGTCGAGCAGGTTCACGAAGTAGTCGTTCGTGAGCGTCCCGGGCGCGCTGGTGAGCACACCGTGCTTCGACAGCCCGAAGTTGGCACCCAGGGCGCGCATGCCACCGACGAGCACGGTCATTTCCGGCGCGGTGAGCGTCAGCAACTGGGCGCGATCCAGCAGGAGTTCCTCGGCCGGGGTCTTCAGGCCCGCACGCAGGTAGTTGCGGAAGCCGTCCGCCTTCGGTTCCAGCACGGCGAACGACTCCACATCGGTCTGCTCCTGCGAGGCGTCCGTGCGGCCGGGCGAGAAGGGCACCTCGACCTCGTGGCCCGCCTTCTTCGCGGCCTCCTCGACCGCGGCACTGCCG